>DASQHA010000001.1:0-5203 GCA_035632335.1 Terriglobales bacterium
CCCAGCTGGCGGCTGAATTGCTGGAGCGCTTCGCGGACTGCTTTCCCTCCAAGGCCGCGGCCGTCCAGTTTGTCAGCCGAGTGATTGGGCGCTGCACCTAGATTGCCCGGCGCGGCCTGATGCCGGCGGCAATTCCCAGATTTTCAATCCCAGACCATCATCGGAGTGTAGCGCTGCAGGCTCGAATCTCCGATTACGACCCGGTCCTGGCTTTCGACCCAGGCATGAGCTTCAAAGTGTCCCGCAACTTTGCTGACGCCTACCTGGATTCTGGACGGCAAGCCTTCCCGGCGAAGCAGGATGTGCAGAACCAGCGCCTGGGTGAGACAGGAAGCGCGAGGCACGTAGCGGCTGACGACGCGCACCGCCCAGCTGAGCTGCTCGACCGAATAGAGGGTCTCTCGAGGCGAGCGGGCATGGGCAAGGCGGGCGACAGCTTGCCTGAGCCTCGCGAACGGGACCATCCACAAAGCCAGGCGGACGGCGACGACCAGAGCCACGGCCCGCAGCAGGATGGGAATTTCTCGCAGCTTCGGAAGACGCGCCATGCTTGGTCCTGAAGCCGCTACTATACCGCAACCGCCGGGAAGGAATTGATGTGGGCGCGAGCGTCCGCGCTTGTGCGGGGAGCGATCACAGGTACGTGGGGACAGCCGCCCTCGGCTGTCCGGCGGAGCGGAGCTCCTCGTTTGGGCCAAAAAAAATAGTCGAGCAGAGCTCCGCTAAGCGGCCCGGCTAAAACCAGTCGAGCTGCGCTCGACCCGACAGCCGGGGGCGGCTGTCTCCACGTGTTTCGTTGAGCTTCGCCGGGCGGGCCTGCAGTCCCAGATATAATGCCCTGCAATGTTCTTCCGTCTTAGGGAAATTCTGCGTGGCTGGTGTCTCGTCACTCTATTGGTGGCGGCCACCGGTGCCGGCGCTTTTGCCCTGGCGTCGTGGCGCGGAGTGCTGCGCGACGCTGCCGGCAAGCCGATCGGGACGGCAACCGTCAGACTGAGCTCGATCGCGGGAGACCGTCACTACGTTACCGGCACCGCGGCGGACGGCGGGTTCGCCTTCCCTCAAATCGTAGGCGGAAACTACCTACTGGCGGTCGAACGGGATGGCAAGACCTGGAGCTCGGTGAAGCCCGTAGTTGTGAACGAAGGGGTCCAGCTTACCTTCACGCTGCAGTTGTCATCCCAGGCTTCGGAAGTGCGCGTGCTGGAATCGGGCGAAGCGATTTCGGTGCAGGGCAGCGGCGGCGAGCTTCTTACCAGCTCGGAAGTCTCGAGCCTGCCGCTGAATGCGCGAGACTTCAGCAAGCTGCTGCTGCTGGCGGCGGGCACCATGACCGACGCCAATGGCGCCGCCAACTTTACCCAGCAATTCGCGGTCAACGGACAGCGCGGCACGGCCACCGTGTTCGCGCTCGACGGGTTCGACACGACCGATCCGGAAATGGGCGGCGCGACTTTTTCCAACTTCAACGTGGACGCCATCCAGGAAGTGCAGGCCAGCTCGGGAGTGATTCCGGCGGAGATGGGGCACGGCGCTGCCAGCTTCACCAACGTCCTGACCAAGTCCGGCACCAACCAGGTGCATGGCAGCTTCTTCGAATTTGCCCGCAACGCCGCCTTCGATGCGCGCAACTATTTTGATCACAAGAGCGTGGCCGACGAGCGCCGCATTCCTCCTTTTGTGCGCAATGAATTCGGGTTTACGAACGGCGGCCCGGTGGTGCTGCCGGGGGTTTACAACGGACGCGACCGGACCTTTTACTTCGGCCAGTACCAGGGCTTTCGCCAGGTGCTGGGGACGACGCAGGTCATTCCCGTCCCGACCGCGGCCGAGCGCCAGGGAATTGACAGCGAGACTTTTCCCGGCGACACGCTGACCGTGCCGGTGAATCCGGCGATTGTTCCGGTGCTCGATCGCTATCCCCTGCCTAACGACCCGAAGGGAGCTTATGGCGAACGCACCTACGCCGCCTCTTCGAAGATTTACACCCGCACCGACCAGTTTTCGGTGCGCGTCGATCACAAGATTTCCGACAAAGCAACGCTGTTGACCCGGTTCAGTCTCAACCAGGTGACCGGACCGCTGACCAATCCCGATCAGACCGCGATTGATCCCAGTTTTGCGGTGCAGTTCTTCGATCATCAGCGCAACGCCGGGGTGAGATATTCGCGGACCCTTTCTCCGCACTTTATTTCCGACACTTCGTTCAGCTACATTCGCAGCACGCCGTTCTTCCCCACCATTAATCACACGCAGCCGGCCCTGCAATTCGGCGACGGACTCTTTCAGGGATTCAATTCGGCGGGCGGCTCGATTTTCGGGTCGTTCAGCAATCTCTACCAGCTCAAACAGGACATGAGTTACGTGCATTCCAACCATGCCTTCAAGTGGGGAGTGGAAATACGGGCCAATCGCGATGCCACCATCTTCGGCAGCAATCCAAACGGGAGTTACTCTTTCGGCGGAGGCACGGCTTACTCTCCGGTGCTGATCACGTCGGCGAGCGGCACGCACGATATTCAGCCGGGAGATCCTCTGCCGGACTCGCTGACCGGCCTGCTGACCGCCACGCCCTATTCGTTCAGCATCATCGCCCCAGCGGACGTGACCCCCACCGGCGACCGCTTCGATGAAGCCGCAGTCCGCCGCGAGGCCTACAACTTCTACTTCCAGGACACCTGGAAAGCCCGCCCCAACCTGACCATCAACTACGGATTGCGCTACGAGGTGAGCAGCCGGATCCACGAAGCGGAGAACCGCACGTCGCTTCCGAAATTTATCGACGCGAACGGGAAAGACGTTCCCTACTCTGACCACCATGCGAAGCAGATTTTCCTGTACAACCCGCAGCCTCCTTACGACCAGGATTGGAACGGGTGGGGACCGCGGCTGTCGGTCGACTATGCCGTGGCCAGCCACACCGTGCTGCACGCGGGCGGCTCGATTACAACCATGCTGCCCAACCTGTGGCAGGACAATTTCATTACCGGCGGTATCCCGCTCGCGACCAGCCTTTACGCGAACGCCTTGCCCGGCGTTCCCTTGCCTTTCCAGAACAAGTTCGTGCCGATAAAGCTTCCGCCTCCGTACACCACTTCGGGGCAGCTTCTGTTTCCGAATGGAGACGCCAGTCACGTGCCTCCGAATACGCAGGTGGATCTGCAACGCTACCAGGACGATCTGCGGGCGCTCACGCCCGGGAACCAGGTCCAACTGATCACCATGATTGGTTTCGCCAAGGACTTCCGCAACGGGTATATCGAGACTTTCACGGCGGGCGTCGACCACGATTTTGAGGATGTGAAGTTCAGCGCGGCGTATGTGGGCACGGTCGGCGTCCATCTGTCCAGCGTGTATTCTCCGAACAGTTATGGCGGGGCCGATCCCGCGTTCGCGCCCTTCACCCAGTTCGACACCGCGGGAAAAGCGATCGGCGGTTTCGGGCCGGAGCTGGTGATGACCAGCCGGTCGCACTCCACGTATCATGCCCTGCAAACCAGCGTCAGCAAGAATTCCGCGCGCGCCGGACTGGGACTGCAGGCCAGCTATACCTATTCCAAATCGCTGGATGACACCAGTTCGGTGCTGGGCGGAGTGCTGGGAGGCGCCGGGGTGGTGCTGCAGACCCTGCCGCAGAATCCGTGGGACCCGGGCGCGGAGAAGGGGCCATCCACTTTCGATGCGACGCATTCGTTCACTCTGAGCCTTATCCAGGTTTTGCCGCTGCAGCGAATTGGCTTTCTGCGGCCGCTGGGAAGAACGCTCATCCGGGGCTGGCAGTTCCTGAATATCACCACGCTGACCAGCGGATCGCCGTTCACGGTGTACTCCGGAGTGCAGCAGACAGGCGTGGGAGCGGGCGGAACCGACCGTCCCGACCTGGTGGAACAGCCGCATTTTTCGACCAGCGGGCCAGTGCGCGAAGACTATTTCGGGCGAGGCGCGGATAACGCCTCGTTCTTTTCCATTCCGATCAACCTGCCCGGAGGCACCGGCCCGAACCACGGCCGCTTTGGCACCCTGGGGCGCAACACCTTCCGCGGACCGGGCTTCAAGGATTTCGACATCGCGCTGATCAAGGACACGCCCTTCGGCCGCCGCGGAAATGCAGAGTTCGGCACCCTGGAATTTCGCGCCGAGTTTTTCAACGTGTTCAACCTGGTGGATTTCGGGCTGCCATCCAACATTCTGCGGGGCAGCGGCTTTGGCGTCATCAGCAAGACCTCCGGCCCCTCGCGCCAGATACAGTTTTCGCTGAAGGTGATTTACTGAAGAAAGAAGATCTGGCTGTTGTGCGAGCTGACACGCCGCGCGGTGATTTTGCTCACATGATTGCATCCCGCTTTCGTTGCTTAATAGACTGACGGCCGTGAGTGAATCGGATTGCGGCCGAAGCGATGATCTGCCGCAGACCAAGAGGTATTGTCAAAGTTCTGACGTTCCTGGCGATCACAGCGGCGCTGCCAGCTTCCGGGCAGGCTCCCATCGAGGCCTTGCACGTTCCGGAGCTCGACGCCGGCTTTCACCTTCTCTATGAACTTAAGCCCGGGGAGGCTCGCAAGCAATTTGAGATTTGGCATGAGTCCAACCCTGAAGACCCCCTCGGGAGCGCGTCGGTGGCAGCTAGCTATCTGTTTGAAGAGTGCATTCAGCAGGGCGTCCTGACTTCTAAGTTTTTTCTGGACAACAAGCTTTTTCTTGGCAAGATCCCTCTCCATCCGGACCCAACACTGCGGGCGGCTTTCTTTGCCGCGGACAAACAGGCACAAGACCTGGCGCAGCAGCGACTGAGGACGCACCCGGGCGATGCAAACGCCCTGTTTGCCATGACCCTGAGCCTGGGCATGGAGGCCGATTATGCCAGTCTTATCGATAAGCATCAGCTCGACAGCCTGAAAATGGTCCGCGAGGCCGACAAGTACGCCCAGAGACTACTGGTGGCCGCTCCGGACGCCGCCGATGCCTATCTTGGCCTAGGCGTGGCGAATTACATCATCGGGAGTTTGCCGGGAATAAAAAAGTTTTTCCTTGGCTTCGCCGGAATCCACGGCGACAAGAGGGTAGGCCTGCAGCAGCTGGCGATCGCCGCCGCTGGTGGCCATTACCTGCGACCGTTTGCGAAGATTCTGCTGGCGCTGGCTGCCCTGCGCGAGAAGAAGCCCGAGCTCGCCCGCACCCAACTTAAGGAGCTGGTCGCGGAATT
>DASQHA010000002.1:0-3732 GCA_035632335.1 Terriglobales bacterium
TTGCCAGCGCTTGCTGGGCCGTCTCTTCCGGGTCGCAACGTTATACATTGTCTCAGGGGCGATGTCGGCGCCGTTCGGCCAGGCGACGGCGCCCCCGTCAATGAAAAACCGTCGAAAGTACTCCGGGGACTTGAGCGGCTCAAAAACCGGACCATCCAGCCACCGGCGAAAGTCAATCGTCTTTTCCGAGTTGTCGTTGAAGGTGACGTGGATACGAAACCCGCCACGGTACTCAGCACGGATGACAGACGGCAGCAGTGTCATAACAATATCTTATGGGTATGGGCTCGATCCTCTCAAGAGGACGACCATCCTTCATGTTCTGCCAGTTGGCCTCGAGCTCGCGATGATGGAGGCGCGCCCACTCGCGGATGAGACGGCGCGCCGTCCTGGAATGGATGTTGCCCACGATCATCGCCCCATCGAAGCTGAACTTCCCCTGCTGACCCTGGTGCTCGGGTGGAAGTGGGCGGGATCATGCTCCTTGTAAAACATTCGGATCACGATTCCGAAGAACGCCGAGATGATCGGCACGCCTCAAGTGTATCGCGGTCTGGACGGCCTCACGAACGAATTTGATCCTAATAGTTCATCCAGAGGCATTCCTGGCGGGGCTTCTTGATCGAGTGGCATTGTTTCACGGGGGCGTCAAAGCGGCACCAGCCTTTGTAAAGCCTGTCCATGAGATCGCACCGATAGCCGGAGACGGCGACTTTGCCGCGCCGCCGATGCAGCGCGTCTGCTAGCTCCCGGTGGGCCGGCTCGTCCATCTCAAAGCCATATGCCTTGTTGTCGCCGCGCGTCTCGTGCACGTAGGGAGGGTCGCAGTAGAAGAGTGTTCCTGGGGCGTCGTACAGATCAATGGCTTCGACGGCCGGCCGGTTCTCAATCTGCACGCGAAGCAGGCGCAGCGCCACCTCGGGTAGCGCCTCCACACTTCCGAGCCACCGCGAAACCACTCCCGACATGCCGGCGCGGCTCGTGTTCTTGCAGTTGGCCCAGCGTCCTAACGAGGCTGTCTGCGCGAGTCCTGTTCGGGCCTGGCGCGCCCTCACGAAGAACCGCCGCGCCCGTTCCAAGTCGGAGATCGTCGGATCAGCGGACGACACAGCCTCATAGAACTCTTCCCGCGAAAACGGCGTCAAGGCAATCAGCCGAACCAGCTCGTCTCCCTGATTCCTCAAAACCCGGAAAAAGTTGGCGACTTCGCCGTCGATGTCGTTGTACGTCTCAACGGGCGATGGCTCCCGGTTCAGCAGCGCCGCCGCAGAGCCGGCAAATGGTTCGCAATAGTGGTGGCACTCCGGCAACAGCGGCAGCAGCCAGCCCAGGTGACTGAATTTTCCGCCGTACCAGCCAAAGGCAATCAGTTTGCCGCGGCCGTCTGGCCGCTGAGTCGGCCGTGGGTGAATCGGCGAAGGTGCCCCTGACCTCTTCTTGGCCCCGCTGCGCCTCGCAGCCGCAGCCTCCGCCGGACTAAAGCCAAGCACCAATTGCCCCATACCTCACTGAATCGACAGCACCCCTCTCCTGCGCTAGCTCCGGTGGCTCGCAACCTCTTTTGGCCAGTTGCGTCCCTCTCAACAAAATCACCCCAATCGCAAGAGCTACACCAGAAGCTCGTGCAGGCTGTGCGTCAGCAAATGTTCCGCGAGCGTCTGACAGCCACGGCCGCAGCGCGGGTTAGAGAGCAAATATAGTCCCAGCGCGATCCCGCCCAAAAGCAAGAGCGTCTGTTGATCCTTCTTCGACATACATTTCTTCTAATCCTGAGTTCAACTTTCAGGTAAATGAGACGACCTTAATCCCCTCGAGTCTCCTGGCGGCTAGAAGCTCCTCCAGCTCCTGAATGCGCCAAGCAGGGCTGCCGATGACGACCAACCATGTGAGCCACTCGCGAGAATAGTCAGCGCATTGCCCGATGCCCCGGTCGCGGCCGCCCTTGTCGGGATCAAGTTTCAATTCCAGCACGAGCTGACCATTGATCAAAATGTCGGGCACACCGCAGTGCGTCGTCGGCCAAAGATCGACGTCGACCTCGTCATCTTCCTCAAGTTCCTCGGGAATGCGACGATTCAGATAACGATATAGGGCCTTAGTGTACTCGTCCTCGGTTTCGTAGCTCCGCGGCGTCCATTCTTCCAAAAGGTCGTCGATCAACGAGCAGATCCACTCGACTCCCTCTGGGTCTTCTTTTTCAGCGCGGCTCTTTTTCGCCTCGTCGTAGTGGCTCTTGACGAGCAGCGCACCGAGAGTGCCGCCCCCAACAGCGAAGGCGAAGTGTTTCAGTGTTTCCTGTTCCGTAGGCACAAGGCCTCCTTTTCAGCAATTCTTCAAACATCGCATGGGTCATGGCTTTGAGAGTACGTGCCAGGACGAGCCGAGATTCTGCAAGCGGATAGACTCCCCGTCTGCGTCCAGATCGTACTGGCCGGCCGGAATGAAGCGCCCATCGGTCGACTGCATGACCGAGACGGTTGCCGTTACCTTCGCTACCGGCGGCATGCCGCTTCGTATGACTCGAATCTGTGTATCGAAGTGAATCTTGAAATCCACCTCGAACCGGCCCTGCGCTGGTCCCACCCCGCACAGCGGGCCTCTTCCGCTTTTGGTTTCACGCATGGGTCACGTCCTACACGTGCGAACAGTTAGCGAAATTTATACCTCCTCGCCTGCCTACTGCGGCCCCCCTAGCTACACCCGCTGGTGCTGCCGCAGTTGCCGCATTTGTAGCAGCTCCCGTTGCGGGTCATGAGCGAGCCGCACTCGGCGCAGGTGGGCGCATCCTCTACGGCCGCGCGGAACGGCAGCTCCTTTTGCGGCTCGGGCTCGGTGGGGCGCAGCTCCGGGGTCTCGCCGGCCTCCACGTGCTTGTACTGCGGCCCCAGGAACTTGATCCCCATCCACCGGAAAATGTAATCCATGATCGACTTCGCGTAGGGGATCTCGGGGTTGCCCGTCCAGCCGCTCGGCTCGAAGCGGACGTGCAGGAACTTGTCCACCAGCACCTGCATCGGCACGCCGTACTGCAGGGCCATCGACACGGCCGTGGCGAAGCTGTCCATGAGCCCCGAGATGGTCGAGCCTTCCTTCGCCATGCGGATGAAAATCTCGCCGGGCTGCCCGTCGTCATACATGCCTACGGTGATGTAGCCCTCGTGGCCGCCCACGGCGAACTTGTGCGTGATCGACTTGCGCTCCGCCGGCAGCTTGTGCCGCATCGGCCGGTAGACGATTTTTTCGGTCACGGCCGCGGGCGCCGCCGCGGCAGCCGACGCGCTCATCCCGGTGGGAGCAGTTCCCTTCCCCGCGTCTTTCTTGTCCTGCTTGGAGGCGCTCAGCGGCTGCACGCGCTTCGAGTTGTCGCGGTAAATGGCGACCGCCTTCAGCCCCAGCTTCCAGCTCTGGATGTAGGCATCGGCAATATCATCCACGGTGCATTCCTCGGGGACGTTGATCGTCTTCGAGATCGCCCCCGAAATGAACGGCTGCACCGCCGCCATCATCTGGATGTGCCCCATGTGGTGGATCGAGCGGACCCCGTTCTGCGGCCGGAAGCTGCAATCAAACACCGGCAGGTGCTCCGGCTTGAGGTGCGGCGCGCCCTCGATCGTTCCGGTCGCGTCGATGTGGGAGACAATGTCGCTTCCCTGCTCCGGCGTGTAGCCGAGCTTGAGCAGCGCCGCCGGCACGGTGTTGTTGACGATCTTGATCACCCCGCCGCCCACCAGC
>DASQHA010000003.1:0-38877 GCA_035632335.1 Terriglobales bacterium
CTCCACGAACGCTCCGGTGGCGCTATTCTCCGGCGGGGATGGAAGCGACCCGAATCAAGGTCAAAAGCCGCGGGCGGGCCGCCCGCGACCACACGGTCGCCGCCCGCGCCACTATACTTCTAGCGTGAGCACTTCACCGGTGGTTGAAATTCAGGGGCGGCAATTGAAGTTGTCGAACCTGGACAAAGTTCTGTATCCCGCGACCGGTTTCACCAAGGGACAGGTCATTGACTACTACGCCCACATCGCGCCGGTGCTGGTTCCGCATCTGGCGGGACGGCCTCTCACCCTGAAGCGCTATCCCAACGGGGTGGATAGCGAATATTTCTTTGAGAAGAACGCCACCGCGCACCGGCCCGACTGGGTCAAGACCGCGCCCATCTGGAGCGAAGGCAACCGGCGCACCGTCAATTACATTCTGGCGGATGAGCTGCCCACCGTCGTCTGGATGGCGAATCTGGCCGCCATCGAACTGCATCCCTCGCTTTCCCTGGCAAAAGAAATCGACTGTCCGACCATGATGGTCTTCGATCTTGATCCCGGGCCGCCCGCCAACATTGTGCAGTGCGCGCAGGTGGGCGTATGGCTGCGAGAGATTTTTGAACACTTCGGCCTGCAGAGCTTTCCCAAGACCTCAGGCTCTAAAGGACTGCAGATTTACGTTCCGCTTAACACGGCCACCAATTACGAGGACACGAAACCTTTTGCTCATGCTCTCGCCCGGTTGTTGGAAGACCAGCATCGCGAGCTGGTGGTTTCGGACATGAAGAAAGAATTGCGCAAGGGCAAAGTGCTGGTCGACTGGAGCCAGAACGACCAGCACAAAACCACGATCGCGGTTTATTCCCTGCGGGCGCGGGAGCATCCCACGGTTTCGACGCCGGTGAAGTGGGAGGAAGTCGACCACCTGCTGAAAAAGAAAGACCCGTCCCTGCTGGTATTCGAAGCCGGCCAGGTGCTGAAGCGGGTGGAAAAAATGGGCGACCTGTTCGAGCCCACTCTCAAACTGAAGCAGAAGCTGCCGAAGCTGACCGCCGATGTGGGAGCGAGCGATTCGACTTCGCTCAGGGCAGGCTCGGCTCGTGCGGCGAGCGCAGCTCGCGGAAATAAGCCCGCGGCCGCCGAGACTGGATTGGAAATCGCGGCCCAATCCGCAAGCGAGAAGAAGCCTGCAAAGCGTGGAAGCAAGAAAGCAGCGGCAGGCAAAAAGACCCGCAAGATATAATCTGCAACGCGTTCAGGGGTTCACCTCCGAGCTTAAGGGTCACACATGGCGCAACTCTTCGTGGGCACTTCGGGATGGGCGTATCCCAGTTGGAAGCCTGATTTTTATCCCGCCAAGCTTCCCCAGAAGAACTTTCTGAAACACTATTCCACCCAGTTGAATACCGTGGAAGTCAACTTCACCTTCCGGCAACTGATCAAAGAAACCACGGCCCAGAAATGGATTGCCGAAACCCCGTCGGGCTTTCGCTTCGGGGTGAAGGCACACCAGGTCATCACCCACATCAAGCGGCTCAAGGCGACGGCCGATTTTGTGCCCCGCTTTCTGAGCACGATCGAACCGCTGGCGCAGGCCGGAAAACTGGGGCCGGTGCTGTTTCAGTTGCCGCCGAATCTGAAAGCCGATGTGAAAATGCTGGAGGAGTTTTTGCCCGCACTGCCGAAGGCGGTGCAGGCGGCGTTCGAGTTCCGCCATCCCTCCTGGTTCACGGATGAAATCTTCGATCTATTGAAGAGCAATAACCGGGCCCTCTGCGTCGCCGAAACCGAAGACCGGGTCACGCCCGACGTGATCACCGCCGATTTCTGCTACTACCGTTACCGCAAGCCTTTCTATACCCCCGACGAGCGGCGCGTCATGGTGGACCGAATCCGCGAACACTTGGGGCAGGAGCGCAACGTGTTTGCGTACTTCAAGCACGAGGAAACGCCGGAGGGCGCGCTGTATGCGGTGGAGCTTTTGAAAGAAATTTACTAACCACGGAGGGCACAGAGGACACGGAGAAGAACCAATTCTCTGTGTTCTCTCTGTCCTCCGTGGTTAACCTCGGTTGATACTTCTCTCAGCGTCCGATAACGCGCATACTAATTGGGTGTCTTCTTCCGCCAACCAGCGAATCATCGAAGGGTTTCTCGACTACCTGAAAATCGAGAGGGGCCTGGCGCAGCTTTCCATTGCCGCCTATAAGACCGACATCGGACAATTCGCCGCCTTCCTGGAGAAGCATAAGCGCACTCTGCTCAAAGCCCGGCGCAATCACGTTCGGGAATTCATCCAGCAGCTGTTTGGCAATTCGGTCGACGGCCGGTCGGTCGGCCGGAAACTTTCGGCCCTGCGTCATCTATACCGTTATCTGTTGCTCGACAAACTGGTGGAGCATGATCCCACGCTGAACATCGACTCGCCGAAACAGTGGAAGGTCCTGCCCAAGGCGCTGGCCCGCGACGAAATGGAGAGCATGCTCGGTCGTCCGCGGCCCGCGTCGCCGCGTCAGACTGAGGCAGCGATTGCGGAACGCGATCGCGCCATGCTGGAGGTTTTCTACGCCGCAGCGCTGCGCGTCTCCGAAATCGTTGGGGTGAAACTCGAAGACCTCAAACTCGACATGGGTTATCTGCTGGTGCGGGGCAAGGGCGACAAGGAACGGATCGTTCCCCTGGGGAAGGGCGCGCAGGATGCCCTGGCTGGCTACATGCGAGATGCCCGCCCGACTCTCGATAAAGGGAAGAGTTCGCCGCTTCTGTTCCTGGGACGCGGCGGCAGAAAATTGACCCGGCAACGGGTTTGGCAGATGGTTCGAGCGGCCTCGGCGGGCGCGGGGCGCGACGCCAGCCCGCACATGCTGCGGCATAGTTGCGCTACCCACATGGTGGAGAACGGCGCCGACCTACGGACAGTGCAGACCATCCTCGGGCATGCCGATATCTCGACCACGCAGGTTTACACGCACCTGGCCCTCGATCGGCTGAAGACGGTGTACCAGAAGCACCATCCGCGAGCGAAGGCGAGGGCCTGACGCGATTTCCGTAGCGCTGGCGTCCCGCCGGCTGTCCGGAGGGCATCTTGCCCTCCGTGCGGGGCGGGACGCCCTCGCGACAGCCGGCAAGATGCCGGCTCTACGCAGCCACAGTTGATATGAAATCCAACGTCGTCGAAAAAGCAATCCGCGAGTTTTTGCAGGCACTCGGCCAGCGCAACGCCTCCCGGCACACCATCAAGGCCTACAGCGGCGATCTTAATGAATTCGCCGCTTACGTGGGTTCGCGGGACTGGAAGCATATCGATCACGTCACCATCCGCGGATTTCTTTCTCATCTTTACTCAAAAGGATTGGGCAAGACTTCGGTGGCGCGGGCGTTGGCGGCGGTGCGGTCGCTCTACCGCTGGCTCGCCCAGGAAGGCGTTGTCGAGCAGAATCCGGCGGCCCTGGTTTCGACCCCGAAGCTTCCCAAAACACTGCCGCGCGTGCCTACCATCGAGGAAATGAATGGCGTGCTGGATGGGCAAATGCCCGAAGTGGCAGCTTTCCCCGAACGGGACCGCATGATGTTCGAGTTGCTGTATGGGTGCGGCATTCGGAACTCCGAGCTGATCGGAATCAATCTCGAGGACATCCGCTTGAGCAACGAGGCCATTCTCATCCGCGGCAAGGGGAAAAAAGAACGGTACGTACCCTTCGGCGACACGGTCAAGGTGGCGCTCGCGGCCTACCTACCGGCCCGCCAGCAGCTCTTGGCCGAAAAGAAGAAACATTCTCCGGCACTGCTGATCAACCGGCGCGGGGGCCGGCTTACCACCCGCAGCGTGGGGCGGATCATCAAGATGATTGCTGTCGCCAAGGGCCTGTCTCCGGACGTTCATCCCCACACCTTGCGGCATGCTTTCGGCACTCACATGCTGGAGGAAGGCGCGGACCTGCGCGCCATCCAGGAGATGCTCGGCCACGAGCGGCTTTCCACCACACAACGCTACACCCAGCTCTCGGTCAAGCAGGTGCTTCAGGTCTACGATCAGACCCATCCCCGGGCCAAGTAGCGGCCTTTCATATGGTCGAATTACCTGGGTAACTTGGAGTGTCCCCATCTTTGTTCGAACATAGCTAGGCTGGGCGAGTCTCCGCCTGAAAGTTGATTGTCAGGGCGACTACGACTGCGTTCGGCGATTGGAAGGCCGTGCGAAAAATAAACAAAGAACTCTGGTTGCTGCTGTCCCTGGTACTGATCACTGCCATGATTCACTTCCTGGTGGCGGCTCAGGCCGTGGCCCTGGTCTTTTTCTTTCTTCCGACGCTCTATTCGGCGTACTACTTCGGGCGGCGGCATGCCACGCTGACGGCCTGCGCCAGCGTGTGTGTCGTGGTCCTGCTTACCTACACGGACCCCGCCCTGTTCAGCCGCCGGACGGAAGCCATGCCGCTCGACAGCCGCTGGTTTGACATCACAGTCTGGGGTGGAGTGCTGGTGGTTACTGCCTATGCCATGGGCACGCTGCATGAGCGCAACCAGAAAAGCCTGAAAGAGCTGAAAGACGGTTACGAGGGAATGCTGGTGATCCTGCAGCAGTTTCTCTCCAACCAGAAAAACAGCGAAGCCGATTCCTTCCGGGTTTCCGCCTACGCCAGCAAAATTGCCGGAGCCCTGGGCCTGGATCCGGAGAGCTCCGAAGACCTGCGCACCGCCGCGCTCTTGCGGAACGTGAACGAGATTGGCATCAGCAACGAGATCCTTTACAAGGCCGCCAACCTCTCGCAGGAGGAACTGGAAAAAGGCATGCGCAAGGGCGAGAACGGCGACGCCACCCAGGCCCAGCTCATGGGCGGATCGCTGCGCCGCGCCATCCCCATTCTGGTGGCGGCCCAGCAACTGCGCCTGAGCGGCGCCAGTCCGGCCGACTCGCAGGTCGAAGTGCAGATCCTGAATCTGGCGGAGAAGTTTGATGCGCGGGTCAACGGAGCGGGCGCGGGAAAAGCGACCGCAGCTCAGGCGGTCGAGAAGATCACGAAAGACTCCAATGCCGATTATGACTCGATGATCGTGGACGCTTTCATAAAAGCCTTCGGGCAGAAAGCCCAGGCTGCCAGGCAATAGATTTTATGGGTGCGGCGCTGGCGTCGATGCGGCCGCCCGTTCTCGCAATCCCTTCCACATTCCCACCACGCGGGATTTCAGCTCTGCGGTGAGCTTTTCGTACACCGCTTCCGAGGCCTCGGCTTCAGGCGGCGGGTAAATCGGATTGCCGAATTCAATCTCCAACGGCGCGAATTTCTGGAACCGCTTGCCTCGAGGCCAGGCATCATAGAAGCCCTCGATCGCCACCGGAACAATCGGTACCTGCAGATGAGCGGAGAGGATGGCGGCACCTTTCTTGAATGTCCGGGGCGTGCCATCGATGCTGCGCTCGCCTTCGGGATAGAGGATCAGGATGCGGCCATGCCGCAACCCGAAGGCGCCGGCGCGCATGGCCGAGACCAGGTTGGCATCGGGATCGACGACAATAACTCTCATCCAGCGGGCCAAGCGTCGCATAAAGCCGGAGCCGAAAATCTCGCTGGTGCCCACCGCAAAGAGGTTGCGAAACACCTGCCAGGGCAGGACCGCTCCCAGAATCACGGGATCCAGGTAACTCTGATGGTTGGAAGAAATGATGTAGGAACCATGTCTGGGGAGCTTCTCCAGTCCTCGTACTCGCAGACGGAACCGGTCATTGGCAAAAATATGGAGCGGCTGGAAGAGAGTGTAAAGAACATGTTCGCCCATCCGGCCGGGCCGGGCCAGGCGCAGGACTTCCGGGTCGGTCGGATCTTCCTGCAGAACTGATTTCCAGCCCGTGGGCTGCTGGGTTGAAGTGGTCCGCGTTTTTCCCGCGGCCGCGCTCTCGCGGATGGCGTCCACCAGTTGGCGGACGGTATAGATTTCGGCCAGAGCCGATTCTTCCACGTCTCCGCCCAGCTCTTTTTCGACGGCCACCAGCAATTCAACTCGCTGCATGGAGTCGAGTCCCAGGTCGAGCTCCAGGTTGTCATTGGGGCGGATGACTTCGGGCGCAGTCTTGCTGGCTTCGCGAATGACTTTTATCGCCTGTTGCACTTCAGGTTGGTCGAGCCACTGAGCATCTTCGGCGCTCAGCGGCGCTGAAGAGCCTAATTGGGAATCCGATTGTCCCTTTTTCTGGTTGGCGCGCACCCGCTTTTCCAACTCGAAGCGCTTGAGTTTGCGGGTCGTGGTCCGGGGCAGAGGGTCCTGCCAGATTTCGTAGCTGCCGATTCTTTTGGTGGATGGAATCTTGGCCGAGATGCCCTCGATATCGAAGCGGATTACTTCTTTCGCATTCACGATCTTGCGTTCTTTCAGTACGTCGAAGTCCGGCACGACCACGCCGTACAGCCGATCGGAAGCGGGATTGCCGGGCTCGCTCTCGAGCGCCATCACCTCGATCTCTTTGATGTAGGGAGATTTCAAATAGTAGGATTCGATCTCTTCGGGATAGACATTCTTGCCATTGCTGAGCACGATGACGTCCTTCTCGCGCCCGGTGATGAAAAGATTGCCGCCCGAATCGAAATAGCCGAGGTCGCCGGTAAGGAGCCAGCCATCTTTGATAACGGCAGCGGTGGCGTCCGGGCGGTTCCAGTAGCCCTTCATCACAATCGCGCCCTTGATGGCGATTTCCCCGACCGCCGGGCCGCCATCCTCCCCGGGTTTGGGGTCGACAATCTTTCCTTCTACGCCGGGCAGAGGCGGTCCGACCGAACCGATCACATTGTGATGAGGCAGCGCGGCAAAGGCCGCGCCAGTGGTTTCCGTCAAGCCATAGGCCTGTAGGACGTCGATGCCGAGGGCGTAGAAATCGTGCCCGATCTGAGGATCGAAGCGCGAGCCGCCGGTGATCAGGTAGCGCATGCGGTCGCCGAAAGTGCTGTGCAGTTTGCCGAAGAAGATGCGGCCGGCGTTGAATCCCACGGCCCGCAGCCCGCGATTGAGCGCCATGAGCGCTTTCAAGGCCCAGCCCGCAACTTTGCCGCGCTTGGCTACCTCCTTGAAGATGCGCTCGTGGATCAGGTAGAAAAATTGCGGCACCACGGCAAAGATGGTGATCTGACGTTCATGGAGCGCCCGCAACAGTTCGGTGGTGTTCAAGGTCTCCAGATAGACGACCTTTGCGCCCTTGACCAGGGGCAGCAACAAATTCGCCATCTGGGAAAGGACATGGAACAGGGGCAAGACGCCGAGCACGGCATCGTCCGGGGTGACGTGCGCCCACTTGAATACAGATTCCACTTCGCCCAGCAGGTTGGCATGCGTGAGCATCACGCCCTTGGGATCCGAAGTCGTGCCGGAGGTGTAGAGCAGGGAAGCGATCACATCCGCGTCGACAGCAGCCGCGACAAAGCCGGCCGGACCGGCGGCAAAAATGCGCTCGAGATCGGCCACCACCGGGGGGCCGGCCGGATCTGCCTTGTCGCTCTTCCGTTCAGCCGGATTGATAAGCGCAATCTTGATCGGCAGCGCGCCAATTGCCTCTCCCGCGGTCGCCAGGTGCTTGACGTCGCAAAACAGCAGGGAACTGCCGCTGTCCTTGAGCAAGGTGGTGATCTGGTCGGCGTGCAAGGCGGTGTCCAGCGGGACGGCAGTGCATCCCGAGGCGACCACGCCCAGGAACACAGCTACCCAGCGGGGATGGTTGTCCGCCAGGATGGCAACCCGGGCGCCGGAATTGAATCCGCTTCGAGCCAGCCACGCGCCGACCGATTCGGCCATGTGCCGCAGTTCGGCGTAGGTGCAACTCTCCACTCGTTCGCGGCGCTGGATTTCCAGGGCGACGTTTTTGGGCCAGTGCTCGACGCACTCGACAAAACGATCGTAGAAAGTGGGCATGGGTTCGCCGAAATATTACATGAGAACGTCGCTGTTGCCGAAACGCAGCCGCTAGGTAGCCCGGCATCCTGCCGGCTGTCCCGAGGGCCTCCCGCCCTCGGAACGCAGCGGGCGAGACGCCCGACGGACAGCCGCCGGGACGGCGGCGCTACTCTAGAGACTCTTCCCGGCGACTTACCGGCTGTCGCTGCATCTAATATGCTAGGCTTCTATTCAAGGGCCGTGCTGCCTCCAAAGGGTACTTTGATTTGATTAACACATTATTAGGCAAGGTTTTCGGGACCAAGAACGAACGCGAACTGAAACGGCTGATGCCGCAGGTCGAAGCCATCAGTGCGCTCGAACCGCAGATGCAACAGCTTTCGGACGAACAGCTGCGCGCCAAGACGGATGAATTCCGGCAACGCGTCCAGCAGCGTCTGGCCTCCCTGCCCGACGAGCCGGAGGCCGATCCCGACCGCCTGAAAGAGCTTGAGGACGAGCGCGCCAAGGCCATCAACGAAGCCCTGGACGAGATTCTGGTGGAAGCGTTCGCCGTGGTCCGCGAAGCCGGCCGCCGGGTGCTCAACATGCGCCACTTTGACGTGCAGTTGATCGGCGGCATGGTGCTGCACCAGGGCAAGATCGCCGAAATGAAAACCGGTGAAGGCAAGACGCTGGTCGCGACCCTGCCGGTCTATCTGAACGCGCTCAGCGGGCGCGGCGTGCATGTGGTGACGGTCAACGACTACCTGGCCAAACGCGACTCCGAGTGGATGGGCAAACTCTATCGCTTTCTTGGCCTCACCGTGGGCGTCATCGTGCACGATCTGGACGACGAGGAGCGCCGCGACGCTTACGCCTCCGACGTCACCTACGGCACCAACAACGAGTTCGGTTTCGATTATCTGCGCGACAACATGAAGTTTGATGTTCATGATTGCGTGCAGCGCAAGCACAACTTCGCCATCGTTGACGAAGTCGATTCCATCCTGATCGACGAGGCCCGCACGCCGCTGATTATTTCCGGCGCCAGCGAAGAGTCCACCGACAAGTACGCCCGGGTGAATCGCATCATTCCCAAGCTCGAAAAAGGCGAGGAGATCGACACCGCGCCGGGAGAACCCAAAGAACTTACCGGCGATTACGTGGTGGACGAGAAACACAAAAGCATCACTGTCACCGACGCCGGGTGGGAAAAAGTCGAACAGCTGCTCGGCATCGGGAACATTGCCGATCCGGAAAACTGGGACCTGAAGCACCACGTCGATACCGCGGTCAAAGCTCATGCGCTCTACAAACGCGACGTCGAGTATGTGGTGAAAGACGGCGAAGTCATCATCGTGGACGAGTTCACCGGCCGGCTGATGCCGGGCCGCCGCTGGTCCGATGGACTGCACCAGGCGGTCGAAGCCAAGGAAAACGTCAAGATCGAGCGCGAGAACCAGACCCTGGCGACCATCACCTTCCAGAACTACTTTCGCATGTACAAGAAGCTGGCCGGCATGACCGGCACGGCCGAAACCGAAGCTTCCGAATTCGAGAGCATTTACCGGCTGGAAGTGATGGTGATTCCGACCAACAAGGTGATGCTGCGGTTAGAGAACCCCGATGTCGTGTATCGGACGGAAAAAGAGAAGTACTTCGCGGCGTCCGACGAAATCCAGAATCTATACTCAACCGGCCGCCCGGTGCTGGTTGGGACCACTTCGATCGAGAAATCGGAACGGCTCTCCGAACTGCTGAAGAAAAAAGGCATCAAGCACGTGGTGCTCAACGCCAAGTACCACGAGCGCGAAGCCGAGATTGTCGCCCAGGCGGGACGTAAGGGCATGGTGACGATCGCCACCAACATGGCCGGCCGCGGCCCCGACATTCTGCTCGGCGGCAACCCCGAGTTCATGGCCAAGCAGGAGTGCGTGAAGAAGGGAATTGCCCAGCTGTTGCGCGCGGCTCAGGGCAAGATCCAGATCGACGTCGATGAGACCAAGAGCACGGTCTGGTATTACGCCGGAAGCGAGTATGTGGTACCCACCGACCAGTGGATTGAAATATTCAACCGCTATAAGGTGCAGACCGACAAGGAACACGACGAAGTTACGGCGGTCGGCGGCCTGCACATCTTCGGCACCGAACGCCACGAAGCGCGGCGGATTGACAATCAGCTGCGCGGACGCGCGGGACGCCAGGGGGACCCCGGTTCCTCGCGTTTTTATCTCTCCCTTGAAGATGACCTGATGCGCATCTTCGCCAAGGAATGGGTTTCCAAGCTGCTGCAGCGTCTGGGCATGGAGGAGGGAATTCCGATCGAGTCGCGGCTCATCACCCGCCGCATCGCCACCGCGCAGGAAGCTGTCGAAGCCCAGAACTTCGAGGCCCGCAAACATCTGCTCGAATACGACGACGTCATGAACAAGCAGCGCGAGGCGGTGTACGGCCTGCGCCGCCAGTTGCTCGAAGGCGTGGAGCAGAAGGAGCTCATCCTCGAAGACTACGTCTCCGGCATCCTGAGCGATGTCATGGACCAGTTTTGCGGAGTAAAAGTCCATCCCGACAATTGGGACATCAAGGGTCTGAAAGATGCGATTTTCACCCGCTTCGGCGTGGATATTCTGGCGGAAGGGATCAAACCTGAATCGCTAAGCCGGCAGGAGCTGGGCGATTCCATCTTCGCCAAGTTGAAGGAACGGTACGACGCGAAAGAAAAGCTCATCGGCCCCGACGCCATGCGCTACCACGAGCGCATGATCATGTTGAGCGTTCTCGATTCCCAGTGGAAAGATCATCTGCGGGACATGGATCACCTGAAGGAGGGCATCGGGCTGCGCGGTTACGGACAGCACGATCCCCTGGTCGAGTACAAGCGCGAGTCCTTCGACATGTTCGAAGCCATGATGACGCGCTTCCAGGAAGAGACCGCCCGGTACCTGTACCTGATGCAGATCCTGGAGCGTCCCGCTTCAGCGCCTGAACCTCAGCCCCAGGGCGCGGGGTCGGAAGGCAATGGCAACCGCCCGCGGCGAGCGGTGGCTACCTCAGTCGACGAACTGGAAGAATCCTTCCAGCGCAAGAAGAAGCGTGAGCTGGAGCAGGCCCGCATGGCGGGGTCCGGCGAGGCCCAGACCGTACAGCAGGTAGTACGCAGCAGCGCCAAAGTTGGCCGCAATGATCCGTGCCCCTGCGGCTCCGGCAAGAAATACAAGAAGTGCTGCGGCGCCCAGTCATCTTAAACGGAGTGGCTGCGCTGCGGAATAGACGTCCAGCATCGTCCTTTCTCTACTCTCTACGGTGAGAACTCATACACAACTTTGACATCACGCCACTGAATAATAGCGAAATCAAACGAATCCTTCCGGCAGCGGCAGCCGATCAAAAGATGATCGTTACCCCTCCAGCTTAACGTCAATTTGTCGAGACTCAGTTTGCCGCCTGCGATTGTCTCTGTCGCCGTCCAGAACCGGTGTCCGCGGATGTAATATGGCCGTTCGATCTTTACGAATGAGTCAAATTCAGACAATAGCGGTCCGCAGGTCGACCCTTCGGTAAAGGCGACGTACTGATTGGAGTTCGACTCAACTCTTGCCCCGTAAACCAAATCACAGGTATTGCAGGCCGAGCAGAACATCATCAGAGTAAGCAACATAGTCGTGGTTCCGTATTGCATCGTGATTTCCATTCAAAGCATCCCAATGCCGATCAGGCAAAGATCCGTGTTAATCCGTGGCCGCGTTCTTAATCTATGGAGCAGGTTTCGCCAGCACGAACGACTTCACCACAACGTTATTGGGCTGCACTCCCACCGGAATCATGGTCAGCAGGGGATACTCAGTGGGCTCGAGCTTGGTGGGGCTGCGCTTCTGAATGACGGTTACGTCGCCGGATTGCGAGTCCAGCACCAGCAGATAATTCTCGCTGCGAGAAAGCGCCAGCCCGTCGGGATGGCTGCCTACGGGCAGGGTCGCAATCAGCTTGCCGATGTCGATGTCATACACCGCGATTGTGTTGGAGCCGAAGTTGCTGACGTACAGACGCGAGCTATCGCTGGTGACGAGGCCGCGCGCCGGATGGGTGCCGATCAGGTAGCTGCCGCCAACTTCGTTGGTCGAAGTCTCGATGATCGAGATATTGTCGGAGTCGAAGTTGGTGACCACCAGCTCGCCGCCATCGGGCTTGAGCTCGAGATCTGCCGGGGTCTTGCCGACGTCCAGCAGGGCCAGCAGCTTGTCCGTCTTCAAGTCGATGGATGCCACTTGAGCCGAGCCGGCGCAGGCCACGAACGCTTTACTGCTGTCGGGAAGGATGGCGATGTCTTCCGGTTCCTCGCAGATGGAGATCGTGCTGCGGACTTTGAGTTGCGCCGCGTCGATCAGCGATACCGTGTGATCGCCCCGGTTGCTGACCACCACGGTCGAACCATCCGGCGAAACCCTTGCCAGGCCGGGCGAGGCGCCAACCCGGATATTACCCAGGACCACCCGCTTGTTCAGATCCAGTACGGAGACGTTCGCCGACTTGGAATTCGCGACATACCCTCTTTTGCCATCCGCCGACACATCGATGAAATAGGGGCCGGCGTGCACTCCAATGGTGGCCACCACTTCATTACGTTCCGCATCGATGATGCTGACGCTGCTGGACTGGGTGTTGACGACGTAAATTTCGTTTTTCTTGTCGTTAGCGGCGATGCCCGTTGGTTCGTCGCCAACCCGGATCGTCTTTTCCGGCTCGAAAGTACGCAGGTCAATCACCGAAACGGTATTGCTCTTACCGTTGGTGACGTAGGCATACTCGCGATAGGCAGGGCCGTAGGCGGGGAGCTGGCGCTCACGCAGGTACCACCATCCCAGACCGCCAACAATCGGGAGCGCGACAACGACGAGAAGGAATTTTCTCAAGCTAATGGACTGATGGCCGATCGCAACCCGGCCGGCGCCGACACCGCCTCAGCCGCCCGGGGATGATTTCCGATCGCGGGCACCATCCTCCCCACCACCGGCGCGATCTGCCGTACCTGCTTCATCAGCTCGTCAAACTGTTCGGGGTAGAGGGATTGGATGCCGTCGGACATGGCCCGATCGGGATCGTGGTGGACTTCGACAATCAATCCATCCGCGCCCACCGCGATGGCCGCGCGCGACAGGGGAGTGACCTTGTTGCGTTTTCCGGTGCCATGGCTGGGATCGACCACGATGGGCAGGTGGCTGAGCCGTTGCACGGCTGGCACGATGCTGAGATCGAGCGTGTTGCGGGTGTGGTCGGCGAAGGTCCGCACTCCGCGCTCACACAGGACCACCTTGTAATTGCCTTCGCTCATCACGTACTCGGCCGCCATAAGGAATTCTTCGAGCGTGGCCGACATGCCTCGCTTGAGCAGGACCGGTATCCGGGCGCGCCCGGCCCGCTTCAGCAGGGAATAGTTTTGCATGTTGCGGGCGCCAATCTGGATGACGTCAGCATACTTTTCCACCAGATCCATCGACTCGTTGTCGATGGCTTCGGTGACGATCTTCATGCCGAACCGGTCCCGAACCTCGGCCATGATCTGCAGGCCCTGTTCGCCCAGGCCCTGGAAAGAATAGGGCGAAGTGCGCGGCTTGTAGGCGCCGCCGCGGAAGAATTGCGCTCCCGCGCGGAAGACCAGTTCGGCCACGGCCATCGCCTGCTCGCGATTTTCGATGGCGCAGGGGCCGGCGATAACGGCCACTCCCGGGCCGCCAAAGGTGGCGTCGGTCCCGGCAAAAGTGATGACCGTGTTTTCCGGCTTGACGTCGCGGCTGACCAGCTTGTAGGGCTTGCTGACCCGGATGAGTTCCTGTACGCCCGGCATTTCATCCAGCGTGCCGGGTTCGACTTCGCCGCGATTTCCGGTGATGCCGATGGCTGTCCGCTGGGCCCCCGGCATGGAATGGGACCGGTAGCCCAACTCCTCGATCTTCTGACAAACCGCGCGGATCTGCTCTTCCGTGGCCTGTGCCTTCATCACCACTAACATGACCCACCTCGAAACCATCAAGTCTATCGTTAGGGGACTGGGCACGGCAAACTGGGATTCCTGGTGGAGGCGGCTCAATTCGAAACCATCCCTTTACCACGGCGTCATCCTGAACGATCTGGCGCGCATCGTTTCCAAAGCCGTTAAGCGGTGGACTCCCTTTCACGCCAGATGCTTCACGGCCTGAAGGCGGTTCAGGATGACGCCACTGTAGCAGGAGAAATTTCAGACCGAGTCGCCGCCTGCCTGCCGAAGGGCAGGGACCCGCGCCGCTGGTTATACTCTTAACGTCACGCGCGACAGGGGTATGGGAGGTCTTGTAATGACTTGGGCCAAAAAGTTTTCCAAGCCCTACCGAGTCGAGCACGGGAAGAAATTCCGCCTCAAGGATCACGATCCCGCCGATACCGGAAAATTGCACTCGCAGGAGCACGCCGAAGAACTGCTGGCCAAAGGTGTGGCGCGCATGGCCGAGTTGCAGGACAAGCTTTATGCGCAGGACCGCTGGGGCCTGCTCCTGATTTTTCAGGCCATGGATGCCGCCGGGAAAGACGGCGCCATCAAGCACGTAATGTCGGGGGTCAATCCACAGGGTTGCCAGGTTTATTCGTTCAAGACTCCATCTGCGGAGGAATTGGACCACGACTATCTCTGGCGAAACATGAAATGCCTGCCGGAGCGCGGCCGCATCGGCATCTTCAACCGGTCTTATTACGAAGAGGTGTTGATTGTCCGGGTCCATCCCGAGATTCTGGCCAACGAACGACTGCCCGCGCCGCTGGTCACCAAGAATATCTGGAAAGAACGTTTTCAGGATATTCGCGCTTTCGAGCGCTATCTGTCACGGAACGGTCTGGTGATCCGCAAGTTCTTTCTAAACCTGTCCAGGGCGGAGCAGAAGAAAAGGTTTCTGGACCGGCTGCAGCAGCCGGAGAAGAACTGGAAATTCTCTGCCACCGATCTGCTGGAGCGTGAGCGCTGGGACCACTATATGGACGCCTACGAGGAGATGATCGCCCACACCTCGACGCCGGAAGCACCCTGGTTCGTCATCCCGGCGGACAACAAATGGTTCACCCGCCTGGCGGTGGCTGCGGCCATCGTCGATACGCTTGACGGTCTGGGCCTGGCCTATCCCGAGGTGGACGCCCGGAAGCGAAAAGAGCTGCAGGCGGCACGAAAGTTACTGTTGGGCGACAAACACGCTTGATTGGCAGGGTCGCGGCGCGGTTTCGATGCTAGAATCGACCAGATTCTTTCGGATTGGGAGCCGCTAAACCGGCCCCTGGTTGCATCCAAGTCCGAAGTGGCATAGATCATCGTGAGCATTCGATACCAATCCACGAACGGATGGAAATACTTCGCCGTGGTGTGTTTGTTGGCGGTTCTGTTCTCGACGACCGTCCAGAGCACTCACGTCTGCGGTCTGGGCGCGCCCGATGCCCGGGCCACGGTGGAGTTGGATCGAGCTTCGTCCGGCAGTCCGGTCTGCCTTATCTGTCTGATGGCTCGATCCAGCACAGCCATCGTTCTTCTGATTGCATTCGTCGTCATCACCGGCAGCACGGTGTTTGTCGGCGGGCCGCAAATGCGACCCGACCCCGTCCTCTATTCCTTCCGGCTATACATCCGCCCTCCTCCACTCGACCTGGCGTAAATCGGCTCTCCTTTTGAATTCACATTCCGTTGGTGGGTCACACTTTCTGCATGGAAGGAGCATGATACGGACGCCAGAGCCTGGTGGGGTGCTCGACAATCTTGAGTATTAGCCGTAAGGCCGCCGTGCCAGGGGGGCGCTTTGATCTTACTGTTATGCGTTCACGATGCTTTCGAATTCTCGCTGCAGCCGGGGCCTTTTTCCTGCTGCTGAATGGCGTAGGCGTTGGGCAAAATACGACTCTGATCAGCCTCGATCAGGCCATTGATCTGGCGCTGGCGCACAACCATTCCATCAAAGCCACGCGCACTTTGATTCTGCAGAACCAGGCGCAGGAAATCACTGCGAACCTGCGCCCCAATCCCAGCTTCGGGGCCGATTCGCAATTCATCCCCATTTTCAGCCCGGGTGATTTTTCCGCCGACGATCTGAACCTGACCCAGCAGTTCGACGTCGGGATCTCTTATCTTTTTGAGCGCGGACACAAACGGCAACGGCGCCTGCAGGCCGCCCGCGACCAGACCGCCGTT
Source organism: Terriglobales bacterium (assembly GCA_035632335.1). Lineage (GTDB taxonomy): Bacteria > Acidobacteriota > Terriglobia > Terriglobales > Acidobacteriaceae > JAIQFF01. The sequence continues at coordinate 16,037 of DASQHA010000003.1, forward strand.
ACCCGCGCCCAGGTGACGGATGCGGAGCGCACGCTGGCTTTCAATGTAGGACAGCAATTTGTCGGCGTGCTGCTGGCGGAATCGACGCTGCAGTTCGCCCAGCAGGACCTGAAGGATTTCCAGGCCACGGTCGATATCGCCGACGCCCAATTCAAGGCGGGCGCCATCAGCGAAGGCGACTACCTGAAGATCAAGCTTCAGCTGCTGCAGTTTCAGACGGACGTGTCTTCAGCCCGCCTGGCTCGGGCGCAGGCCCTGGTCGGCCTGCGCGAGTTGCTGGGTTACGACGCGGTACCGGCCAACTACGACGTAATCGGCGATCTGGCCTACCAGCCGCTGAAAGCGAACCTGGAAGACTTGCAGGCCAAGGCGCTGCGCGAGCGTCCCGACTTCCAGGCGGCACTGCTGGGCGTGACTGCGGCCCAGAGCCAGATCCAGCTGGCCAAAGCCAACTCCAAAGTGGATGTGACCGGCACCTACGATTTCACCCACACCGCCGGGCAGAATTCGGCGTCGATCTTCGCCGGTTTCGATCTGCCCATTTTCAACCGCAATCAGGGCGAAATCGCGCGCACGCGCTACGCTCTGACCCAGGCCCAGGAAACACAGTTGTCGGCCAGCGATGCGGTACTCTCCGACGTGGCCAACGCTTACGAGGCGCTGCGCAGCAACGACGAGATCGTGCAGCTGTACACCTCTGAATATCTGAAACAGGCGCAGGACTCGCGTGATATCAGCGAGTATGCCTACAAGGCCGGCGCGGCCAGCCTGCTGGATTTTCTGGATGCTGAGCGCAGCTACCGGGCGGCGCAACTGGCCTATCGCCAGGCCCTGGCTTCGTACATGACGGCGCTCGAACAAATGAAGCAAGCGGTGGGAGCGAGGAACCTGCCATGAAAATGTGGAATGACAAAGCTCGCCACAGAACTTTCCGGCGGCCGCGCGGTTTATGGGTGCGCTTATCCGTGATTATGCCGGCCATGATCATGCTGGCGCTTGCGGGTTGCGACGGATCAAAATCAGATGCTCCCGCCAGCCACGGCGCGAAAGATCCCAACCATCCCGAACTATTTACCCTTCGGCCGGAGCAGATGTCGCACGTGCAGGTGGTGACGGTCGAACCCACGACCCTGACGCGCACGCTGCGCTTGACCGGAGCCGTAGCCTATAACGGTTTTCGCACCACGCCGGTGATCACCCAGGTCAGCGGTCCGGTAAGCCGCGTCGTGGTGGTTCCGGGGCAGAAAGTCCGCCAGGGGCAGCCCATGTTGTACGTGGCCAGTCCCGACTATTCGCAACTGCGGACCAACTATCTCAAAGCCAAGGACGCCTACGCCCTGGCGCAAAAGACCTACGTCCGGTCGCAGGACCTCTATCAGCATCACGCCATCGCGGTGAAGGATCTGGAGCAGGCGGAATCGGCTGAAGTGCAGGCGGGAGGCGACCTGGCGTCGGCAGAGGCCGCGCTGAAAGTCATGGGGGTGACCGATCCCGATGCGGTGGAGAAGGGCCCGTCGTCGTACGAGGTCCCGGTGCGCGCCCCCATCGGCGGGGAAGTGGTTGAACAGCTGGTTTCCGCCGGGCAACTTCTCCAGCCCGGCAACACCCAATGCTTCACCATTTCGGATACCAGCACAGTCTGGGTGCTGGTGAATGCGTATCAGAAAGATTTGCCCTACGTGCGAGTGGGGGACGCGGTCACGATTCAGACCGACGCCTATCCCGACTCTTTCCGGGGACGCATTTCCTATATTGCCGCTTCCCTCGACCCTAACACCCGTACCTTGCCGGCGCGCATTGAGACTGTGAATCCGGGCGAGAAGCTGAAAAAGGACATGTACGTGACGGCCACGGTGCAGGCGGGGAAGATTCAGAATGCCATCAGCGTGCCCGATTCCGCTGTGTTGCGCGATAGCGAGAATGAGCCTTTCGTTTACGCCGAGGTATCAGCCAATCAGTTTGGGAGACGCTCGGTCACCTTGGGGGAAAGCCTGCAGGGGCAAACGCAGATCACGGCGGGTTTGCAGCCCGGCGATCATGTGATTGGCGACGGCAGCCTGTTTTTACAGTTCGCAAACTCGCTGCAGCGCTGAAACACAAATAATGGAAGGACGGGCGTCCCGCCCGTCTTTGCAGGGACTGAACCAGGACGGGCGGGGACGCCCGTCCTCCATTAAAAGCGGTACCCGGTGAGTTTACGCAGATGGTCTTAACCAGATGATCTTAATCAGATGATCCATATCAGATGATCCATCGAATCGTCCAAGCAGCGCTACGCCAGCGGTTTCTGGTGCTGATGCTGACCGCGTTCATCACGATCGGCGGAATCCTGTCGTTCCAGCGCATGCCGGTGGACGCCTACCCCGACCTGTCTCCGCCGCAAGTCGAAATCATCACGCAATGGCCCGATCATGCCGCCGAGGAAGTGGAACGGCTGGTCACGCTGCCTCTCGAGCTCGAGATGAACGGCGTGCCCCGCATGGTCACCATGCGGTCCATCTCTTTGTATGGTCTCTCGGATTTGCGGCTGACTTTCGAAGAAAGCACCGACGACTACCTGGCCCGGCAAATGGTGTTTGAACGTCTGGCGCAAGCCACGCTTCCGAGCGGCGTGGTCCCGTCGCTGGCGCCGCTGTTCAGCCCGAGCGGGCTGGTCTATCGCTATGTGCTGGTGAGTCCCGACCGCACGCCGCAGGAGTTGAAGACGATCGAAAACTGGGTGGTCGAGCGCGCCTACCGGTCGGTGCCCGGCGTGGCGGACGATTCCGGTTTTGGCGGAACGGAAATGCAATACCAGGTGTTGCTCGATCCTGCCCGCATTTATGGATATCACCTGACCGTGCCGCAGGTGACGACAGCCCTGGCCGCGAATAATGCCAACGCCGGCGGAGGGTTTTATTCCCAGGGAGGGCAGTTCTATTACGTCCGCGGCATCGGCCTGGTGCGCAACACCGACGACATTGGGAACATTGTCGTCGGCAGCAACAAGGGCGTACCCATCCGGGTGCGCGATGTGGGAGACGTGACCATCGGGCACGCGCCCCGTCTCGGGGAATTCGGGTTTCAGAAAAATGATGACGCGGTCGAGGGCGTGATCCTCATGCGCCGCGGAGAGCAGACGCAGACGGTTTTGAAAGGAGTCGAGGCAAAAACCGAACAACTGAACCGGCAGATCCTTCCGCCCGACGTAAAGGTTCAACCGTTTTACGATCGCAGCGAGTTGGTGAGGCTCACTACCGACACCGTGGAGGCGAACCTGCTCCGCGGCATGGTGCTGGTGCTGATCGTGCTCATCTTTTTCCTAGTCAGCTTCCGCGCTGCCGTAATCGTGGCGCTCACCATTCCCTTGTCCCTGCTGTTCGCGTTCATCGTGCTGCATGCCCATGACGTGGCGGCCAACCTGCTCTCCATCGGCGCCATCGATTTTGGGATTGTCATCGACGGCGCGGTGGTGATGATCGAGAACATCTATCGCGAACTCGCCCTGCGCGAAGGGCAAGAATACAGCCTGAATGAAGTCATCCTGATCGCGGCCAAGGATGTTGACCGCCCCATCTTTTATTCAGTGGCGGTCATTCTGGCCGGTTACCTGCCGATTTACGCGCTGACCGGTCCGTCGGGAAAGCTGTTCCATCCCATGGCGGAAACCATGTCATTCGCGCTGGTCGGCGCGCTGATCCTGACCCTTACGCTGATCCCGGTGCTGGCCTCGTACTGGTTCAAGAAGGGCATCCGCGAAAGGCCCAATCGCGCCTTTGAGTGGATGAAGAGCAAGTATGCCACCCAGTTGGATTGGGCCCTGGCCCGCCCCAAGGCCACGTTGGCCATCGCGACCCTGATCTTCGGAGCTTCTCTGCTGCTGGTTCCTTTCATCGGCGGAGAATTCATGCCTCACCTGGATGAAGGCGCGCTCTGGGTGCGGGCGACCATGCCGTACACCATCTCCTTTGAAGAGGCCGGCAAAATTGCCCCGCAATTGCGCGCCATCCTGATGTCGTATCCCCAGGTCACGGTTGTGGGCTCGGAGTTGGGACGCCCTGACGACGGCACCGACCCCACCGGCTTTTTCAATTGCGAGTTCTACGTTGGACTGAAGCCCTACAAAGATTCGGCCTGGAGCGGTGAGGTCAGTACTAAAGAAGAGCTGATCGAGTCCCTCAACAAGAAATTCAGCGCCTTTCCCGGCATCATCTTCAACTTCACGCAGCCGGCGGAAGATGCGGTCGACGAGGCGCTTACCGGCCTGAAGAGTTCGCTCGCCGTCAAGATCTATGGGCCCGACCTGGCCGTGCTGCAGGAAAAAGCGGTGCAGATGAAGAACGTGTTGGCCGGGATTCCCGGGTTCACCGAGTTGACCGTGGTCCGTGAACTTGGCCAGCCCAGCCTGCTGCTGGACGTCGACCGCGACAAGATCGCGCGGTACGGAATCAACGTCGCCGACGTCGAAGCCGTAATCTCGGCCGCCGTGGGCGGCCAGGCCGTCACCCAGGTCATCCAGGGAGAAAAGCTCTTTGACCTAGTAGTGCGCATGCAGCCGCAGTTTCGCAGCAATGCCCACGATATCGGGAATCTGCTGGTGGGAACGCCGGACGGTCAGCAGATTCCGTTGAGCCAGTTAGCCACCATCACTCAGGGCAACGGCGCGTCTTTCATCTATCGGGAAGATAATTCGCGCTACATCGGGGTGCAGTACAGCATCGAAGGCCGTGACCTGGAACGGGCGGTACGCGACGGCCAGGCCGCGGTCAACCAAGCCGTGACTCTTCCGCAGGGATACTGGATGACGTGGGGCGGCGAATACAGCCAGTTCCTCGAAGCCAGGTCGCAGATGTATTTCATCGTTCCGCTGGCGCTGGGTCTGATTTTCATGATTCTGTTTGCGCTCTATGGGAATTTCAAGTTTCCTGCCTCGATCGCCCTGGGCGTGATCATGACCGAACCGGTGGGCGCGCTGGTGGCGCTCAAACTCACGCATACTCCGTTCAGCGTCTCTTCGGTTCTGGGACTGCTGGCGCTGCTGGGGGTGTCGGTCGAGACCGCGGTCATTCTGGTTTCCTATATCAACAAGCTGAGGCAGGAAGGAATGGATATTCCCACCGCTACCCGGACCGCCTCGCTGTTGCGCCTGCGTCCGATCATGATGACCGCCCTGGTGGCCTGCCTGGGATTGCTCCCGGCGGCCCTTTCGACCGGCATCGGTTCGGACACGCAGAAACCATTTGCCATCGTGATCGTGGCCGGTCTGATTTCCCGGCTGTTCATCGGCTTCTTTGTGAACCCGGTGCTGTATGAGCTGGTGGCGCGGGAAGGCGATGTTCTGCAAGTCTGAGCCGACCCCGGCCGGTTCTGTTTCTCTGCGTCCTTTGCGGTCGAAGAGTTTGTGCGGATCTGCCGCAAGATCAAATACTTGCCCGCAAACAGGGTGCTGGGGGAAGGTTCGCGCGGGCGAGTCGCCCGCGACCACACTACACCACGCCTTTGAGCGGGTTACCCTCTGTTACTTTCGTGCCATACGCATGGCACCAGTGGTTCATTGACCCACTGGTGCCTGGTTGCTAATTTTGTCTGGTATGGTGCGGCTTGTCGCACTCCCCCCAAGGCGAATAAGCATCTAACCATTTGGGGTGAGCCATGAAGCTGGTCTATGTTTGCTATGCAGCCCTGGGCTATGCGGTGGCCCGCTGGATTTTTCAGCGTGAGGCTGTTCCGGTCATGGATCCGGTTACGCGCTTTCGTTCCTCTGGCCTGCTGTAAGAGCGTGTAGCCTCGGGCGTGCGGCGCCCTGTTGCGTGCTTCTTCGTCACTGGCGAACCAGTCCCGCACGCCTAGTCTTACCCGCGTTTTTCGGCCGGAATTTCCCGGTGCTCCAAGGTTCTACGACCATCGTTCGTACCCGCCTGGTCATTTCTGCTCGGCCCCCTGAGTACAATTTCAGCAGAACCAAGTTCCCGCTAGTTATCAATTGAATGCGGGCCGCAGCGACAACGAGCAGGGCTCGATGGCTTGCGGCACAATGTGAAGGGAACAGTTCCTCGGCGCCTTCATGACTTCTAAATCATTTCTACCGCTTGCCCTTGCTCTGCTGGTGGGAGTCTTTCTTCCGGTGTGGGCGGCGGCGCAGTCCGATAGCGGGGAACCGTCCCTGGGCGATCTGGCTCGCCAGTATCGAAAAGGCAAGGCCGCCCTGGAGCACGCTGTCATCGACAACGACAATCTTCATCAGATCATGGATGAAGTGCAGACCCGCAAGCTCGACGGGAAACTGCTGTTCAGTATCGATGGCATCGGCAAGAAATTCCAGGTCTCGTCGCCGGATGTAACCTGCGACCTTTCCTTCAGCGCCTCAGCCACTTCTTTGCTGTCGGACCCGTACGCTCCGCAGGACCTGCCGGAAGGCGAATTAGCCAAGCTCGATGGCCCGGCCGCCATCAACGGAGATACCCTGCAAGTGACCATGCATAACGGTACCACCTGGAACATAAAGGAAATTACGGTAGGAGTGACACTGCTGCGTGGGGCGGAGGCAAACACCGCCCGGCGGGGTTCCGCGCGATTGATACCGGCGGCGGAAACGACCACCCTGCTTTCGGAAAAACAGCCTGATTCGACTGTTCTCTACCACCTCAAAGGCTCGGCGGCGCCCTCGAGCACAACCGTTTTCCACGAAACTCTGGGCACGAAGCTGGGCCAGGACCAGGAATGGCACTGGGCGATCGTGCAGGCCAAAGGGGTTCCATCCCAGCCTGCCCAGTCAACCCAGACGCAAGCTCACTAAGTGTTCCCGATCAGTCCTCGATTTACCTGAAAGACATCTTCCGTTTTGCCGCTCTTCAAACTGCGGTAGGCTGCATCCAGGATTTCCTGATTTTGCCAGCCTTCTTCGCCGGGGACCGGAAATTTCGTTTTGCCTTCGATCGCGTCGGCGAAGGCGTCGACTTGTTTCGCGTAGGCCAGGCGATTTGAAACTTCGTCGCTCTCAACCACAGAGCCGGCCCGCCGCAGTTCCAGTCGGATCGGACGTTCCACGTTCAACGCGTCGTCAGCGCGGAGGACGCCGGTTTCCCCCACAAGTTCGAGCGGCGTGCGATATTCGGCGCGGAAAGAAACCGCCACCGTGCCCAGCGTTCCCCGGGAAAACTCCAGGGTGAGGACGGCTGCCGACTCCACCGTTCCGGAAGCCGCGTCCTGCGCCGCGCGAGCGCTCACGCGGACGACTTCATCCTGCAGGATGTAGCGCAAGGCATCAACGCAATGCACGCCGACGTCGGCAATGGGGCCGCCACCGGCCAGCGCCGAATCGTGGAGCCAGGCGCGGGCGTGTCCCGCCCCGCCAGGAAAGGAGAATTCAGAGCGCGCGAAAACAATCTTGCCGATCTCTCCCGCGGCCACGCGCTCGCGCAGGCGCGCCGTGCTTTCTTCGAAGCGGAAAACCTGGGCTACGCCCAGCAACAATCCGGCGCTGCGGGCCGCCTCGACCATCTGGCGGCACTCGCCGGCGTTTACACCCATGGGCTTTTCACACAAGACCGGCTTGCCGCATCGCAGGGCCAGCAGCACGTCGGCAAGGTGGCAGGCATTGGGAGTGGTGACCAGCACGGCGTCGACGTCTGGCGAACGGCACAGCTTCTCGGCCGAATCGAATGCCAGGGGAATATTGTGCTGCCGGGCGGACGCTTGCGCCTTCTCCAGGTTGCGTCGTGAGAGTGCCGTGACGCGACAGTTCCGCGCCAGGGAGAACCCAGGCATCAGCCGCTTGACGGCGTGAAGTCCAAACCCGAGAATCCCAAAGCGAATCAAAGAGAACCGTGTGGTCGCGGGCGACTCGCCCGCGGCATTCGAATTTGAGTTTTGCCGTTGCTGCCAGCCCAGCCGGAGCCACCCGGGCGTCCGTGGCACTTACTCTCGCGGGCGAGTCGCCCGCGGCCACACCGGCCACACCCGGTTACTTCGCAAATACGATAGCTGCCGGCGCTGCGTTGCTGGTGGCAGCAATCGTATTGCTGGGCAGTCCCCCGGTGGCCGAGTTGATCTGGAACTTGGTGATGTTTTTAGAAGACTGATTACACACATAGAGAAAGGCGCCCGCGGGGTCGACCGTCGCCGACACGGGCCGGGTCCCGGCTGCGAAAGGCGATGCAACTTCGGTGGTCGCGCCCGTGCTGGTATCGATGGTGTAAACCCAGACGTTATTCGAGCTGATGTTGGTGACGTACAAAGTCTTTCCGCCAGGGTCGACCGTGACCGCGACCGGACCGGTGCCGGTCACGAAGGGCGAATCCAGCGCGGTGGTCAGGGCGCCGCTGGTGGAGTCGATGGTCAAGCCGGAGACCGTGTTGTCAACGAAATTGCTTACGTAGACAAAATGCTCCGAGGGATCGACCACCAGGGCGCTGGGGCCGTTGCCCGCGGGAAACGGCGATCCTGGAATCGCCTGCAAATTGCCTGTGCCTGAAGCGACGGTATACCCGAATACCTTGGGCAAACTCGAACTGGCCACATAGAGAAATTTTCCGGAAGGCGACAAAGCCAGCGCGACCGGCCGTGAACCCGTGGCGAATGGCGAGCCCGCGGCCTCCGTCAAGGTGCCATCGCTCGAACTGATGGTGAAAACGGAAATCGTATTCGACAGCTGATTGGCGACAAACAGCAGATCGCCGCCCGAGTCCATTACTAATGAAGTTGGATTTAACCCTGCCGCAGCGCGCGGCAGGACCTCGGTAAGCTCTCCCGTATTGCTGTTGACTGAGTAAAGAGAAATGTCATCTCCGCCCTGGTTGGCGGTGTAAACATACTTCCCGGAAGGATGGACAACCAGCGCTATCGGGGACGTTCCTCCCTTGAAGGGCGAACCCAGCACCGCCTTCAGGTTGCCGGACCCGCTGCCCACGCGATAGGAAGCGACAGCATTGGCTTGCGGGATGGCGACATAGGCATTGCCCCCGGTGGATCCGTTTCCCCCGCTGCTGCCGCCTCCGCCACAGCCGGTTAACCAGGCCAGGGCAAAAGTTGCCGCCAGCATGCCCGTCCGTTTGTTCAGTCTCATCAAACCCCTTCCCAACTCTCTGGTAATGGCTACGGATTCGGCGCAAGCGTCCGATGCGTCTTCTTGATCGAGCCCCAGCGATACACCAGGCCGGTCGAAAACCGCAAATTCTTCTGGGTCGCGTTAAACAGCGTGGTATGCAGATAGTCCACCTGGAATGCGCGCAGGGCAAAACGCGCAGAGAGATCGTAGTCCATGCCGCCGCCGAGGATGATGGCTCGGGAGGTGTCTTCCTGCGGGCCTCCTGCCTGCACCAGAGAGCGGGCATCCCCGATCAGAAGATGTCCGAAAAACATCATCTTGCCTCTCGGGTAGAGAAATTGCGGTCCCACGGCGATGTCGCGCAGATTGAGATTCCTGGTGTATTGCCCGCTGAGTTCCGCCACTACGCCGAATCCGCGAATAATATTGAACGCGGGGGAAAAAGTGTAACCGTTGAGTCCGGAAGTGTTGGCGAAGCCAAATGATGGGCTGTCGTAACGGGTGTAGGAGTAGCCTCCGAATACCTGCACCCTCGGCATCTCCTGCGCTGCCGAAGGCCAGGCGGCGCCCAGGCTCAACAGCAGAAGAAGGACGATTGCCGCCATCCCGGGGACTCTCTCCCGTAGGACCGGAGGCTGCAATTGGACCAGAGGCGGAGCCACAGGCGGGAAGGCTTTCATGGGGTATTTCTGGAATCTCCTAGAGCCAAACCAAGAGCAAGATCGAAACCAAGACCGAAATAGAGATCGAAATAAAAAAGACCGACGCACCCGCGCAGGTTCCGCGCCCTAGCAACACTCCGCTCGCTTGGATGCAGGCCAAACCCCCAGAAAACGCGTCGACCGCTTATTTTACCGCCATGGCTCCGACCATGGACTCGAAGATCTTGAACCCCTCGGTGCCGCCCAACTCGGGTTCGCTGGAGCGTTCGGGATGAGGCATCATTCCCAGCACGTTCCGGCCCGGACTGCAGATGCCGGCGATGTTATCCAGAGACCCGTTGGGATTGGCTGCCGGCGTAATCTCCCCGGCCGGCGAACAATAACGAAATACTATCTGTTGGTTGCGTTTCAACTCGGCGAAAGTTGCTTGGTCGCAGAAATAGTTGCCTTCCATGTGCCCGATGGGAATGGTCAGCACTTCGCCCTTATGGCATGCCCCGGTGAAGGGAGTTTCCGCGTTTTCCACCCGTACCCGGACTGGCTTGCAGACATATTTCAGGCCCACATTCCGCATCAGGGCCCCGGGCAGCAGTCCGGACTCGCACAGGATCTGGAAGCCGTTGCAGATGCCCAGCACCAGTCCGCCGCCATCCGCGAATTTCCGCACCGCCTCCATCACCGGCGAGAACTTGGCGATGGCTCCGGTGCGCAAGTAGTCGCCATAGGCAAATCCGCCGGGCACAATGATGGCATCGCAGTTCTCGAGATCGTGCGATTCGTGCCACAGGAACGTGACTGGCTGCCGGGCCACATTCTGGATGGTCCAGTACGCGTCATGGTCACAGTTGGACCCTGGGAAAATGATGACCCCAAATTTCATCGCTGTTTTCCTTGGAAATGAGGTTCGCAAGAAAGTCTAACACGAAGAAAACGCCGCCCGTATTGCCGAGACGCATTACACGGGCGCTTCCGTAGCGCCGCCAGCCCGGCGGCTGTCGTGGGGGCGTCCCGCCCGCCCCCACCGGCGAGGCAAGATGCCCTCGCCACAGCCAGCGAGACGCCGGCGCTACGGCGGTAAGGCTGGTGCCGGGATATCATCGTCCCCGGGGGCGCATCTCATAAGCGTGAAATTCGGAGAACACTTTCGCATCACCGGCGGCGCACTGAAGAACTGGTTCATCGCGCAGTTGGAAGATTCTTTGGCGGTCGGCCTGCTGTGGCTGGCCGGGCTGTACCTCATTCACGTACCGTGGGCCCCGTTGTGGGCGTTGCTGGGCGCTGTCTTTCAGTTCGTGCCGCAAATCGGAGCCGTGCTCGGCGTGATCGGCCCGGCGCTCACCGCCATGTTCAAGTGGGGAGACTGGGAGCATCCGCTCTACGTTCTGATGCTGTACGCGGTGATTGCCGTGGTGGATGGTTTTCTGCTGCAGCCGTACATCATGAAGCGCACTGCCCGGGTGCCGGTCTGGGCGTCGATTCTGGCCCCGATCGTGCTGGGGATGATTATTCCGTTCTGGGGCGTGCTGCTGGCCCCGCCTTTGCTCGCCGTGCTCTATGCGTACAAGGCCCGGCAGGCTCGAAACCCGTCCTGATTTCGGTTCCCGCGCTCTCTTTGTGCAAAGCCTGAAGTCGGTATGCAGAGCCCCTTGCTGTGAGTCCCATGCTATAATTTTTGTTCGCCGGCATTCATTTGAGGCAATCCGTTGATCTCCTCGACGGGCCAGTTCCGCGCCATAAAAGACTATTAAATACGAGGTATCTCCATGTCCGGCCATTCAAAATGGGCCACAATTAAACACAAAAAGGGCGCCCTGGACGCCAAGCGGGGCAAGATTTTTACCCGCCTGATCAAGGAAATTTCGATTGCCGCCAAAAATGGCGGCGATCCGGATGCGAATCCCCGTTTGCGTGGCGCCATCGCGGCCGCCAAGGCGGAGAACATGCCTGCTGACAACATCAAGCGGGCCATCCAGCGCGGCACGGGAGAGCTTCCCGGCGCCACTTATGAAGAGTTCTCGCTCGAAGGCTATGGCCCGGGCGGGGTGGCGATCCTGCTCGATATCAATACCGACAATCGCAATCGCACGGTCAGTGAAATCCGCCACGCTTTCGGCAAAAATGGCGGCAACATGGCGGAGGCCGGCGCCGTCTCCTGGATGTTTCACAAGAAGGGCGACATCGTTATCCCTAAGACGGCGGCCAAGGAAGACGATTTGATGGGCATCGTGCTCGAGGCCGGCGCCGAAGATTTGCGCGACGACGGCGACAACTGGGAAGTACTTTCCGAACCGTCGGTTTATGAAGCTGTCCTCGAAGCGGTGAAGAAAGCCGGCATCGAGCCCGTGTCGTCGAGCGTCTCGATGATCCCGCAAAACTACATCAAGCTGGAAGGCCCGGCCGCGACCCAGATGATCCGCCTGATGGAAGCGCTCGAAGAGCACGACGACGTGCAGAACGTCCACGCCAATTTCGACATCGACCAGAAGCTGCTGGAGGAAGTTGCGGGGTAGAGGATCGGACTTCGGCCGTCGGACCTCGGGCGTCGGACTGCGGCCGTCGGATCGCACCTCGGCCGACCTGGCCTTGCGCAAGTTACGAGGCGGAAGTCCTTCGTTCCATTCCCACCGTCAGTCAGTGTCATCCTGAGGAGCCGGTCGATTCGCTTGCGAATCGGCCCGCGCAGTCGAAGGACCCCTACCGATTGCAATCACGATTGCGTCTGGGAGATTTTCTATCGCTATCGGTGGACCCCCCGGCTCCCGTTTCGCGATAGGGGTCCCCTCGGCTCCGCTCGGGGCAGGCTCTTCGACTGCGCGTCTGCTTCGCTGCGCGAAGCATCCACTCCGCTCAGGATGAAAGTCGAGAAGTGAGCGCTGATGATCCTGGCTCCTCACACTTTTCAACACTGCTGTGGAGAATTCTGTGGGAAACCGGTAAATAACACTGATAAGTTGTTTGCCGCGAATGGTTTCTGCATACTGCACTGCTTGCGGAGCTAGTCTTGAAAATGCGTCTCGACAAACTGCTACTGGAGAGGGGCATGACGGCCTCGCGGGAGCGCGCCCAAGCGCTGATCCTGGCCGGAAAAGTGCTGGTCGACGGACAAAAAATCGAGAAGGCAGGAGCAAGTACAGAGACCGCGGCCGAGATTCGTCTGCTGGGAGAAGACCTCAAATACGTCAGCCGCGGCGGTCTCAAGCTGGAGGCAGCGCTCGAGCGCTGGCAGATCGAGGTCACCGGCAAAATCTGTCTCGACGTCGGGACCTCGACCGGAGGATTTACCGATTGTCTTTTGCAGCGCGGGGCAGCCCGCGTCATCGCGGTCGATACCGGGCACGGCCAGATCGATTTCCGTCTCCGCCAGGACGCGCGCGTCCGCCTGCTGGAAAAGACCAATGCCCGCTATCTCACGGCGGGGCAAGTCGGCGAGGCCGTGGATGTGATCGTGATGGATGTCTCGTTCATCTCCGCGACGCTGGTTCTGCCGGCGGTGATCGCCGCCGCCTTCCCTCCACCCCTGGAGCGTCGCGGCCGGCAGATCGTGGTGCTGGTAAAGCCGCAATTCGAAGCCGGGCGGGAACAAGTCGGGAAGGGGGGCATTGTGCGCGACCCGGCGGTGCAACTGGCTGCGGTGGAAAAAGTTCGCCAAGCGCTGCTGGCCCAAGGATGCGCTCAGACCGAAGTCATCGATTCGCCCATCCTGGGCGGTGAAGGCAACCGCGAGTTTCTGTTGTATGGGCGATTCTGAGCATTCAATCGCGTCCGCGCGGATAGGGCTTTTCCCCGGAATTTCTGTACAATTCGATTTCACCATGGCACCTACCCAGAAAGTCGCCGGCATTATTTCCAAGCCCGGCAAGACGGAATTGGCAGATATCGTCCCTCCTCTGCTGGCCTGGTTTCGCGAGCATCAATACCAGGTGGTGGTCGATCTTGAGACTGAGCCTTTTGCCTCGGGCGTGGAAGTTCTGGCGCGCGACGAAATGGCTTCCCGTCCGCTGAACTTTGTGGTGGTGCTGGGGGGAGATGGCACGCTGCTGTCGGCCGCCCGGGCCGTATCCAAGGCTGGAATTCCGGTGCTGGGCATCAACCTGGGCTCGCTCGGCTTCCTGACGGAAGTGCCCTTGGAGAACCTCTACGCCACGCTGCAGAGCATCGAGCAAAGCTGCTGCAACCTGGACACGCGTTCCATGGTGCACTGCGAGGTACATCGCAAAGACGCTTGCGTGGGGAGTTACGACGCGCTCAACGATGTGGTGGTCGGAAAGGGCACCATCGCCCGCCTGAATCATTGCGACGTTTACATCGACCGCGTATTCGTTTCGAGTTACCAGGCCGACAGTCTGATCGTTTCCACGGCCACGGGTTCGACGGCATATTCGCTGGCCGCCGGTGGTCCCATCCTGATGCCTTCAGTCGATGCGTTCGTGGTGACGCCGGTTTCGGCGCACTCGCTCACCCACCGTCCGCTGGTGGTGCGAGACTCCTCAGAAATCGAGATTGTGGTCAAGACCGGCGAGGATGAGGCTTACCTGAGCATTGACGGTCAAATCGGCATGCCCATGCTGGACGGAGATCGCGTGCTTTGCCGCAAATCAAAATACCAGGTCACGCTGCTGCATACCCAGGGGACATTCTTTGACGTGCTCCGCACCAAGCTGAAATGGGGCCAGCGCTAAGTGTGTGCGCGAGCGCCCCGCTCGTGCGGCATGGTTCGTGGTGCTGCCGTGCGAGCGGTCACCGCAAGGCGATCAATTCGTGACGCTGCCGCACGAGCGGGGCGCTCGCGCCCACATTGGAAGGGTCCTAGCTCAGAGCGGACGCCACCTGGGCGAAGCCGAGAGCGGGACGAGTCTTGCGTTGCGGCTGCGGCGTGACATTCTGCAGAGTCGCATCCTGGGCCGCGATCGCTGCCGGATAGGTTCCGGGCTCGGCCAGAAACTCACGGATGCGCAACTTGGCTTTGTGCAGCTGCGACTTGGAATTTCCCACTGAGCAATCCAGTATTTTCGCAATCTCCTGGTGCTCGTAGCCTTCGACTTCATGCAGCAGGAAAATGGTCCGGTAGCCGGGAGGGAGGTCCTCGATGGCGCGAGTCAGCGTGATACGGTCCACCGATCCCGCCAGGCGCCCGTCGCGTCCGCCGTATTCGCGGCGCACCCGAGTCGCATCGTGGCTCGAAGGTTCGTCGAGAGAAACCTGCTTTAACGCTTTTTTGCGGAAATGCATCAGCACCGTATTGACCGCGATGCGATAGAGCCAGGTGGACAGGGCCGAATTTCCCTTGAAGGTCGATATTTTGCGAAACACCTGCAGGAAGGCGTCCTGGGTAAGGTCCTCGGCTTGCGCGGTGTTGTTGGTCATGCGCAGGCAAATGGAATAGATCCTGGCCTTGTGAGCATGGAATAAATCGGCGAACGCTTCGGATTCGCCTCGCTGGGCGCGCTTCACCAGTTCAATGTCGGTCCGGTGGGGGTGGCTCGCGTCCTCGATTACGTCCACGTCTTTCGCCGTGAATTTTTGGCTCATTAGCTTTCTTCCTTCCCGGGTCGGCGTCGACCCACGCAGCGTATTTGTTATGACGAGAGCCAGAGTAGGGGAAGTGGCGGCCGGGGTCTATCAGGTGCAATCTGTAGACATTTCTAAAAGCAGCTGTACCAGGCAAGCTTGGATCTGAATTGCATCGCAACCGACCACGCGGCAACAGCCAACTGTCCGGCGAAGCCTCGGCTCCGCAGTGATGAAAAGTTGCTTTCGGTTTTATAGCGAGTGTCCGGCGAGCCAAGCTCGCCCGGACAGCCGAGGGCGGTTGTCCTCGCGTGGTTGTTTCAGCCGCCGGCGTTTACTCGATTGTGGATTGGACTACCTGGACAATGTTGTTGCGGACAGCGTAAAGCACCAGGTCGCTCACCGAGTGCAACTGCAGCTTGCGCATGATATTCGAGCGATGGGTTTCCGCCGTCTTCACGCTCAGTCCCAGCGCCACCGCGACCTCTTTCGTGCTTTTGCCTTCGGCGAGCAGCTGGACGACTTCGCGCTCGCGCGGCGTCAGCCGGTCGCGTCCGAGTGAAATCGCAGCCGCCTTGGTTCCACCCTTCAGATATCCCTCCAGCACCATGGCTGCGACTTTGGAAGTGAAATAGGTCTTGTCGCGCCGCAGAGCTTCGACCGCGACCACCAGGTCGCGGGCAGCGTCGGATTTGAGAAGGAATCCTCGGGCGCCGGCATTCAGAACATCCCGCACTACCTGGTCGGAGTCATGGAAAGTGAGAATGAGGACCTTGGCGCGGGGATCGTCCTTGATGATCTGGCGCGTGGCTTCCAGACCGTTCAGGCCGGGCATGCCGATGTCGAGGATGATCGCGTCCGGTTTCAACTCGCGGACTCTTTCCACGGCTTCGCGCCCGTCGGCGGCCTCACCGCAAATCTGCAAGGTCGGATCGGCCTGCAACAGGGCACACAGCCCCCGGCGCACTACTTCGTGATCATCCGCAATGAATATTCGGAACGCAGCCATGCTTACCTCCTCGGTTTTCTGGTCCAGCGTGCCGATCAGCTTCCGGAGTGTCGCAACCCACACCTATCGGTCGCCCGTGGTGTAAGCATCACAGTTGCCAAACGCGGATACTCCATGAATTCCAACGCTTTACCTTACTTTTCAAGATCTGACGCCGTGTAATTCTTACTGACGTAAGGCCCCTGAGGCGACCATATGCACAGGCACGGGCACGACCAATACAGTCTTTCCTGTATTTTACGACTTGGGCCCTGACTCGCCAGACTCCTGCCGCATTGAGCGCAGGTCAATGCCCAGCTGCTCGGCCTTCTTATAAAGATGGCTGCGCTCGAGGCCGAGCGTCCTGGCCGCGTTGGTGACGTGAAAATGACTACGCTTCAATTCGGCCAGGATGACCTCACGCTCAAAGTTCTGTGCCCGTTCGGCTAGCGTACCCGTGCCCGCGAACGAAGGTTGGGACGCCTGGGGTAGCGCCATTTCGACGGTGTCCGCCGTCACCTCCGCTCCGGTCGCCAGCAGTATCAGCCGCTCCACCACGTTGCGCAGCTCGCGCACGTTGCCCGGCCAGGGATGCGTTTGGAGGGCCTCAATGGCCTCGGGGGTGAAGGGAATCGGCTTCCAGCTATTCTGGGCGCAGACCTGTGTGGCGAAATGCTGCACCAGCGCCGGAATATCTTCTTTTCGTTCGCGCAGCGGCGGCAGCAGGATTGGAAAAACGTAGATGCGGTGAAAGAGATCCTGGCGGAACCTGCCGTCGCGCACCAGGGACTCCAGATTGCGATGCGTGGCCACCACCACCCGCACATCTACCCGGATCGGTTTGTCGCCACCGATGCGCTCAACTTCGCCTTCTTCCAGCACGCGCAGAAGCTTGGCCTGCATGGGTAGAGGCATATCGCCGATTTCGTCGAGGAAGATCGTCCCGCGCTCCGCCTGCTCGAATTTGCCGATGTGGCGTCCCGCGGCGCCGGTGAAAGAGCCCTTCTCGTGACCAAACAGCTCGGACTCGATCAGTTCGGCCGGAACCGCGGCGCAGTTCAAGGTGACGAATGGGCCGGAAGCGCGCGGGCTGCGCTCATGCAGCGTGCGCGCCACTAATTCTTTGCCGGTCCCGGTTTCTCCCAGAATGCAAACCCGAGTCTCGCTCGCGGCCACGCGCTCGACCTGGGCCATCAACTTCTTCATGGGGTCGCCGGTCCATACGATTTCGTGTTTTCCCAGACGCTGGCGGAGTTGCCGGTTCTCAGATTCCAGGCGCTGCAGCTTGAGCGCATTCTCGACCGTGAGCAGCAGCTTTTGCGTGGAGATCGGCTTTTCCAGGAAATCGAGGGCGCCCAGGCGCGTGGCCCGTACCGCCATATCGATGTGCGCCTGCCCTGACATCATGACCACGGGAGTTGCTACCCCCTGCGCTTTCAAATCTTCCAGCAGAGAGAGCCCGTCTTTGCCGGGCATCACCACATCGGAGAGGATCAAGTCGAACGGCTGCGAACGAGCCAGTTCGAGCGCCTTGGCGGCGTTGTCGCAGACCACGGCCTCGTGGCCGGCGAGACGAAATGCACGGGAGAGCGAAGCCAAGGTATTGGCCTCGTCGTCAACGATCAGCAGATGTGCTTTTTGAGGCACCGGCCGCTCCTTAATATCTGACCCGAATTTCTATCCTTGGCCCGCCGCGGGCAGCTTTTCGAAATTCCCCGGCAGTTCGATCATAAACGTTGTGCCCTGTCCCGGCTGGCTGCGCACGCTGATTCTGCTGCCATGGTCGCTGACGATCGACTGCACGATGGCGAGTCCGAGTCCGGTGCCGTGGGCTTTGCTGGTGTAGTAGGGAGTGAACAGCCGTTCGCATTCTTCCGCGGTCAGGCCGGCGCCGGTATCGGCAATTTCCACCACCACCCGGTCTCCATGCTGTCGCGTACCCAAGGTGAGGGTCCCGCCCTGCGGCATGGCATCCATCGCGTTGAGCGCCAGATTGGAAAAGGCGCGATGAAGCAGTTCGGGATCCGCCGCGATGGGCCGAAGTCCTTCTGCCAGATCCAGCCGGCATTCAATCGCGGGATGCTCCGGCGACTGTAGTTGCCCCTGCAGCAGGCGCGCCACCTTCTGCACGATCTGGTTGATCTGCACACGCTGAAATTGCGGCTGCGGCATCCGGGAAAATTCGCTAAAGCGCGAGATGATGGTTTTCAGATTGGCAATCTCCGCCAGCAGCGTGGAAGAGCTTTCGCGAAAAACCTCGTCGAACTGTTCCGGACTCTGCTGCCGCGCCCGCACCAGGTTCTCCACCGTCAACTGCAGGGGAAACAGGGGATTCTTGAGCTCATGCGCCAGGCGGCGGGCCAGTTCCCGCCAGGCTGCCACCCGCTCAGCCTGCACCAGGCGCTCGCGTTGTTCGAGCAGTTCACCGGTCATGCGATTGAAGGATTCGGCCAGGGCGCCCAGTTCGTCGGACGATTCCACGGAAACTCGAGTGTTCCAGTTTCCGGCCGCCACTTCTCGCGCCGCCTCCGCCAGTTGCTCGACCGGTCGCGTGACCCGGGACGAAGCCCATCCGCTGAACAGGATGGCCAGAATGACGCCGGCGGTTCCCGCCAGCAGAGCGGCCGAACGAATGCTGCTGCGCAACTCCACATAAGGACGCCGCGTGTTGCCCACCAGCAGAATGCCCAGCAGTTGGTGGTCGCGGCCGCTCAGCGGGATGGCGTGGACGCTCTCATCATCGGCAGCATCGTCCGACCAGTGAATCAGGGCCGTGGTTTCCTGCGGTTGCTGCTGCACGCGCTCGATCAGCGGCGCCAGCAGTTGCGGCTGGGGCACGCTCCCCGATGCCGCAATCAACTGATCAGGAGAAAAGCCCTTGGCCAGGTTGCGATAAAGGAGAGCCCGCATTCCCGACGGAAGTCCCAGACTGCTTATGAAGTCTTTGTCCAGGCGGCGGCCGCCGATCACGTAGATGGGCTTTTCACCCACCTGCACCTGCCGAATCGCCGAGAGGCTGAGGGCCACGCCGTCGGGAAGGTCCTCTTGGCGGAGAAAGGCGTCCTGCGGCGGCGACTCCAGGGGAAGGGAGTTGTCCTTGTATCCGAATTTTGCGGGCCACTGCGCCGACGACAGAATCGTGCCGCTGCTGTCGACGAACTCCAGAAAATCCAGTTGCTGGTTGTCGGCCAGAGCTTTGGCCTGGTTCACGTACCCACTGTAGTCGGCGGAGCCGCGGCTCACGGCGAGCGCCATGCGGGTCGGGACTTCGCTGGCGGCGACGGCTTCCACCTGGTGCGCGACCTCGTCGCCGCGGCGGTTGAACTCCCGGCGAAATTGCGCCACCAGCGCGGTCGTCTGGCCCTCGTTGGCGCGCTCGAAAGCCCGGCGGGTCAGGGCGGAAACGATCCAGGTAACCGCGCCCACGCAGAGCACCACGGTCAGCCCGAATACCAGTAGAAGTTTGCGCCGAAAGCTCAAGGCTTCCCCGCTTCCAGCCAGACGTCCGGCAAATGCCAGGCGCCATCGGCATCTTCATGCCATCCCATCACATTCGCGCTCAAAGCGGTGGCAGCTCTAACATGCAGCAACGGAATGACCCGCCGCGATTGCAGCAGCGCGCTCTCGGCAGCGTACAGGCTGTATGCCGGGTCGCCGTCGAACCTGGGCGATGGCAGTCCGAGGCTGGCCGCCAGTTCGCTCAGCGCAACCCGCGCGTCGAGCGAGGGCAGCGGCATCCGCACCAGGCGTATGTCTGGAATCTTCGAATTTGAAGGGAGCGTGTTCGGCTCCAGAAGCACGAGTCCGGCATCGCGGGCATTTAATCCGATTCGCGCGGCGATGACCTTGGCCAGCGGGTCTGACGCATCGGTCGCCAGGCTCCATCCTGGTCCCACGCGGGTTTCGCTCCGCATCTGGCGGGCGCGTTGCACATCCACCAAGGTGGGAAAAAGGAACGCGTAGCCGGTCAGCCAGTTGGGCAGGATGGTGGCCGCGGGTTCGCCTCCGCCTTGCAGCAAAACGTTGTTTATCGCTGCCCGGTCGATGCTGAGCGCGAGAGCATCCCGCCATTTTGCCTCTTCCGCTGACTGGATATCGTGACTGAATACCAGCGCCATCCATTCCGCCGGAGCGGAACTCTCGATGCGGCGCCCTTCGACAACGGCGTGCCGCGCCTGGTCGGGTGCGACTTCTACGATGTCCGCCAGGCCAAGATCGAGTGCGATCATCTGGTCGTGGAAGCTTTTGCCCAGTTCGATTTCGATGGCGTCGACATAGGCGCGGCTGCCCCAATAATCGTCGCGTGCGATGAGGGCGAGTTTCTTGCCCGGGTCCCAGCGGTTGATGGCGAACGGCCCGCTGCCGCCGAGCTTCCCGCCGCCGCGTTTGGCGATGGCGTAGCGTGGCAGGGCGAGCACGGCGGGAAGGTTGGGCGTGGACGCGTCGCATTCGACCACCACTGCTTCTCCGGCGGCGAAGATTTTCCAGTTCGGATTGGCGACGCGCAGCGAGGCGGCAACCGCGTCCGAAGTCATCGCAGTCCCGTCCTGAAATGTGACTCCGCGCCGCAGGTTGAACTGCCAGCGCTGATTGCCGGGATCGGCCTGCCATGAAGTGGACAAGGCGGGTTGCGTCTGTCCGCGTCCGTCGAGCGTGACCAGCGTGTCGAAGATCAGCCGCGAGAGACCGGGTAATGCCGATATCCCGGCTGGGCTGGAGTCGATGGGATCAAGCGATGCAGGCGCTTCCCGGACAGAAATGCGCAGCGTTCCGCCATAGTGCGGGCGGGTGCCGGCGTTTGCGGCAGACGCCAGACCCAGGCTAACGGCCGCAAGCAAGAATAAGCCGGAACGCTTCATATCTCCCCGTTTCAGAATTGTGGGACACGGCGACTGCGCTGGTGCCGCCGGATTCTGTCCACAACGCGGTGATCGTGCCGCTTACATCGAGAGGCGCGCTCACCGCGGCCGGCTCGCGGCCCGCCATTTCAAAAGCCCGCACTGTATCGCTATCATTGCGGCCGTCGCTGCTCCCGGTTGCCAGAATTTGCCAGCCCGAGCCGCAGCCGCTGTGCAAGCCGGCGATATCGCTGCCCCAGCCCAGCTTTTCCACCACTTGATCGGTTATGTCGTCAAGCAAGTGGACTTGCCCATCAGCCGCCGCCAGCAGCCACGACGTGCCTTGGGCGCGAGGCACAGCGGCGGCTGAATAAAACGCGGGGGCCGTCGTTTGTTTGCCCACCGCGGGCGACAAAGCCCCGCCGAAGAAGTTACGGGTGGGTGTAAGAGACGCGTTCAGGACGGCCAGGTCTGATCCCACGGGCCAGAGATCGTCGCCCTCGTAACAGGTCATCGCCGGAGGCGCGTTTGCCAGACTTCGGCAATGGACGCCGGGCAGGTAGGCCTCAAAAGCTGGGTCTTTACTGTTGGCGAGAACCAGCCTTCCCCGCAGGTCGCGCGGCCACGGATGGGAGTGGACAATGGGAAGCGACTGCTCCAACTGCCAGCGGTTGTCCTGGAGCCGGTACGATCTCACTCCGCTTCCATCCAACACCAACAGGCGCGCCGGGTTGCCGGCGGTGACCGCAACATCCAGAATGCGCTCGGTCTGAGACCACAAGGGAATTTTGCGCAGCACCATGGCCGCGGCTTCGGGTTCGACCGGGAGGGGGGCAGGTCGCGGCAGAGAAACCATGAGAATCGAAGCTGCATTCGCCCCCTGCCGAACTTCCGCCACCCAAACATAGCTTTGCAGGTCTTCCGAGAGCGAAACCCGCACCGTCACGGCCTCCTGTTCGCCCGGGACGAAACGTGCTCCGAGAGCGGCCAACTGGGTGAGCAGATTGCGCCGGATGTCATCCGCAGCCGCGGAACTGAGCGAC
Source organism: Terriglobales bacterium (assembly GCA_035632335.1). Classification (GTDB taxonomy): domain Bacteria; phylum Acidobacteriota; class Terriglobia; order Terriglobales; family Acidobacteriaceae; genus JAIQFF01. Next base: position 38,101 of record DASQHA010000003.1, read on the forward strand.
GAGCGGTTCAGGACTTCCACCGCCATGTTCTTCGGGCCCGCAGCCGACACAATCTTTGCTGCCAGTTGGGCTTCGGCGGCGGTCCAGTCCTGGGCATCCGCCGGCGCGACCAGGAACAGCGTCAGAACCAGCCCCAGCCAGCCGACAAACCGTGCGGGAAATAGAGTGTGCCGGCCGGGGCCGCGCGCATGGACGCGAAAAATGCCGCGAGAATCGGTGCGAAAATTGATGCGCGAATTATAAGCTGCACCTTGCATGGCTCTTTGGTTCGCGTCCGGTACTGTCTGGGTTCGTCCGCCGCCCGTTTTCGAAGGCAGCAAACCAGGTTGCTGGCCGCACCCTTTCGCCGGTCCCTGATTACATTGACCTGCGCCCGCCAGCAAAAGTTCCTCTCGCTGCCTGACGGCTTAACGCTGGACTGCCGGTTTGGCCTGGGGCGCTCGGGCAGTAAAGAACGCTCCCAGCACTTTGCCGAAGATGACTTCTTCCACCAGGATTGCGATGGCCAGCGAAAAAGTCATGCCCCCGATAATTGCGACGGTCGTGAATACGAGTTCCATAAACGCCTCCGCTCCGGACACCTCCCATGTAGCGGGCGAATTGCCAATCGTAAACGAATGATTATTAAGCACTTAAAAAGGTTCTAGAGGGGCAGAATCGTGGGTCTTCGACAACACCGTGTCTGGGCTGACACGCATCTTGTTGTGTGTGTTGTGTGGGTTGTGTGGGGCGGGCGCCCTCGCCCGCCGATCTTGACTTGGGTGTGCCGGGGAATTG
>DASQHA010000004.1:0-25114 GCA_035632335.1 Terriglobales bacterium
CCGTGCCGCCTGCGAAGGAAGGCGGGGGCGGCGGGCCGGGGGCGCTCATGGTGGCCTCGTGGGTCTGGGGCGAGAGCATCATGGACTCGGGCAGAGCCACGACTGGGCGGCGTGCGTAATAGGGCTGCGAAATGTCCTGGATGAAAGATTGCGGCGCGGCCGCCACCAGCGAGAGCTGAACATTTTTCCAGTCTTCGCCCACCGTGTTATCCACGATGGCCCAGCCCTGCAGCAGCGGCTTTTCGTTGGGCTTGTCCGGCAGAATGATGCGGTACGTGCTCTTCCAGATGGGCACTTCGCTGATGTAACTGACAAAAATATCGCGGTCACCCGTGCCCGTGGCCGAGATGGTCATGCGGCGCAGGTCGCGGGCGCGGGAGGAACCCACCAGATTTAGATAGCGGCCAATTTCATCGCCCAGATCGCGTTCCGCCAGGCGCACCGAAGTGCCCGGGCCGAGATCGAAATTCTTCATCTCGCCGACGTCGGATACGATGGAGAACTCAGTCACGTCGTAGAAGTCGCCTTTGCCGTTGGCTTTCCGTTCTTTTTCGACACTCAGGAGGCGGCCTGTGGCTGTCGACGCACCGCTGCGCACTTCCACGCGAGCGCCGCGCAGAGCGGTCAGGAAGTCGGCGCGCGTCACCTGTTCTCCGAAAGGCAGGCGCAGGGCCTTCAGCCGTTCATCAAGCGGAGCGGTGGAGTTGTAGCGTACGCCGGAGATGCGTCCCTCGCCTAGGTCCACCACGGTCAGGGACTTGAGCACATCGTTAAGTTGCGCGGTGGTGAAGTCGATGGCTAGGTCCTGGTTCCCACGCACGCGGGCGGTGTGCTCGAAATATCCGATGCCATTCTTGTAGAGCACGACTCGCTTGACCGGGAGGCGCGACGAGGAATCATTGGTCGCCGGCGCTTCGGGTGGCGATTTTTCGGGACTGCCCTCAGGTTTTTTTTGGGCGCCAGCCAAGGTAACAAGCAAAAGAACAACGATTGCCTTGAGGACAAACTCGTGCATGAACTTCCTCCCGCCTTGAGCGGGAGTTTACGTACCGCGACGCTTGGGAGTAAGTATCTAGTTGGTGGCGAAGCAAGAGGACAAAGTCGGGTTGGCGATTCCTTCTTTCGCGCTTTCAGGGCTGCCGTCCATCGCCGTCTCCAAACAGGTTCTTACGCGCTGTGCTGCATTCTTGTGCCGCCTATACGGCTACTCGACTGATACGACTTAGCTTTCCGGGTTGTCTGAGTGCTGTGAACTCTTTACAGTCCCGCCGCAGTTTTCTTTGGCTCGGCCGACAACCCGGTTGATGAAGTGTCATCGGCGACCTTCTTCGGTCGCACAAAGTCTCGCAGCGAGAGTTCGAGGCCGCCGTACTCGGGGTGGTCGTTGTTGTCGATGGTGAAAGCGATGTCGAGGGCGTCCCCGGGAAGCAGGCCGGTCTGCTGACAACGCTCGGCCATTTGCCAACCCAGGGCGTCAAAGGTGATGGCGCGGCGCCACCTGGCATCGGTGGCCTGCCGATTGTCAGTGGCATGGCGCACCTCATCGCGTCGCAGAGCCGCGGAATCGGGATCACAACGAGGCGTAGTCAGGATGGCGAGGTCCGGGCCATTCGATCCAAGGGACAAAGATCCAACGGCCGGCGCCAGCTTCAGCTTCACGTGCTTGTCTTTAATGATGCGCGGCGAGGCCATGAGGCGCACCGAGCGGGCGGCGAAAACCGGCTGGGGATTGCCTACGCCAAACGGTTCCAGACGCTGCAGTAGGTTGAACAATTCGGGTGTCACCTGATCGAGCGCCAGTTCGGCATCGAAGTTGAGAGAGGGTTCGAAGTCCGCAAGAGTCAGGTTGGCCCGCGCGTAGTCGTCGAGGCGCGCCCGCAGTTCCGGCAGATTGGCGGAGGGCAGCGAGAAGCCGACGGCGTGGGCGTGTCCGCCGAAACGGGTAAAGAGACCGGCGCAGGACTCGAGCGCATTCAGCAGGTGAAACGCGCGGATGGAGCGGCCCGAGCCGTGCGCTTCCCCGCCATTCCGCGAAATGACCAGCGCCGGCCGTCCATAGCGCTCCACAACCCGGGTGGCGGTGATGCCGATCACGCCGCGGTGCCAGCCCTCGCCATCGATCACAATGCAAAAGGCATCGCGCAGCGCCGGTTGTTCTTCGAAATGCGCGGTGATGGATTGCAGGATGCGGCGCTCTTCCTCCTGCCGGTTGCCGTTGAGCTGGTCGAGTTTGTGGGCCAGCTCACGGGCCCGGGCGGGATCTTTCACGCTGAAGAGTTCGATGACGTCGCGGGCCACATCCATGCGTCCCGCCGCATTGATGCGCGGCGCGATGCGGAATGCGACTTCGCCGGAGGTGAGCGTGCGGCCGTGGCTGAGTTGCGCCACTTCGATCAGCGCTTTGAGTCCGGGATTGACGGGCGAGCGCAAGCCTTCCAACCCCAACCTGGCGAAGACCCGGTTTTCTCCGGTGAGAGGGACGGCGTCCGCGATGGTGGCGATCGCCACCACTTTCATGAACGACTTCAACAGCCGGTCGCGTTCGCCTTCCGGAATGCGGCGCTCGATCAGAGCCTGCGCCAATTTGAACGCGACCCCGGCGCCACACAGCGCTTTGCACGGATACTCGCAGCCTGACTGATTGGGATTGACCACGGCGAGGGCCGCCGGAACACCTTGCGGGCCGGGAAGGTGATGGTCGGTGACGATCAAATCCACGCCCAGCCGCCGCGCCGTCTCGGCCGGGGCAAAGGCGCGGATGCCCATGTCGACGCTGATGATGAGTTTGATGCCGCTGGCGGCGGCCCGCTCGATGACGTCGTCCCGCATGTCATAGCCGTCGCGGATACGGTGCGGAACGTGAAAGTCGGCAGTGCCGCCGCACAACTCGATCGCGGTTTTGAGGATGACGATGGCGGTCGTGCCATCCACGTCGTAGTCGCCGTAGATGAGGATCGGTTCCTGGTTCTCGATGGCGGCCTCGATGCGGTCGATCGCAGCCTTCATGCCAGCCATCAAATACGGAGAATGCAAATGAGACAGCGCGGGAGCCAGGAAACGTTCGGCAGATTCGGCCTCGGTGATGCCGCGCATGACCAGCAGGCGAGCGAGAGTCGAGGCGATTTGCGGGTCGTGCAGGCCAAGAGCCGGCTGAGAACGTAATTCCGACGCGAGTTGTTCAACCGCCTGCGAGTCGGTGGTTTTCAGGTCCCAGCGCATCAGGAGCAAGCTTCCAGAAATTGATTATAGCGATGGTGGCTTGCCGGGCTTCGCTCGGCCGACGGGCGGGACGCTCGCCCTTCATCGTGCTGCAGAGAGATCAGTTTTCTTCGTCCTGGTCGGGCTCGTCGATGGGGATGCCGCCGAAGTCTTCGGAGAGTTCCAGCAGGCGCTGGTAATGGTCGTACCAGTCGGTAGAGGCTTCGTAAACCATCATGATGCCCTGATGGGCGAAGCCGAGCTGGACGAATCCGGTCTTGCCAATGTAAGTGCGCAGCCAGCGCGCTTCGTCTACGTCCTCATCGTTGGTGAATTCGGCGTGGCCCAGGCGCTCAACCATCTGGTCGAGCTCTTCGCGGCGCAGCGTCCACGAATCCATGGTCAGGAAAGGGGCCGCGGCCGCCTTGGCCAGTTCCACGAAATCCTTCCAGCTATCGGGATTGTCTTCGGTCTTCCACACTACGCTTTGCACTTCTTCATAATCGACGTAGCCGTGAAAACGGCGCATGCCATGGCCTTCGATGAAGGCAATCATGTCGTCTTTGAGGCCAGCCAGGTTGTCGGGCGAAGAAGACATTTATTTCTGCATTGTATGCCTGAGTTTGGTGGTTTGTCGTCGGTAAGACGTCGTTGGTCGTTGGCCCTTGGTCTTTGGCCGTTGGCCTTTGGTCTTCGGTCGCGAGGAAGGACAGTCTCGGGGTTTCTGCGTTGAGGTCGACGGATAAGGCCAACGGCCAAAGGCCAACGACCAAACCCTGTGCTACACTACCTGTTTCACAAACTACTTTCGATCCGCGCTATGCTTCTTTCCAAAGAGTATGTGGGCTATCTGGCCCGCGAAGTCACCAAAAAGCTGATTGCGGGCGGGCATATCGAGACCAAGGCCGTGCCTGCCGTCACCGAGAAGGTGCATGCCGCCATGCTCGAGGAGCTCTCGCTGGAGGACCGCATCAATGATGAAGTGCGGGTCATTCTGGAAGCCTATTCCGAAGAAATGCGCCGCACCGGCGCCAACTATCAGGAGATGTTCCGCAAAGTGAAAAGCGAGCTCACCCGCAAATACAAGGCGGTGCTGTGAGAATCAGCCGGGACAAGGTCAACAAAGTTGCGCACGTGGTGGCGGATGCGCTGGCCGAGGTCGATGAGGTGGATTTCGTCGAGGATCGGAACACCATTCGGCTTGAAATCCGCAAGATTCTTGAAGACCTGCTGAACCAGGAAGCAAAAATCGATCAGACGGCGCGCCTGAAGATCGAAAGCCAGAAGCGCACGATTCTGGAAGGCAGCCAGGAGTGGGACATCCTTTATCGGAAGTACTACAACGAAGAAGTGAAGAAGCTGGGAATATAGTCTCCGGTCGTTGGTCGTTGGCACTTGGTTGTTGGCACTTGGTCGTCCTGCTACTCCCCTTTCAACTGATCCCACACCCAGTCATTCCGAAGCCGGGTTGATCGGCGAGGAATCTGCTTTCGTGCGAACAGCTAGCAGCAGATTCCTGGCGCGAAAATGCCGCGCTTAGGAATGACAGTTCTTTGGAGTTTTCAAGTTGAACCAGCCCCCTCAGCGATCGCGGCGGTGACCATGTTCGTCGCGATCCCAATGGCCTTCCTGTACCTGCCAGCCCTCGTGCCGATGCTGATAGCGGGGACGAACCCAACGCGCCCCCTGATAGGGCGGACGGTCCCAGCGTCCCGGCACCCACTGATAACTACCTCCCTGCGGCGACCAGTAGCCATTGACCCAGGCGTAGCCCGGACCGGGAAGGGGGCCGCGGCGCTCGTACCGGGCCTGCGGGGGCCGATGTCCGATGTACACCGAAATCTGAGCGGGCGCGGGCATGGCAAGAGCGGCTGCAAATACTACGCCACATATCCAATTCCATTTCATTTTTGTATCTCCTCTTATGTGCTGGGGAAAAACCGCGAAAAGCCTCTCCCGCATCTTGTTTGTTACGTTGCGGAGTCTTTTTGACGGGTAACTTTGACTCCCGTCAGAACTCCGATCCCCACCAGCACCAACCCGCCCACTACAATCCATTGGGTCGGTACGTGCATCAGGCTGGCGCCGTAGAGGAGCCCGGCAATCACGACCAGAAAGCCGGTCAGGTAAATTCCGAATGACATACCATTCCTGCTCCTCAATCCGCCCCGTTGAATGGTGCGTGACAGCGATTCACGGCTCGATGATTCCGGCCCGTTGAATAGTATGTGTCTGGAACCTTGATCATTGGATTAGGAACGTCGGATACTGGCGTTGCCGGGTCCTAAATCGGGACGCGGCCCAATTGCGAACCGCCGCCAGGTCCGCGCGATGCCCGCTTCGAGATGAATCAGACCTCCGAAATTACGCGCCGGGTGAAGCAGGCAGCTCGCGATGCCGGCTTCGAGCTGACGGGGATCGCTCCCGTCCACGACTTCGACGAACTCGATCGCTTCCGAGAGTGGATTGCCGCCGGCCGCGCCGGAGAGATGCGCTACATGGAAGCGCGCAACGAGACCGGAGCTCTCAAACGGGCTTCGCTCCGTACCACCCTGCCCTGGGTTCGCAGCGTGATCGTCTGCGCGATCAACTACAACACCGCCCCGCCTTATTCCACCCAGGCGGATGATCCCCAGCGCGGTTGGATTGCCCGCTACGCCTGGGGGCAGCAGGATTACCACGAAGCGGTGCTCAATCGATTGCGGACCGTGGAAAAGAGGTTGCACGATGCGGTCGGGAGCTCGCAATTACAAACCCGCTGCTATGTGGACACGGGTCCGATCGTCGAACGGGTCTATGCCAAGTACGCGGGTGTCGGCTGGATTGGAAAAAACACCTGCATCCTCAATCAGAAGCTGGGATCGTGGCTTTTTCTGGGTGTCATCCTGACGTCGCTTGAACTTGAACCTGACCAGCCCGCGCCCGAGCGCTGCGGGAGCTGCACGCGTTGCATCGATGCCTGTCCGACCGATGCGCTGGTGGAACCCTATCAGCTGGATTCGAATCGCTGCATTTCGTATCTGACTATCGAGCACAGGGGCGCGATTCCCCTGGATATGCGGGCGGGCATGGGTCACGAGGTTTTCGGCTGCGACATCTGCCAGGATGTGTGTCCCTGGAACCGGAAGGCTCCGGCTACTACGGCAGCGGAGTTTCAGCCGCGGGAAGGGCTGGTAAATCCGGCGCTGGAATGGCTGGCGGACATGACCGGCGAAGAGTTCCGGGAAAAGTTTCGGGGATCGGCGGTGCGGCGCACCAAGCGCAGCGGATTGCGGCGCAATGCGGTGATTGCGATGGGCAACAGCGGCGACCGGCGCTTTGAGCCGCTGCTGCAGAAGCTGAAATCTGACGAAGATGAAGTCGTGGCGGAAAGCGCGGAGTGGGCGGCCAGGAGGCTCTCGAATTCGGCGCCCTGAACGACGTAGGGGCATCCCCAGATCACGTAGGGGCAGATGTCCTCATCTCCCCGGCGGAGCGAAGCGCCGCTTCCCCCGGCAATGTCCCGGAGGCGCCAAGTTTTCCAGCTTTACACGGATGAAATAAAAAACCTGTCGAGCTGCGCTCGACTGGGCAGATGAGGACATCTGCCCCTACGTGGTTTGTGGCGCTCACTGCTGGGTGCATCCGGCGTGATAGCATCGTTCCATTCTGGCGTTCTTGCCGGCCGGTTCGAACATGTCCTGCATTGGAGTCCGTCCGCGACGCTTTCTTGGCGCAGTTTTATTTCTGGCGACGGCTTCCTCGTTCACGTTTGCGCGCAACGCTGAAATCAAGTGGATTCGGGTCAGCTCCGCTCATTTCTCTATCCTGACCGACGCGGGCGAAAAGAAGGGCCGCGAAGCCAGCCTGCGGCTGGAACAGATGCGGGACATCTTTTCCCAGCTCTTCCTCAAGACCAAACTGGCGATGCCGGAACCGCTGGACGTGATCGCCCTGCAATCGGATGAGGAATACATGCGGGTGGCGCCGCTGCAGAAGGGCCAGCCCATTTCCGCTCCGGGGTTCTTTTTGCACGGAGAGGACCGCAACTATATCGTCCTCGATCTTGCCGCCGAGGACAGCTGGCGGGCGGTCTCCCATGATGTTGCGCGCCTGCTCTTGAATTTCAACTATCCGCCAACCCAGGAATGGTTCGACGAGGGCTTTGCGCAATATTTCTCCAGCCTGCGCCTGAGCGACAATCAGGCACAGCTCGGCAGCGATCCCAGTCTCGACTTGCCCTGGAACCATTCGCTTCCCGGCCAGACCGCAGCCGATGGCAAGCTGCCCAAGTCCTTTACGGAATTGCTGGGCCGCCCCTGGCTGCCGCTGCCGGAGTTGTTCGCCATGCGCCCGGGCGTTGCGGGCTACCCGCCCATGTTTTACGCGCAATCGTGGATGGTGATGCACTACCTGATTCACCAGAACAAGCTGTCCGATGCCGGAGTCTATTTTGGACTGGTACAGCTGCGGAAGGTACCGGTCGAGTCGGCCATCCAGCAGGCTTTCGGCATGAGCGCCGCACAATTGGAGCAAGCGGTGCAAGATTACTTTCACTCATTCCCGGCATCGCCGCAGGCTCAACCCAAACCGGGAGCGGCTGGAACTGCCAGCCAGGTGGGCCAAACGCTTGCTCCGCCCGGTCCGCTCGATGTCGGAGGCAGCGTCCAGGAGTTGGTGGACGGCCAGGCCCAGGCACTGGTGGCGGAAATGGCGGTGCGCCTGCCGGAACATCGCGAGCAGGGCGAGAAAAACCTGGAGGCCATCATCGCCGACCCTAAGGCGGACAACGTGATCGCGCACCGCGCCCTGGCCTGGGTGCGCATGGAAAGAAAAGAATTCGATCAGGCCGACGAAGAACTGGCGCGCGCCCGGGAACTGGACAGTAAAGACGTCTGGACACACTATTATCTGGCGCTGGCGAAATTTCGCGCCGCGCAGTTGAGCGGAAAGCCGATTGAAGGCGTTTCCAACATGATTCAGGACCTGGTGTTCGTGGTGGACAAGGAGCCGGACATGGCTGAGGCTCACAACATGCTTGCCCTAGCGCGGCTACAGGGCGGCGGGGTTCATTCGGCGACCGAGTCGATCAAGGTGGCGATCCAGCTGAGTCCGCGCAACGAGCAATATCTTCTGAACCTGGCGCAGATCGATCTGGCGGGGAAGAAGTGGGACGACGCCACTCCTTTGCTCGAGCGCCTCAAAGACAGTTCCAATCCGCAAATCGCGCAAACCTCGCGAAAGAGCCTGGAAGACCTGCCCATCCTAAAGAAATATGGCGTGCTGCCTCAGGCCAGCGCGCCGCCGGCCCCGGCCAGCCCGGCGGCGGCGGACAGCGACGGGGAAGAAGCGAGTTCGGCTCAGGCTGACGCCCCGCCGCCGGGGCCGGATCGACGGAAGGTTCAATTCGTCAGAGGGAAGCTGCTGAAAGTGGACTGCAGTCGGCCTCCAGCCGCGATCTTGACTGTCCGCACGAACACTCGGACCATGAAATTACGCACCGACGACTACAAATCATTGCTGCTGGTGGGAGCGGACGAGTTTTCCTGCGAATGGACGGACCGCGCGGTGGTGGCGAATTACAAGGCGGGAGGAAAATCCGACGGCGACTTAGTTTCCGTCGAGGTGCAGTAGCGTCGCCATTCAGCGGCATCTACTAAATTCCTGCAAAATAAAAAACCCTCCCAGGGGAAGCTGAGAGGGCTCGCAGTGGTTGAAACTGGGACCGTTTACTGCACCCGCACGACGTTGCCTGCCTGAAAGCCTTTGGGACCCTTCAGCAGATCGAATTCCACCGTTTCGCCTTCGTTCAGTGTGCGATAACCGTTCTCCTGGATGGCCGAGAAATGAACGAAAACATCCTCCCCGGTGGAGCGTTGGATGAAACCGTATCCCTTGGCCCCGTTGAACCACTTTACTGTGCCCTTCTCTCTCACAAAGAACTCCTTTCGCCTCTACTCTGTGAATTAACTTTCGCATCCTCCGTGAAGCTCGTGCTCCTCTACTAACCCCCTGCAAAGGAAACGAAAGCCCAGCGGGTTCGTGCTGTCGCAGATTACGTCCGCAAAAAAAGCCCCGCAGGTTCAGGCCGTGGCGGAAACCAGGGCACAAACTTTGGCGGAGCCATCGTGCTGGCGCGATTTGTGACTACAGGACACGAACCATGCACCCCAAGCAACATCCTCGATGCCCCGAATTGCAGGCAACGAGCAACAGATAATATTCAGGAAGTCCATTCCTGGCAAGCAAAGAAATCTAAAGATAAAAGCGATTAAACCTGAGAGGTTTGCGGCGAGCGCGAAACACCATCCCGCTGCGGCGGGCCACGCGATGTCCTTCCGTGCATCGGACAAATTGCAACTGTCTGATAGGATTGGGGAAAATGCTGAATGACCTGCAGTCAAAATCGTCCGAAGCGCGGCCGCCAGCGATGGTTTCCCCGACCCCTCTGCCGCCCGACGACCGCTCCTCCGGCGTCGCCGGTTCCACGGTGAAATATCTGTTACGGACGGAGGTACATACGTTTGCATTTTCCGTGGCGGCCAACGCCATTCTCTCGTTTTTCCCGTTTGTGCTTCTCCTGATGACCCTGATCCGGCGCGTGTTTCGTTCCCCGGTGATGTACGACGTGGTGGTACAGCTGCTGCGCGATTTCCTGCCGGCGGGACAGGACTTCGTGATTCGCAACCTGAATGCCCTGGTTGACGCGCGCAACCGCGCGCAGGTCGCTTCCCTCATCATTCTCCTGTTTACCTCAACCGGAATCTTCATGCCGCTGGAAGTCGCTCTGAACCGCATCTGGGGGTTTCGGGAGAACCGTTCTTATTTTGGAAATCAGCTGATATCGCTGGCGCTGGCTTTTGTGTGCGGCGGACTTGCGCTGCTTTCGATTGCCTTGACCGCGGGCAACATCGGGTTGCTGGAAAACTCGTTGCGCAGCCACGGCCCGTTCGTGGTCCGGGTGGGCGGCTTTCTGCTAATGAAGGCCTTCGCGGTTTCCGCCAGCATTGCAATTTTCTTCCTCATCTACTGGGTGCTGCCCAACGGCAAAGTGCCCGCCCGGGCCGTGCTCTCGACGGCGGTAATTATGGGATTGATGTCAGAAGCCTTGAAATACCTTTACATCATGGCGCTGCCCCGGCTCAATTTTCAGGAAGTTTACGGCCCGTTCGCTCTATCGGTCAGCCTGATGTTCTGGGCATTTCTCACCGGACTGTTGATGCTGACGGGAGCGCACTTGTCAGCCCGAGGCTACCGCCGCCACTCCATGTAGGCACGAGCGCCCACGCTCGTGCAGCCGCGCCCCAGAATCCGTCGGTGCATCCGTTGGAGTTGTTGCCACGAACCATGTGGGGACAGCCGCCCCCGGCTGTCTGGTCGAGCGCAGCACGACGTTTTTTACGTGTGCCGCACAAAACTACAACGAACACGCTCACCAACTACCCTCGTGCATCTCGGTACTCAGAGTACACAGGAGCAGGTACTGCAGCACGAGCCTCAGCGGAGCTTTGCTCCGCCGGAAAGCCGGGGGCGGCTGTCCCCACGTGGTTCGTGGTGGTCTTGTTTGCCGGTCACATGCGGTTGTGACGGCCGGCACATCCCACGGCGTCTTTTCTCACTAGCATCACGGTACTCCCCGTCCCACCTGTTCTCGTTTGAAACGAGGCATCGCCATGCAGTTTTCCTTTCGGCACATCCCCAGGCTGGGGCTGGTCCTGCTTGCATTGTCGGCGGCCGGGCAGGACCTGCACGCTCAATCGTCACTTAGTGCGACCTCCAGCCTGCGCCTGCTGGCGCGGGACGCGGGTTACATATTCGATGGAACCGTGCTGTCGGTGCTGCGAGTGGTTCAGAATGAAATCGGCAACGTGGGCACGGTAGAGATTACGTTTCGGGTGGAGCAGGCCATGCGCGGGACGCGCGCCGGGCAAGTGTTGACGATTCGCGAGTGGGCCGGGCTATGGGAGTCCGGCGAGCGCTACCGCCCCGGGGAACGGCTCCTGCTGTTTCTCTACAGTCCCAGCAAACTGGGCCTGACCAGCCCGGTCGGAGGCTCCTCGGGACGCTTTGCCGTCGACGCCAAGGGAAATGCTCTGATAGAGAATGGGCGTCTTGCTGAACTCGCACTCGACTCCGCATCACGAACACTGTTGCGCAGCCGGAAGCGGGTAAGCGCGCGGGCATTGGCCCTGGCAATCCAGCGAGAGGACGCGGAGTAACCATGGCAATCCGCTTCTTCTCTTGGGCTGCCCGGACGGCCGGAATCGTGGTGCTGCTGGCATCGCCGCAACTGCTGTGCGGGGGTGGTCCGCACACCATTGCCGGAGCCAGCTATTTTGATCCCGCGGTCAAGGGGACTCCCCTGACCTGGAGCCAGGGCGTCGTCCGCTACTACACTGATCGGGGAAACCTGAGCCCGCTGCTTCCCGGCGCCAGTGCTGACGCCTTCGTGGCCGATGCCTTCAGCCGGTGGACCTCGATTTCAACCGCGGCGGTGTCGGCGGCGAGGGCTGGGCAGCTGGCGGAAGACGTGAGCGGCACTAACGTGGGCGTATCCGGGGGAGTCATGACGCTTCCCGCCGATGTTCTGCCAGCGGCATCGAGTTTTCCGGTCGCCGTCGTTTATGACGCTGACGGGTCCGTGACCAACGCATTGCTGGGCCAAGGCGCAGGCAGCGCCAGTTCCTGCTTCAGTAACGCGGTCTACGGCGGCGTGGATAGTTTCAGCACTGACGGTCATCTGCAGCATGCCCTGGTCATCGTCAACGGCGTCTGCGCCCAGACCTCGGCGCAGTTGCCGGACGTGAAGTATCGCCTGGTTCGCGTGTTGGGACGGGTGCTGGGTTTGGACTGGTCGCAGGTGAACCTCAACGTTTTCACCCGCAACCCGGCTCCGACGTCAGCCGACTATGCCGGGCTTCCCGTCATGCACGCCATGGACCCGATCAATTGCGTTCCCATCTCCGCCTGTTATCCCCATGCCGACCAACTCGCCATGGACGACCGGGCAGCGCTCTCGCGGCTGTATCCGGTCAGCGCGCAAAACCAGGGCGCCTTTCCCGGCAAGCAGCCACTCTCCGAAAACCGGGCACGCATCCATGGCACGGTTTACTTCGCCGATGCCAGCGGCCAACCGGCGCAGCCGATGCAGGGCGTAAACGTGGTTGCCCGCCGGATTGATCCCGCCACGGGCCAGCCTTCGCGGACGTACGCGGCCGCCTCGGTGTCGGGCTTTCTGTTCCGCGGAAACGCGGGCAACGCCGCCACTGGGCTCAACGACAGTACGGGACAAGCGTTCGATCGTTTTGGTTCCGATGATCCGGCGGTGGAGGGATTTTTTGATCTGGCGGGACTGGAGATTCCGAACGGAGCCGGCAGCGCGCAATATCAACTGACGGTGGAGGCGCTCGATCCTTTATGGTCGCAGCCCATCGGACCATACGGCCCCTGGCAGGTGACGCCCTCGGGCACGTTCCAGCCGCTCACCGTCACCGTGAGCGAAGGCAGCGATCTGCAACAAGACATCGTGATGCAAAACAGCGCGCAGCAGGTACGGGACTGGTTCGAGCCCACGTCTTTCGCCGCGCCCGCATTTCTTCCGGCCTCAGGAGCCTGGGCAGGAACCCTGAGCGGTTCGGCCAGCGCCGATTATTTCTGGTTCGTGGCGCAATCCAACCGCACGCTTTCGGTGGAAGTCACCGCGCTCGACGAGGCTAAAGTGCCATCGGTGGGAAAAGCGCAGCCCGTCATCGGGATGTGGACGCTGGCGGATCCGGGCACAATTCCCGCGCCCGCCAATACGAGCATGGCGTTCAACAGCACCAGTCCCGGGACCACACGGCTGGATGCGACGCTCCAGCTCAGCACCGCGTTCCGATTAGGAATCGTCGACTATCGCGGCGACGGGCGTCCCGACTACCGCTACACCGGACGGGTGTTTTATGCGGATACCGCGACTCCGGCGCGAGCCCGCGTGGATGGCGGCACTGCGATCACGGTCAAGGGCATGGGCTTCCGGACCAACACCAGCACCACCGTGGCCGCGGCCATTACGCCGGCGCTCTCAACCTCCGCGAGCCGTGTGATTGTTAGTGCGCCGGCCATGCCCGACGGTCTGCAAGACATCGCCTTGCGTGACCCCGTAACCGGCGCGTCATCGACCATGACGGATGTCCTGGCGTATGGCGCCGGCCCGAACGACACCATCAAGCTGATCCAGGGATCGAATCCGGCGACTCCGGTGGGCGGCCAGGCGCAGAATCCGATTCGGGTGCGGGTGCTGGCGCCGGACGGGATTACGCCAGTGGCCGGAGCCAGCGTAGTCTTCGTCTCCACCCCGACTTCGTCCTTGTCCGCATGCCGCGGCGTGGGCAGTTGCACTGTGCTTACGGACGACAGCGGCGAAGCCTCCACGCAGGTCACGGTAACCCAACCGGGCGTGATCAACATCAGGGTTGTGCTGGCGCCGGCGTCCTACGCCAACCCAAAATCGGTGCAAGCAACAATTCTTGGGACCAGCTCTGTTCTGGATCTTTCGCTGTTTCCGGCAAACGCCTGGATTGCGCAGGGAGCGACGGTGGACATTGCCCTGGCCGCGCGCGTGCTTTCGAGTGGCGCGCCGGTCCCTGGAACCACGGTGAACTTTCAAGTGGTCAAGGGATCGGGGACGCTGGGTTCGGGCAGCGCCAGCAGCGACGCCCACGGGTTTGCCGGCAGCACCCTGCACCTGGCCGCCATTGCGGGAGACGTGCAGGTCAGCGCATGCGTGGCGCCGGCCAACCTGCCGTGCCAGATCTTTTCTGCGACCGCTGTGCCGGCAGCGATGCTGCAACTGCAGCCGGAGGGGGGAAGCGTCCAGGTCATTCCCGCGGGCCAGAGTTTCCAGCCTGTCGTAGTGCGGGCCACCGATTCAGCGAACCCTTCGCATCCGGTGATGGGCGCGAACGTGACCTTTCAGGTGGTGGTATCGCGGCCGGTGACCGCGCCGCCGCCGGTTTCGATCGGCGGAATTGTGGTTACCAGGAATCCCGTGCCGGTCATTGTGTCATCCTCGCAGGTCTCGGTGCTTTCGGATGGATCGGGACTGTCCA
The DNA here is from genome assembly GCA_035632335.1 of Terriglobales bacterium. Lineage (GTDB taxonomy): Bacteria > Acidobacteriota > Terriglobia > Terriglobales > Acidobacteriaceae > JAIQFF01. Next base: position 14,268 of record DASQHA010000004.1, read on the forward strand.
CTTTGCAGCCTTTCCCTGGCGCAACTCGAGGAGAGCTCGTGATTCAGGGCACGGCCGCGGCTGGCGTCAGCCTGCTGCCCTTCGAGCTACAGTCGCTCGTGCCGGTGGCGCCCTAGCGCCGTGTTCCCGGTTCCGTCCGGGCAGAAAGCACGTGGCTCCGGCAACTCACGGCTGCTTCCGGCATCTAACTATTTTGAAGGAAACTGCAGCTCTCCTGTGTTCGTCCCTCTGAGCGGAGAGGGACGGGCACGGGCGGAGCCGCGGTAACGCTTGGAGATTTCCCGCTAGGCTTTCGCTACACTATCTCTATGAAATCGATGCGCCGTTACGGAAGGGCATCCGCCGTTCTTTTCTTTTCCACTTTTCTCTGGCTATCATCGCGGCCGGCGTCTGCCCAGGAAGGGGCGCTTGATCCCGCTCCGCCCAAGGGAGTCACGACCGACGAGATTATTCGGCGCTTCACCAACAAGGAGAAAGAATTTCAGACCGCGCGGGACCAGTACACCTACCGGCAAGACGTAAGGGTAATAACGCCCGACGACAATGGCGAGTACCACGAAATCTTCGATGTGCTCTTTGATGACCAGGGAAAGCGCCTGGAGAACGTCGTCTTTGCGCCTCAGTCTTCGTTGAACCTGATCTCCATGTCACCTGAAGACATCGACGATATCCGTCATCGCCTGCCTTTTGTGCTTACCAGTGATGAGATTCCTGAATACCAGATTCTCTATGTGGGGCAGCAGCAGGAAGACGAATTGCACTGCTATGTTTTCGATATCGCTCCCAAGGAGATCGTCGGGAAGAAACGATATTTCCAGGGCCGGATCTGGGTTGATGACCGCGATTTTCAGATCGTGAAGACTTACGGCAAGACCGTCCCCGACATTCGCAAGAAAAAGGGGCAGGAAAACCTCTTTCCGAAGTTCACCACATGGCGCGAGCAAATCGACGGCAAGTACTGGTTTCCCACATATACCAAGGCCGACGACACCCTCCATTTTTCCAGCGGCGACGTTCACATCCGCGAAATCGTGAAGTACAGCGATTACAAACGGTTTGGCTCGAACGTGAAGATCACCTACGAAGGCCAGGAAGTGCAGAAGGGGCCGGGCGACAAGAGCGAGACGCAGCCACCGCCGCCGCCGAAATGAAGCGTTGGGGTCGCGCATTCAGCCGTCAATTCTCAGCCGTCAGCACTCAGTTTTCAGCAAAATCCAGAGCCGCGTAGCGGCTATGGAATTTGCTAAGTGCTGACGGCTGAGTGCTGACGGCTGAAACCTGATTGCCGGCCGACAGCTAATAGAAGAGATACTTTCGCCACTTGTCGTCCGAGCGTCCCATCAGGCGCATGATGTGGCGGCTGGTGTGCAGGTTGAAGGCGCGTGGCTCGCGCATCAGCTTCATGTCTGCTTCCACCGGAAACTGGTTGCCCTTCTGCCGGTTGCAGGAATGGCAGCAGGCCACAAGATTTTCCCAGGTGGACGCGCCGCCTCGCGAACGCGGCACCACGTGGTCGAGCGTCAACTCGCTCGAAGGCAGCACTTCCGCGCAGTATTGGCAGGTGTTGCGGTCGCGCAACAGGATGTTCTTGCGCGAGAGGGCGCGAGTCTGGTGCGGGATGCGGCGGTACTCCAGCAGTCGAATCACCGAAGGCACTCGAATCGCCAGGCGGGCAGCAGGCAGGAAGTGTCCGTTTTCTTCCTCGGGCATGGCGACACCCTTCAGCACCAGCACAATGGCCCGGCGGGCGGCACAGACATTGATGGGCTCGTAGGAGGCATTCAACACCAGCACAGGAGCATGCAGGGCATGGCCGTTGCCTTCGCGATGCGTTCCTTCGCGATGCATCCCGACCGCCGCTGGGCCGGGCCCCTGGCTCCGCAGCATGGAGCTATTCATCGAGTTGTTCCACTTCCCCGCCATACACTCAATTCCGCGCCGCGAAGGTTCTCCGGGCGTATGGTTGACGCGGCCCTATCCGGTGGCCGCCAGTGTCTGCTCGTCCACCGCCGGGGCCGGGGTCAGATCTATGACCTGCGCGTCCGCCTTCAGAGTGCGCGCGACCGTGGCTACAAATACTTTAGATGCGCCCGCCCGCCGCAAAACGCGCGCGCATTCCGAAACCGTGGTGCCGGTCGTGAACACATCGTCGACCAGCAGAACTTCGCGGCCGGCGATCTCCTCGGGCCGGGCCACCGCAAACGAGCCGCGGAGATTTTCGCGGCGCTGATGGCGCGTGAGCCCGATTTGCGACTGGGTTTCTCGCCGCCGCTCCAGAATCTTTGAGCGCAGGACCAGCCGGCCGTTTCCGGCTCTAAGTTTGAGAGCATGTTGGGCAATCAACTCGGACTGGTTGAAGCCGCGCTGGCGCGACTTCCGCGCGTGTAAAGGGACGGGAACAACCACCACAGGGTTCTGCGTCCAGGCAGAATCGAGCCCACTGACCGCTTCCGCCAGCATGCGGCCGAGCACGGCCGCGGCCGGCCGGACCTGTTCGTATTTCAGCAGGTGGATCAGTTCGCGCAGCCCGCCATCATAACTGCCGTATGCGGCCGCTTTGACGAACGGCGGCGCCAGCCGGTGGCACAAGTCGCAGCGCATCTCGGCTGGGTTGGGAGCCCGCGGACTGAACAGCCTTTCCCCACAAATCGAACAAACGCCGCCGGTGATGGCGTGGATCTCCGCCAGGCATGGCAGGCAGACCGGCAGCCGCGAAATATTAACCAGCGGGGTATGGCAGAGACGGCAGTCGGAGGGGAAAAGCGTAGCGAAGAGACTTTCAGCAACAGGGCTCAATGACGCGGCCAACCTTGACGCCAGCGAAAGGTCCCGCGTCAAAACTGGGGTCCCGGCAGCCCGGATTGGGTCCTCACTACTGCTGAAGACGAGCCTCCCGCGTTCGCCCGGTCACGCCAAGGACGCAGCGGGCGAACCTTCTTCAGTATAGCGGGCTACAATCTCGCAAGCAACGACTCCGCCGGTCAGGCGGTGGCCTGCTGTTCCTTTTTGGATTCCCGCCGCGGGCGCAACTTCACGAAGGCTGATTGGTAGGACCGTTTGAAACAATCGCCGCAGCGCGCCGGGCGCAGAAGAAACAGAGGCACCAGGAATCTCTCGGTAAAATCCTTGGGACGGGAGCGGTAACCGTTAGGACCACCACAGTCCTTGCATTCAAAGATCCGGGAGAACATGCCTGTACCCCTTGGGAGAGCCCGTCCAACAACCCGCGTTATAATACCAGAATCGGCTACCAGCAAGGCTTTTGACAGTTTCCGGAGCCACCAGTCAGGACCGCGCGGTTGGTTCCCCATCGACGCAGCGCGGTTTGGGGTTGTAAAACAGGGAACCCACATGTTAACGTGCGCGGTCTCATTTATCGCCTAAGATCTGAACGTCTAAGGTCTTTATTATCAGACCGCCAGCCGCGATTGCACTCCCGAGGATCCTGGAATGAGTATTGAGGAAGGGCCCGTGACCGAGAACCAAAAGAAATTCAAACCCTATGTCCCCGAGGACATGGAGATGCGCGAATTTACCTGGCGCGCGATTCTGTTGGGCCTCGCGATGACCATCGTTCTGGGCGCGGCCAACGCCTACCTCGGACTGCGGGCGGGGATTACGATCGCGGCCACGTATCCCGCGGCCGTCATTGCCATGGCCGCCATGCGGGCCTGGAAGGGGTCCCTGCTGGAAGAGAACATCGCCCGCACCGCGGGTTCAATCGGCGAAGGTATTGCCGCCGGCGCGATTTTCACCATTCCCGCGTTTCTGATTGCCAAGGCTTGGCCGTCGTTTCGTCCGGCTGACGCTTACTGGAAATCCACCGCGCTGATCATGGTCGGCAGCATCCTCGGGGTGCTCTTCATTTCCCTGGTGCGGCGAGTGATGGTGGAAGATCCGGAACTGCCTTTTCCCGAATCGGTGGCGGCGTCGGAAATCCACAAAGCTGGACAGCGAGGCGCCGAAGCCGCGAAGTACCTCTTCTGGAATATCGGCGTCGGGGGCCTGGTGTACATGCTGGGCCGCTTCGGATTGTTCGCAGCCGACCGAGACTTTCACTTTGCCATCGGCCATCTGGGCCGCAGCCAGGTTCGGCTGGGCGGGGCGGGAAATACCAATCTTCTGGCGGCCGGCGGCGCGAGCACGTTCGCGGCCCCGAGCGTGAGCCCAGCCTATCTGGGCGTCGGGTACATCATCGGGCTCCGACTGGCATCGCTGCAGTTCGCGGGGGGAGTGCTGGCCTGGGGCCTGATGGTCCCGCTGCTGATATTTTTCCTGGGGCCGCAGGTCCGGCAGTACCTGCCCGCCGATACACCCGATAACTGGGCGACGATGTCGCTGGCAGTCTGGCGGTTCATCGTGCGGCCGATCGCGGTCGGCGGCATGCTGGTCGGCGCGGCCTACACGCTCTACAAGATGCGCACCAGCCTCACGGCCGGGCTGGGTAAGGCATTTTCCGATTTGCGCCAGACCGCGGAGGAGCAATCCAAACTGTCGCGCACCGAACGTTACATGAGTTCGAAGGCGGTCTTCGGTCTCATCGCCCTGATGTTTGTGTTGATGTGCTTCCTCTACATTCATATTTCGGGGTTGATCTGGCCGGCTGTGCTGGCCGCGGTGGTGATGCTGATCGTCGGCTTCTTCTTCGCCACGGTCTCGGGGAGCCTGGTGGGAATGATTGGTTCGTCCAACAACCCGGTTTCCGGATTAACGCTTTCGACTTTGATTATCGCCGCGCTGCTGATGGTGTCTTTGGGCGTCTCCGGCATCTCCGGCGTGGCCGCGGTATTGGGGGTGGCCGCTGTAGTTTGCGTTTCGGCGTCAGTGGCGGGCGAGCTGCTGCAAGACTTCAAGGTGGGATACATCCTCGGCGGTACGCCGCGCACCATTCAGATTGCGGAACTGATCGCGGTGGTGGTGGCGAGCCTGATGATGTACTGGCCCCTGATGCTGCTGCATGAAGCCAATATCAAGGCGGGTGGAATCGGCTTTGGCGACCGCCAGCTCTCCGCGCCTCAGGCCGGGCTGATGGCGACTCTGGCCATTGGCATTGTCGGCGGCGATATGCCCTGGCCGCTGGTGGTGGTGGGTATTTTCTTCGGCATCGCCATGATCATGATGCAGGTCAAGAGCCCGATGCTGGTGGCCGTCGGCATGTATTTGCCTTTTGAAACCACATTCGCCATCTTTCTCGGCGGCGTTTTCCGCTCCCTGGGAGACTGGGTGGCCAAGCGCCGTGGTTTCAACGGAGCCCAGATGGCGCGAGTGGAAAACTCCGGAGTGCTTACCGCTTCCGGACTGATCGCCGGTGAAGCCGTACTGGGCCTGCTGTGGGCCGGACTGCAGTTCGCCCCGGCGTGGACCCGCACCCAGATTTTTGCCACTCCTTCTTATCTCGCTGGATTGGGCGTCATGATTGCCCTGGCCGCCCTGATGATCTTGCTGCCGCTTTCGAGCGCCGGCGACCCCAACGAACCCGCACCCCCGACCGCCATGATGTAGGCCTAGACTGTAATGTAGGCCTGACTGATTTACTGTTTTGCATGTCGATCGCCGAAAATGTGGCCGAGGTACGCGGGCGGATCGCCTCCGCGGCCCGGCGTGCCGGACGAAATCCCGAAGAAATTGCATTGCTGGCGGTAAGCAAGACCTTCTCACCCCAGCACATCCGCGAGGCCTACCAGGCCGGACTTCGAATGTTCGGCGAAAATCGCGTACAGGAATTTACCGCAAAAGCGGTTGCACTTGGCGACTTGCGCGACGCCGAGTGGCACATGATCGGTCACCTGCAATCGAACAAAGCCGCCGCCGCAGCCGCGGCATTCGCCGCGATCGATTCTCTTGATTCCCTGAAGCTGGCGGAGAAACTGAACTCGTCCGCCGAAAAGCTGAACAAGACGATCGAGGTCCTGATCGAAGTCAACGTGGGTGGCGAAGCCGCGAAGAGCGGCGTAGCTCCCGATTCGGACGAACTGGAGAATCTTTTGAATGCGGCTCTAACCCTTGAGCGCCTCAAATTCCGCGGGCTGATGACCATCCCGCCTTTCGCCGAAGATGCTCAGGAAGCGCGGCCTTATTTTCAAAAGCTGCGGGCGCTGCGCGACCAGGTCGCGGCGCAACGGCTGCGAGCCGTCCGCATGGACGTTCTCTCGATGGGCATGTCGCATGATTTCGAGATCGCAATTGAGGAAGGTTCGAACTGCGTGCGCGTGGGGACTGCAATCTTCGGGGAAAGAACAAGGCGTTAACCACGGAGGACGCTGAGGACACGGAGAAAATTCAAGTACGTGACCTCCGTGCCTCTCTGCGTCCTCGCTGGTAAATCGGTTTGGATGGTTTCTATTCACGACACCCCGCAGGGCGCCAGCTTCACGGTCAAGGTCCATCCCCGCGCGCGAAAGAACGCCATCACCGGCGAACTTGGAGACGCGCTCAAAATATCGTTGACGGCTCCGCCGGTGGAAGGCCATGCCAACGAGGCCTGCATCGAATTTCTGGCGAATCTTTTGAACCTGCCGCGTTCCTCCATTACCATAGCGTCCGGCCACAGCAGCCGCAGGAAAGTGATTCGAGTCAGCGGGCTCTCGGCCGACGAAGTGCAGAAGCGCCTGGGGATCCAAACCGAATTCCCGCGCCACCCAGGGGAGACCTGTTGAATTTTTCCGAGCGCTTTCGTGAAATCCGAACCGGCTTCGAGCGGCCCTTCTGGGTGGCCAACATCACCGAGATTTTTGAGCGCCTTTCCTACTACGGTGCCTTTGCTTCCCTGGCTCTATACCTGCAGGAAAAGTTGAACTTCTCCACCGAGCAAACGGGAACGCTGACCGGCATCTTCGGAGGGATGGTTTGGTTCCTGGCCATCTTCGGCGGGGCTGCGGCCGACCGCATGGGCTTTCGCCGCGCGCTTTCGATCGCCTACCTCATTCTGGCAGCGGCTTATTTTCTGATCGGATCCATCGGCGCATCCTGGCTGGCGCCGGTGCGCAATGCGGTCCCTCTGGGATTGTTTGTGGGCTTCATCCTTATCCTGCCGGCGCTCGGCATCTCGCTGGTGAAGCCCAGCGTGGTCGGCACCACAGCCCGCGCATCCAGGGAAAACGTGCGGTCGATTGGCTACTCGATTTATTACACGATGGTGAATATTGGCGGCGCTGCCGGCCCCTATTTCGCTTCCTGGGCCCACCGCCATCTGGGCGTCGAAAATGTTTACCGCGTGGCTGCGCTCAGTGTCTTCGCAATGTTTTTTGTGGTCCTGTTCTTCTTCCGCGAACCGCACCAGGCCGGCGACGCCCCGCCGCCCTCGATTGCCACCGTGGCGCGGAATTTTTGCGTCGTGGTGGGCAATTATCGGCTGGTCTTACCGGTTTTAGGGATTGCCCTGCTGCTGCGCATCGTAATGTTCTGGTATCCCGTCGCCGTGCCCTGGTGGATCTGGGCCGGACTCCTGCTGCTGGTCCTCGCCGGAATCAGCCGCTTCATGTGGTTTCTGGTGCTGTTCACGGGATACTGGGTAGTGTTCTGGCAGCAGTACATCAGCCTGCCCGGCTACATCCACAGCTACATCAACCCCAATGCCGACGTCGAAATCATTCTCGTGACCGACGGATTGACCGTAATCACCCTTACCCTTCTGGTTAATTATCTGACCCGAAAGATTCCGGCGTTTCAAGCCATCATCGCAGGTACCGTGATTACCTCCGCTTCATGGCTCATCCTCGCATTCAGGCCGACGGTCTGGGGCGCGGTGCTGTCGCTGTTTGTTCTGGCCCTCGGCGAAATCATCCAATCTCCGCGCTATTACGAATACATTTCGCGCCTTGCCCCTCCCGGCCAGCAAGGGACCTACATGGGCTTCGCGTTTCTGCCCATCGGAATCGGGTCGCTGATCGGTGGCTGGTTTGGGGGGACGCTCGCCCACCACTTCGTGGAGGTCACCCACCAGCCAGAACGCATGTGGTGGGCCGTGACCGCCGTGGGCATGGCCACGGCCTGCGTGTTGTGGATCTACGATAGGACTCTGAAACCTGCATCTGTTGCAGACGGAACGGCAAATTCCTGAACCACCCAGGACACCGAGACCAGATCTCTTAGGATTTTCTCGGCGGCCTCCGTGTCCTCCGTGGTCAACCCAGATTCGCTCAAATCGCCGCCGTTGTTTAGAATAGTTGTTTGCCCATGGATCTTTCCGCCATACAGACTGCGCTCCGCGAGCGGAACATCGACGCCTGGCTCTTTTACGATCACCATCACCGCGACCCCATCGCTTACCGGGTGCTGGGATTGCCCAAAGGTCAAATGGTCACCCGGCGCTGGTACTACCTGATTCCGGCCAAAGGCGAACCCGTAAAGCTGGTCCACAAGATTGAGCCCGGCCATCTCGACTCGCTCCCCGGAAGCAAGCGCCAGTATTCCGGCTGGCAGGAATTGTTCGAACAAGTAAAAGCGATCCTGGCCAATCATCGCGATATCGCGATGCAATATTCGCCCAACAATCTGGTCTTCACCATTTCGTTGGTGGACGCGGGCACCGTCGACCTGATCCGCGGACTGGGCAAGAATGTGGTCAGTTCGTGCGATCTGGTGGCCCTGTTCGAAGCCACTTTGAGCGAAGAACAGATCAAGTCGCACTTCGCGGCGCGCGATGCGATTGACGCCATCACCGCGGCGGCTTTCCAGGAGATCGGCCGGCGTGTGCGCCACGGCGGCACTCACGAATACGAAATGCAACAGTGGTTCATGGAAGCCTTCCGGCGTGAGAATCTCGTAACCGACGATCCGCCCCTGGTCGCAGTCAATGCCAATAGCGGCGACCCGCACTACGCGCTGCATGCCGAAACTTCAAAGCCAATTCGTGAAGGCGACTTTGTCTTGCTCGATGTCTGGGCCAAGAAAAACACGCCGGGGGCCGTATACTACGACATCACCTGGACGGGTTTTGTCGGGCAGTCTCCCTCCGATCGCATGCGGGAGATTTTCCAGATCGTCCGGCAGGCGCGGGATATCGGAGTGAAGACCGTGGTCGAAGGCGTAAGCGCGGGCAAGGCCCTCGCGGGGTGGGAAGTCGACCAGGCGGTGCGGGGCTACATCAGGGACGCAGGTTTCGAACCGTACTTCATCCATCGCACCGGGCATTCCATTGGCACCGAAGTGCACGCCAATGGCGCCAACATGGATAATCTCGAAATTCATGACGAGCGCCGCATTCTGGCGAACTCATGCTTCTCCATTGAGCCCGGCATCTATCTCCCCGAATTCGGGGTGCGCAGCGAAGTAAATATGCTGGTCCGGCCCAAGGCAGCGCAAGTAACAGGTAAAATTCAAAGTGAACTCGTAATCATCTGAATGGCAAATTCAACAAAGACCACTCCCGCAGAAATGCCTAGAAGCGCCACTCCGGCGTCTCCCAGTATGTCGGTGATGGCGCCGGCAGTCGCGTGGCTTATTCCGGGCGCGGGGCACCTTATTCAGAAGCGCTGGATTCGCGGACTCCTGATCATGGCCTCGATCACGATCATGTTCGTGCTGGGCCTGCTGATGCAGGGACGCGTGTATCAGCCGAATGGCGGCGATATCCTGGACATCCTCGGATTCGTCGGCGATGTGGGCGCCGGCGGCCTCTACATTGTGACCCGGGTGCAGGGCTGGGGACACGGCGCCATTGCCCATGCCACCGCAGACTACGGCACCAAATTTCTGATTGTGGCCGGCCTGTTGAATTTCATCTGCGCCGCCGACGCCTATCACATCGCCATCGGGAAGAAGCCGTGATCGGAAAAACAGAATGACCCTGGATCTCACCCATTTCACCGCCGCCGTGCTGTTCTCGGTTTTCGCTTCGGTAGTTTTCGGAATCACCCAGCGCAACACTTCGCGCGAGCAGATCCGCTATGGCTTATATTGTTTCGTCCTTTTCGTCGGCGGAGTGTTCCTGGCGGGATGGGTGATGTGGATACTGCGACACTAGAAAGCTGACGTCGGGCGTCGGGCGTCGGACCTCAGCCCTCAGCCGTCAGCCCAAGCCTGGAATGCCAAGTGAGTTCTATTTCACGGCCTCAAAACCTCAGGATGGAAGCTGAAGGCTGAGGGCTGTTTACCCTTCCCACACAAAAGCATCGAAGACACGCTTGATATCAAAACCCAGGCGTTGATAGAGCGTAACTGCGCGCGCGTTCGCTTCGGTCACTGTGAGCGACAGCAGCGAGAAGTTTCTCTGCCGCAGATTCCCTGCGCTGGCCGCAATCAGTAACTCTCCCAGTCCACGGGAGCGATATTCGGGCAGCACACAGACCTGGGTGACGTGTCCAACATCGTGGCGCACCCGGGAACACAGAATGAGTCCGACCAGGCTTCGCGCCCGTTTGTGCACTGCTACGAACGAGCCTTCCGGATCAAATGTGCCGCAGCCAGGAAAACGCACAATGTTGTTCAGGAAACGCAGCGACCCGCTCAGGGTGCGGTATTGGTCGTTGATCTGGGAGTCTACGTGACCGCGGTAAGCGCTGGTGATCAGCGCGGCGGCGGGCTGGTAGTCGTGCTCGATCCAGCGCCGGATCTCAACTTCAGCATCGATCGGAGGCGCAGGCTTGGGCGGCAGGTTCAGCGGCAGCACCATGAAGAGGCGCGGATGCCGCTGAAAGCCCTGCTCGACAAATGGCCGGGCCACCACACCCGCTTCGTGCACCAGCAATTGCGCTTCCACCCGATGAATGCCAGGTGACTGCTGCAGCGTTTCAATTACGTGCAGCAGCAGGCGCGATTCCACTTCATGAGGATCAGGCAGGCGGCCGCCGTTCGCAACGAACAGGTCTCCAATCACACCCTTGCTGCCTTCATACACAAAAAAAGCG
>DASQHA010000005.1:0-24416 GCA_035632335.1 Terriglobales bacterium
CGTCAAAACCAGATCAAAGTCAACAGCGGCGGGCGGGGGCGCCCGCCCCACACAACACAACACTCAATATCTATTTCACCAGGCGATTGTATTTTTTCAGCACTTCGCGCAAGCGGTCGTGGGGGAGGCCGATGACTTCGAAGTCGTTAATCCCCTTCATCGTCCTGGCCGCCACCATGGCATTGACGATGGCTTCTTCAGTGGCTTGTACCGTGGCTAGAAAAATAGGATTCAGGCGCTGGTTGGGGAGCATGCTGAGCGAGCGCACACCTTTCGATCCGGCGGCGCCGGGATTTGCGGTCGAGAAGGCGATGAAAATGTCTCCCGAGCCGTCGGAGGCGAAGCTTCCATCCCTGCCTAGTCCCAGGGATACGTGGCGCGCCACCCGCTTCAATTGGGTCGGAATCAACGGGGCGTCGGTGGCGACCACTACGATGATGGATCCCAATTCGTCTTCGCGGACGGTGTGATCGCTAATCTCGCGGCCGACGGGGACTCCAGCGATGCGCAGTTGGCTGCGCAGGCCGTAATTGCATTGCACCAGCACACCGACCGTGTAACCGCCATACTTGGCATCGAGCACCCGCGAGGACGTCCCGATTCCGCCCTTGAACTCGTTGCAGATCATGCCGGTGCCGCCGCCGACGCTGCCCTCTTCCACCGGGCCGCTTTTCGCCGTGTCGAGGGCGTGGAACACGTGCTCCGGCTTGACGTGAAATCCGTTGACGTCATTCAAGTCGCCATCCCAGGTCTCGGCGACCACCGGCAGGGACCACCAGTAGCCTTCATCGTCCGGGGGAGCATGTTGGACGCGCCAGGCAATCACGGCGTCGCGCACCACGCCCACGCTGTGCGTGTTCGTGATCATCACCGGGCCATCGAGGAAGCCCGAATCTTCCACCCATGTGGTCCCGGTCATTTCGCCGTTGCCGTTGAGGGTGAACCAGCCGGCGAATACCGCGTCCAGGGAATTCCTTCCGCGGGGAAGAACAGCGGTCACTCCGGTCCGCACCGGACCCACGCCGACTTTCAACGGGCCGCTGCCGGAAATGAGCGTGGTATGCCCCACCTCAACGCCCTTCACGTCGGTGATGGCATTGAACGGGCCAGGAGTGCCGTCGAAGGGAACGCCCAGGTCCCGGGCGCGAGGTTCAGTCTGGGCCGTGGCGGTCGCCATCACAAATGAAAAAGCCAACGCAGGGAGCAGTAGTCTGCCTGCTTTCAGCATCAAATCCTCCGTGTTAAGTTGGGCAGTATAGGGTATCGGGGTCGGGCCTCGGTACAATTTCTTTCAAGCGGAGGGCGGAATGGAAAACTGGAAAGTGGCGCTGGTAAGTGGTGCGGCAGGAGTAGGCACAGCGATGTTTCTGAAGAAGAAGTGGACTGCGGGCGTCATTCTGGCTGGTCTCGGGCTGGCCACGCTGGCGTCGGAGTATCCGGAAAAATTCGCTGAAGTGCGCCAGAGTCTGCCCGATTTTATCGAGCGCGGCAACAATTTTCTTGAGGTTGCGACCCGAGTGGGCGACCGTTTGGCGGAGGCCGCGGAGAGTCGCGGCACCTGGTACGAGTCGCTGCTGAGGAGTTGATTTAGCGGCCACCGAGCCGAGGGCGGGACGCCCTCGGGACAGCCGGCGGGACGCTGGCGCTACTTGTTCAGGCCGTTATTCGATGCCCAGGGTTTTGCGGGCATCGGGGCTGAGGCGCTCCGGGGTCCAAGGCGGAGTCCATACGACGTTCACCGTGGCGTTGCGCACGCCGGGCATTTGTTCCACTCGGGCCTTGACCTGTTCTCCGATTTGGACGTGCGAGGGGCAGCCCTGGGCGGTCAGGGTCATTTCCACGGTCACGTCTTGTTTCTCCTCGGGCGCGGGATCAAAACGGACGCCGTAAATCAGGCCCAGGTCCACGATGTTGACCGGAATTTCCGGATCGTAGCACTGCTTCAATGCGCTTAGAACTTCGTCCTCGGTGAGAGTAGCCATGGAGTCCTCCTCAGATCGGGCACTCCCTGGGCGAATGGAGTGTTCGTATTCATAGTTTACACGTGTAATTGCTGTCGGTGTTGTAGCCCATGACCTCTGAAGCGAAGCACAAGATCCAGTTGGTGCTGGTGATCGCGATCGCGGTCGCGGCTCTACGCGCCGGATACGTGGTGTACCAGCGGCATACCGAGCGGGCCGAACAGTCCGCCAAGCCGGCTCCGCCGCTGAATCCTGACTATTACGTCGTTCCCAAGAAGCTTTATCCCTATGATTTAAAGTCGGCGAAGCAACTTACCCGGCAGCCGGTATGGGTCCGGGAAGGCTATCGCTTCACCTATTACCCGTATGATCGCGAGCGCCACCACGCCGACTTTACCCACGAAGCTGGCCTGCTGCTGCCCATTCAGAAGCTCGAGATCGAGGATGTAGTGGCTGACATGACGCCTCACTCCGCCCATCTGGAGCAGGTGATGGCGGTGTTCGAGCAGCAGGGAAAGGCTTACGCGGTTCCGATCGGATCAAAGACCGGCGACAGCTATACCATCTACTCCGACGAAATGTTTTTCGTCCAGGACCCGCGCGAGCTCTACAAGCACTGGCCGGCGGATGTTTGGGAGTCAATCGACAAACACGAAATCAAGCCGGGGATGAATGAATTTCAGGCGTACTTTGCAATCGGGATGGGGGTGCCTGAGAAGTCGAGCGATCCTGCGGTCAAGACGGTGCACTATCCTAACGGCGGCAAGCCGGTGACCATTACATTTCGCGACGGCAAGGCGGCGGAAATTACGGGCGGCTAGGCGCTGCTGCCATTTCAGATTTAGAGATTTCAGATTGAAGATTTCAGATTGAAGATCGTCCCGCTCCGCGGCAGCTAAACTTCGCTATCTCCGCTCTCAAATCTGCAATCTAAAATCTCCAATCTGAAATCTTCTCTAAATCTCACTTCACCACCGGCGATTTCTCGGTTGCCGCGCCCTGGTCATCGGCGTGGATCTGGCCGTCTTCGTCGGCATAGAACGAGCGGTGCTCGGCGTCCAGCTGCTTTGGCGTCAGAGTGAGCTCGTAGCCGTCCTTGTGCGGGCGGAAGCCTACCGAATAATCGCCGCGCTCCGGATTCACCATGCGTTTGGTGAAAGATCCGGTATGCACCAGGTCGGCGAGCGAAGCGGCAAACTTGTTGTTCTTCTTCTGATAGATCTTCTGGGCACGGATCACGGTGCGCATGTAGCCGAGGGCCGCAGCCTCCGAATCCGACTTTGCGGGATCGCCCTTGAACTTGGGCTGGTAGGAGGTTTGGGCAGCGGCTGCCAGGCAGAGCGCCAGCACCACGGCCGCGGTCCACTGAATACTTCGTGTCATCCGTCTAGCTCGATGTTCCATGAATGGTTACCCGTCTCTTTTTAGATGTTTACCACGTTACCGGCGTAATCGTAATCAGGTAGACGAATGTTCTCATCCCTGGCAAATGTAGTTATGCTTAGCCCAGCTTCTGAATAAAGCAGGCAACCCTATCAAACAGGAAACCCTATGAAGGCTGCAACCGCCATGAAGGCTTCACCGGCAAAAAAACCGGCTATCCGTCTCGCTGTGGTGGAGAGCGATCCACTGCGTTTTGTTGGATTTCGCGCCCTGTTTGACTCGGAGACGGACTTCGAACTGATCGCGGCCTCTTTGCCTGACATCGGCAACCTGCCCAATATCGATCTGGTGTTGCTGGGGAACCGCAACGGGCAGAACCTGTTTGACCTGATGGCCAGCCTGAAAGCCAGCCGTCCTGACCTGCGCATCATTGTGACAGGTTCGGGCATGGACGAGGAAACCATTTTGAAAGCCATCGCTTCCGGGGCCAAGGGCTATGTGGACGAAGCCGCCTCGCCAACCGAGTTTGTGCAGGCCATCCGCATCGTGAACCAGGGATCGGTATGGGCGCCCCGCCGGGTGCTTTCGCTGTTTATCGAGCGCGTAAGTTCGGCTCCGGGCCGCATCTTTCCCGCCGGCCGCTTGACTTTCACCGATCGCGAGAAGGAAGTGCTGGAGATGCTGGTCGCGGGCCGCTCCAACAAGGAAATCGGGTCGGCTCTGGGGATCGAGGAACGCACGGTCAAGGCCCACGTGGCCAAGTTGATGCGCAAGGTGGGAGTGCAGAACCGGATCGCGCTTTCGGTGCACGCCATTACCCATTCGCTGGTCACGGCGAAGTAAAAGCAATTTTGGAATTCACGGTTTGCCGAATTGCCGGATTTAAAGAGTCAATCCGTCAATTCGTCATACCGGCAATTCTTCCATCCGAAGATTCTTCCATCACCCAATCCAGACTCCACGGCCATTCTTGCCCCTGTGGCTCGAGGTTACTTTAGGACAATGCCCAGGGTAATCTTGCTGCTTTAACCGGCCCACCCCATACTCGCTCTACCTACCACAGAACCTGGGAGACGGGGTTGGAAGCGGAGATTTAGGGTCACCGCTACTAGCCCCGATTTTTTTTGGTTTGGCGTGCTTCTTCCCCGGCCCCATGCGGCGCCGCTTCTTCAATTCTCACTAAATCCGTTAGAATCACTATATCGATTTACAAACAATCTCTATCAAGTTCAGGAAAGTAAGGAAGAAATGAAAAAACTGTTGCTTCTGTGTGTAGTGGCTTGTCTCACGGTTTCCACTTTTGCCAAGGATGAAGACGAGGACCAGAACAGAGCTGAAGACCGCATCAAGGCGGCCAGTTCGGTTCTGGAAGAGATCGAATCCGCCCCTGACCAGGGGATTCCCGAGGAAGTGCTGGGATCGGCGCAATGCGTGGCCGTCGTGCCGACCATGATTAAAGGCGGCTTCATCGTGGGCGCCCGCTTCGGGCGCGGGGTTGCCAGTTGCCGCACCCCGAAAGGCTGGAGCGCGCCGGCGTTCTTTACCATCAAAGGCGGCAGCCTCGGTCTGCAGATTGGCGCCCAGGCAGTGGACTTGGTCATGCTCATCATGAACGACAATGGCATGAAAAACCTGCTGAGCAGCCAGTTCAAACTGGGAGCCGACGCCAGCGTCGCCGCGGGGCCGGTGGGCCGTCACGCCGCCGCCGACACCGACTGGAAACTGAAGGCACAGGTGCTCAGCTATTCCCGGGCCCGGGGACTGTTCGCCGGACTGGAATTGAGCGGCGCCGCCATCGACCAGGACAAGGACGCCACCCGCCAGTTCTACGGCCGCATGGTGCCGTTCAAGACATCGCTGACGGGGACGATCGATGCTCCTCCTAATGCGTATCCATTCCTGAATACGCTGGCCAAGTGGGCCAAGTCGGCAGCCGGCAAGTAAGCTGGTTTCAGAATGTGGGCGCGAGCGCCCGCGCTCGTGCGGCAGAGTCACGAAAGTTGCAGCACGGGCGAGGACGCTCGTGAGGCAGAGTCACGAAAAGCTGCGGCACGAGCGAGGACGCTCGCGCCTACATTGACATCGCACTTTCCCCTTGCTACCGTCACCAGTTTCTTCCCTAAATGCGTCAGCGACTCGAGTACGCGCTCGCGTGGCCTTTTATCAAGATTCTGAGTCTGTTGCCTCGCCCGCTGTCGCGGGCAAAGGCGATTTCTTTTGCCTGGATGGTTTACCTCCTCCACGGCCGCTTGCGGCGGGTGGGCATGCGCAATCTGGCGATGGCCCTGCCGGAGAAGAGCCGCAAGGAGCATGCCCGCATCCTGCGCGGTGAATTTACCTCGCTCGGCCGCCAGTTGGCTGAGGTCTGCCAGTTTCCCCGCTATACCAAAGAAAACGTCAACCGGGTGGTGGTTTACGACGGCTTCGAGAACTACGAGCGGGCCTTCGCCCGGGGCAAGGGAGTGCTCTTTCTTACCGCTCATTTTGGCGGCTGGGAGCTTTCCGCATTTGTCCATTCCCTGCATGGCCACCCCATGCACGTGGTGGTGCGGAACCTGGACAACGTTTATCTCGACCGGCTGATCCAGCGCTACCGCTCGATGCACGGCAACACCACGGTCAGCAAAGATAATTTCGTGCGCGGGCTCTTGGAGGCCATGAAGGCCGGCGAGGTGGTCGGAATTCTCATGGACACCAACATGACTCCGCCGCAGGGCGTGTTCGTAAATTTCTTCGGTATTCCCGCGTGCACGGCCAGCGGCCTGGCCCGGATCGCCTTGCGCACCGATGCCGCCGTGGTCCCCGGCTTCACCATCTGGGACCCCGTCCTGCGCAAATACCGCCTGCGGTTTGATCCCGCGGTCAACCTGGTGCGCACCGACGACGACGAAAAAGATATCGTCACCAATACCCAGTTATTTACCAAAATCACCGAGGAATACGTGCGCCGCTATCCCGACCAGTGGTTGTGGGTACATCGGCGCTGGAAGACAAGGCCGCCGGGGGAGCCGGGGTTGTACTGAAAAGATCGCTGCTGGCTCCTGGCTCCTCGCTCCTGGCCAGTCCGAGCCTCGAAGGGTCTTCGCTAGAAGCTAGAAGCTAGTAGCTAGAAGCCAGAAGCTGCTCTTTCAAAACCAATCGCTCCTGTAGGCGATCCACCAGCTGGCGTATGCGATGGGGATGGTGGCAATCAGGGCCCACCATAGGGGCAGGAGGAAGTCTGCGATGAGCCCCAGTACGGTGAAGGCCGCCCAGAAGATTTTCTTCTCCATGTTCATATTCTAGACCCGCGCCAGCTTTTCTTTCCCTGGCCAAACGTATACAAAGGTGCAATGCAGCGGTCACTCCTTTCGGTTGCCCAGTCCGTGCAGGCGCAGGTCGTGGGAGATGGCGGGGTCGAAGTCAGCGGCATCGCCAGCATCGCGCAGGCAACCTCGGTGGACCTGGTGTTCGTCGAGGACGAAGACGGGCTGCCGGCTGCGCTGGCGTCGCGTGCCGCCGCGGTTATCGCCGGCGAGTTTGCCCGGGTGGATGGTTCGAAGGAGACACTCCCCACCTCCAAGCCCCTGCTGATCGCGAAGAATCCCCGCTTGGCATTTGCGCGAGCAGCACGACTGCTTTGTCCCGCGCCGGATCGCCCACCCGGAATGCACCCCAGCGCGGTGGTCCATGCTTCGGCACGGCTGGGGAAAAATGTCAGCCTGGGCGAGCGGGTTGTGCTCGGCCAGAATGTCGAGATCGGCGATGGAAGCTGGATTGGAGCGGGGGCGGTGATCGGGGCCGGCGTTTCCCTCGGAAGCGATTGTGAAATCTATCCAAATGTCACCATCTATCCGGGTGCGCGGCTGGGCCATCGGGTGATCATTCACGCCGGAGCCGTGCTGGGCGCCGATGGCTTCGGTTACGTTCGCGACCGCGCCAGCGGACACTACGAAAAGTTCCCTCAGGTTGGGCGCCTCGAAATCGGAGATGACGTTGAGATCGGGGCGAACTCGACCATCGATCGGGGAGCGCTCGAAGTCACGCGCATCGGACGCGGCGCCAAGATCGATAATCTGGTGCACATCGGCCACAACTGCCAGATCGGGGAAGACGTGGTGATTGCGGCCCAAACCGGGCTCTCCGGCAGCATCGTGATCGAGAAGAATGTCGTGCTCGGCGGCCAGGTGGGCATTGGAGAACACGCGCGTATCGGGGAAGGCGTGATGCTGGGCGGACAAGGCGGCGTCCTGCCCAACAAGGTGCTGCGCGGCAAAGGCGTGGCCTTTTGGGGAACCCCGGCGCGCCCGGTGCGCGAATATTTGAAACAGCTGGCGGCGCTGGCGAGGCTGGCGAGGAAATAGTTTTTGGCCGTAGGTCGTTGGTCGTTGACCCTTGGCCATTTGCGGCCGGTGATTCTTGGGATTTTGGTTTGGCCAACGACCAAGGACCAACGACCAACGACCAGAGACGAATTCCCATGGCTCTCATCGTGATTGGCGGGCACTCGCGCAACGTCGGCAAGACCAGCGTTGTCGCCGGGCTGATCGCCGCCTTGCCGGAATACAACTGGACGGCGCTCAAGATCACTCAATATGGACACGGCGTCTGTTCGATGGACGGAGAGCCCTGCCACTGCGCGACCGACGATCACAGCTGGGCGATCTCGGAAGAGTTCGATCGCTCGGGAGAATCCGACAGCTCGCGCTTTCTGGCAGCGGGCGCGGCCCGGGCATGGTGGGTGCGGACCGAGCAGGGACGTCTGGCGGAAGCCCTGCCCGCTCTGCGCGGCGTGCTGGCCGAGTCCGGGAATGCGATCATGGAATCGAACAGCATTCTCAGGTTTCTGCGTCCTGATCTCTACCTCACCGTGCTTGATCCCGCGACCGTGGATTTCAAGAAATCGGCCCAGGAGTTTCTCGATCGGGCCGATGCCGTGCTCCTGCATGAGAAGCAGGCGAAGACGCCCGCCTGGCGGGAGACTTCACTGAAGCCGGTGGCCCAGCGTCCCGTGTTTCGTATTTCTCCGCCGCCTTACGTCACACCGCAGATCATCGAATTTGTGAGACTGAAACTAACCGCGGAACGCACTGAGGACACGGAGAAAACCTGAGCGTTTTTCTCCGTGCCCTCGGCGTCCTCAGTGATTATCTTGTGACTATGCCAGCTCCCATCAAGCCGACGGTTTCCCCGGAAGTCCTGAATCAGATTGACGTTCGAGTCGGAACCATCGTCTCGGTCGCCGACGTGCCAAACTCCGACAAACTGCTGCAGTTGCGGGTGAGCTTTGGCGATCACGAGCGCACCATCGTCGCCGGAATGAAGACGGAACGCGCCAATCCGCAGGAGATTGTCGGCCGGCAGGCGCTGTTCGTGGTCAACCTGGAGCCGCGCAAGATGCGAGGCGTCTGGTCGGAAGGGATGCTGTTCGACATCGGCTACGCCGACGGCGTGCGCCCCGTGCTGGCGGTGCCGGAAGACGCGGTACCGGACGGGACTCGAGCCGGCTAGGCCTTGCGCGAGTGGGTCAGTTCCCACACTTTGGCGTATTTCCAGAAAACGTAGACTGCGTGGTAGAGGTGCTGCAGCAATCCTTCCCGCCCATCAAGAAAACCCAGACGGAAAAAATAGTTGTAGACGAAAGTCAAGGGCGGCCGCAGGGCGATATTGATGACGCTGAATCCGGTGCGGCCCTGGGCCACCGCCATTTCGGCCCCCAGCGAGGAGTAGCGGTTCATGTGCTCGATGTAGTCGGAGACGGTCGGGTAGCAATGATGCAGGAGAGCGCCCTGCTTGAGTGCGGCGGTCGCGCCGTTGACTTGCAGGGTCTCGTGCACGGCACGATCCTCAAAACGTCCACGACCGCGGCGGAATAAGCGCAACTTTGGATCGGGCCAAAAGCCGCCGTGCCGTATCCACCGGCCGAGGAATTCATTCTTGCGCCGGATCCAGACCCCGGCGACTTGCGGGTTTCGTTCCAGGTCCTCAAGTGTGTCGGCCAGAGCTTTCTGCAGCGGACCGTCCAGTTCCTCGTCCGCATCCAGACTCAGGATCCACTCCCCGGCCACTTTTTCTATGGCGGAATTCTTTTGGGCCGCGTAACCCTTCCACTCTTCGGCAAATACCTTTGCGCCGAAGGATTTTGCAATTTCCACGGTGCGGTCGGTCGAGCCCGAATCTACGACGATGATTTCTCCCTGTCCGTCGCGCACCAGGGGCATCACGCTGGCAAGCGTGCGCCCGAGATTAGCTTCCTCGTTGTGCGTGATCAGAACGACAGAGAGATGCACGGGGAGAGAATAAACCGGAAAGCGGCCGCCGCGAAATGCTCGCAGGGATGCCTGGTGTGGGGCGGGCGCCCTCGCCCGCCGCCTTTGACTTAGGTTTTGAGCCTGATGCGGCCCGTCATAACCACGGGAAAAGCCACAAACAAAAACAACTTCAACGGCGGCGGACAAGAGTGTCCGCCCCACACCGCTACTGCGGTGGGGTTTGCGCCGGCATCACCGAAGCCGGCACTTCCGGCCGCGGAGCTATGTACGGAACAGAGGGCATATGTGTCACTTCGCCGCGTTCAGCATCGGCCAGCAGGATCCCTGCGTGGTCCAACAGCAGTCCGGTGGCGCGGTCCAGCTCCACCTGGGCTTTTTCATATGCGGCCATGGCCGACACCAATGTAGATTCGGCCTGCGCCAGGGCGCTTCGGTTCTGCAGCACCAGCGTGGTGGTGGAAGCTCCCAGCGCATATTTCTTCTGTTCCGCATCGAGCGACTGGCGGCCCAGATCAACCGCTGCCTGGGCGGAGGAGACGCTGGCGCGGTTCTGCTGAACCGCAAACTGGGCGTTGCGTATTTCAATACGAACCTGGTTCTCCAGCTGTTGCAGTCGCATCTGCGCCTGGCGGTATTCCAGTTCTGACCGGATCTGGGTAGCCTGCGCGACCCGGTTGCGAATGGGGATGGTCAGCTGCAATCCGATTCCTTTGTCGGGAGCAGTGGAATTGATCAGCTGGTTGAGCGTGCTGCCGTAGCTCACAGGCGTCACCGGATTTGTGGAGCACCCGAAAGTGGGGGGCGCTGGAGGAGGCGGACACAGGTTGTTTGGGTTCTGCGCCCCTCCCAGTCCCGACCCGCCATAGTAGCCATACAGATCCAAAGAAGGCAGCAGGGAGCTGCGGACCGCCTTCATGCTGACTTCTTCGTTCTTCAGGTTGATGCGGGCTTCCGCCAGCTCCCCGCGATGGCTCAAGGCATCGTTCACCAGGTCCTGGGTCGGAACCACCGCTTCCTGCTGCGGCAATTGCATGGTGGAAGTGGGGATCACCTCGGCATCGGCCAGGCGCGGGTCCACCAGAGTGCGGCTGAGCGCGTTCTTCATCAATAATTGCTGCAATTGCAGGTTGGTCAGGGCCAGCGTGAGCTGTTGTTGGTCGCTGGCCACGGTGCTCTGCGCCCGCACGGTTTCAATAGGAGCCAGGGTGCCGATTTCGACCTGTTTTTGGGTGTCGGAAAGCGTCTTCTGGGCGAAGGTCAGGGACTCATTCTGCACCCTGACGTTTTCGTAGGCGAACACCAGGTCCCAGTACATGTTTTCGATCTGGTCCACGGTGGTAATAATTTGCAGGCGGAAGGCCACGTCGGAAATTTCCCGATTGTTCTTCGCGATACGGATAAAGCGCGTGTTGGGCGCAAAGCCGAAGCCCTGCAGCAGGTGCTGGGTAAACCTTGCCTGAAAATTAGAGCCCAACGTCGGGCTCAGGGTGGCAAACAGGGAGTCGGTGGTGCTGCGCGTGTTATTGAATCCTACCTGCAGGTTCGAGCCCCACTTGAAACCCTGCAAGTACGAAAAATTGGCGGTGGTGGCGTTCTGCACCGTGATGGGAAGAGCAAAAGTGCTGGCGGACAAGACGTTGTTGTGGTCAAACTGCAAGTTGCCGGTAACGATCGGATCGAAACTGGTGATCTGCGGCCCGCTGCCTAAAGTGCTGCTGACCAGGCCCGACGTGCCTCCGCCGGCGCCCGCGGTTCCGCTCACGCTGGTGCCGCCCGTGCCTGATCCGACGGTTCCGCCCAGTCCGCCTGCGTTGCCTCCGGGCGTGCCTTGCAGCAGGCCCAGGCTCACGCCCAGGGTGTTCGCACCCGCGTTGGCGCGCAGCACGTCGGTATCCGCGATGTTAAGGTTGTAGCGGGAAATGGCGATATCCAGATTGTTTTCGAGCGCCAGCGCCACCGCGTCATTCATCGACAGATAGAGCTTGCCATCGCGCAACAGTTGCTCGATGCGCGGCGTGTTGGCCAGGTCGGCCGGCGGGAGGTGGTGGACCAGGTAAGGCCCTATGGGGTCGGGGAAATGCGAAGTGGGCCGGGAATAGTCCATGACCGCCTGGCGCTGGGGTCGCGGGTTGTCGGGCAAGGCCGCAGCCGGTTGGGCGGCGGTTTGAGCCCAACCCATGGCGGTTAAAGCGCCGGCGAGGACGACCGCAAGGGTCCGCCGGAAGGCGCATTGCAAAGCAGACAAAAACATTCGATTCTCTCCCTGCTCAATCTGATAATGAAGACGTCAAAGGCTTCTGGAAATCAAGCGATGGTACGCAAAGCATGGCCGCCAGGTTTCATTTTTCTAGCTCTACCGGCGCCCTTCCTGATTTCGGTCCCGGGGTGCGATTTGAATGCCATAGTATAGCTGACGCCCGGTTACGCATTTTGCAGCCGCAGCCCGTCGGGCCAGGTAAAACTTTGTAAAGTCTGGCAAGCACATTGGATGATGATCACTGCCGGTGAGACTCCAAACAATCGTCATGCGCAATCTCAAATTGGTCCTGGCTTACGATGGCACGGAGTTCTCGGGCTGGCAGGTCCAGCCCGGTGCAGCCACCATCCAGGGCGCATTGGCCTCGGCCATTGGACGGGTCACAGGCGAAGATCTGCTGCCCCAGGGCTCGGGGCGCACCGACGCGGGAGTGCACGCTCTCGGCCAGGTCGCCAGCTTCGCCACGCAATCGCCCATCCCGCCCGAGAACCTGGTGGTCGCGCTGAATGATATTTTGCCTTCCGCCATCCGGGTGCTCGACGCCGCCGAGGCGCCCGCGGAATTTCATGCCCGCAAGTCAGCCCGCGCCAAGACTTATCGCTACCGGATGTTTCGCGGCCCCGTCTGTCCGCCTTTTCTCGCCCGCTACGTGTGGCACTATCCCTATCCCTTGGACGAAGATGAGGTGCAAGCGGTAGCGGGCCTGGTCGTGGGCGAGCATGATTTCACCTCGTTTGCCGCAGTGGATCCGGAGCGGGGACGGGAGGAAGTGTCTAATGTCCGGCAGATTTTCAGTTCGAGTTGGGAACGGCAGGGCGATGAATTTGTCTATACCGTGCGAGGCGCGGGGTTCTTGCATCACATGGTGCGAAACCTGGTCGGAACATTCCTGCTGGTAGGGAAGGGAACTCTGAAGCCCTCCGACCTGGCGCGAATTCTGGAAGCACGTTCGCGGTCCGCCGCCGGAGCCACCGCCCCGGCCAGCGGCTTGTGCCTGGTCAGCGTCGAGTATTAGGAGCTGGTGTATCAGGAGGTATGTGTGGTCGCGGGCGACTCGCCCGCGGATTTTGATTTTCCCCATGGCAACCGATCTCCAAATCGCTGCCCGAAAGATAGTCTCGACCAATCCCGCGACCGGCGAGACCCTGCGCGAATTCGAATCGGCATCAGAAGCTCAGGTCCATGCCGCGGTCGCCCGCGCCCAAGCGGCCCAGCCTGCCTGGGCCGAGATGGGAGTGCGCAAGAGAATCGCGATCCTGCGCGAGTTTCAGCTGCAGCTGCACCGGAACAAATCCGAAGTGGCGCAGTTCGTGACTCGCGAAGCCGGCAAGCCCTATGTCGAGGCCCTGCTGACGGAAGTGCTGGTCGTGCTCGACGCCGCGCGCTTCCTGATCGACAACGCCTTTCACTTGCTGCGGGACGAACCTGTCCCTCACGGCAACCTGGCGATGAAGACCAAGTCCGGCCGGGTGGTCCGCGAGCCCTACGGTGTGATTGGCATCATCGCGCCCTGGAATTATCCCTTTTCAATTCCGGCCACGGAGAGCCTGGCTGCATTGGTGGCGGGAAACGCGGTGGTAGTGAAGCCCTCGGAGTTCACCTCGCTCACGGCGATTCAACTGGCGTCGCTGCTGCACCAGGCCGGCGTGCCCGGCGAAATTTTTCAGGTGGTGGTGGGCGCTGGTGCGACAGGAGCGGCCCTGATCAACGCCGCCATCGACAAACTGGTCTTCACCGGAAGCGTTTCAACCGGGAAGCAGATCGCGCAGGCCGCGGCCGCGCGCCTGCTGCCGGTGGTGCTGGAACTGGGCGGGAAAGACGCCATGCTGGTGCTCGACGATGCCGATATCGAAGTTGCCGCTGCGGGCGCGGTGTGGGGCGCTTTCGTGAACGCTGGACAGGCCTGTCTTTCGGTCGAGCGTTGCTACGTGCATCGCAGCCTGTACCAGCCGTTTCTCGACGCCTGCATGCGCCGGACCGCACGCTTGCGAGTGGGTAACGGCATGGAACCCGAAATCGAGATTGGCCCGCTGATCCACCAGCGCCAGTTGTGCAACGTGGAATCGCAGGTGGAAGACGCCCGGGCGCAGGGAGCGCGCGTGCTGGCGGGCGGAAAACGCCTGCCGGAAATCGGGGCCAACTACTACGCGCCCACCATTCTGGCAGATGTTACCCACCGGATGCGCATCATGCGCGAAGAAACATTTGGGCCGGTCTTGCCGGTGATGCCCTTCGACAGCGACGATGAAGCGGTCGTTCTGGCCAACGATTCCGATTACGGCCTGGCCGCCAGTGTGTGGACCCGCAATGGCGCCCGCGGAGACGCGCTGGCGCGGCGCATTCAGGCGGGAACGGTCATGGTGAACGATGTGGTCTCCTGCTTCGGCATCAGTGAAGCTCCTCACGGAGGCATGAAGGCCAGCGGCATCGGCCGTTCTCACGGACGCTTTGGCCTGGAAGAAATGGTGCGGATAAAATATCTCGATTCCGACCGTCTGCCGGGCATCGAAAAAATCTGGTGGTACGGATATGGCAAGGCTTTGGCGCGCCAGATGGAGGGATTGCTCGATGGGCAATTTGCCCGAGGCCTGGGCCGGCGGCTGCGGGGTGCGCTGCGAGCCGCGGGAGCGTTGCGAGGCAAGAAGCGCGGATAGCGCCTTGCATCACATGTTTGTCATCCTGAGCGGAGGGACTGCTTCGCTTCGCGACGCAGTCACGCAGTCGAAGGACCCCTACTTGACCATAGGCGCTGCGAGTCTGTTGGATTTTTCGAGGCGGTGACGATTAGCGGCGGTTTGAATGGGCCGGGGGTATGGGTAGGGGTCCCTCGACTCCGCCGGTTCATTCGCGAGCGAATGAACTGTCTGCGCTCGGGATGACAATAAGCGATAAATGATAGAGGGAGAAAACACCATGGCTTCCAGTTCTGATCCGAAACGTGAACTCTTGCGCCACGCCGTGGCGACGCTGGCGTACCGCGGTGGCAAAGCGGTCCGCAATGCGCCTTCGGGCTTTGCCGAATTCCGCGGCTGCGAATCGGGGCGTACCGCGGGGCGAATCCTGGCGCATGTGGGCGACCTGCTCGATTGGGGACTCTCCATCGCGCAGGGCGCGCAGCGCTGGAGCAATTCGAAGCCCTTGCCGTGGGACAAAGAGTCCGATCGCTTCTTTGCCGCGCTCCAGCGCTTTGACGACTACCTGGCGTCGGCCGAGCCTTTGCATGAAACGCCGGAGAAGCTCTTGCAGGCGCCGATCGCCGATGCCCTGACCCACGTGGGACAGATCGCGATGCTGCGGCGGATGGCGGGCAGTCCGATAAAGGGCGAAGGCTACATCACAGCGGATATCGTCATCGGTCGCGTGGGAGCGCAGCAGGCCGCGCCCCGGCAGGAATTCGATTGAGGACGCGGTAGCTCCGCTCAAACGCCTTCGAGTAAAATGAATCCGTAAAATCCGGCGGCCCCCGGGCCGCAGCGACGAGGATAGCCCTTGCCCACCACCGAAAGCGTGACTGCTCCTCCCCAGCTTCCCCATCACAAAGTAAAAATCAAGAAGCCGGGACAGCGTTCCTGCAACGAAAAAGACGCCAAGGGCAAATTCTGCGGCGGACATTTGAAGCGCTGGTTCTATACCACCGATGTGGTCGAGCAGGCCTGCGGCGACGCGGCAGAAGCCTGGGGACCGGACGCCGAAGTCTACCGTTGCGAGCATTGCAAGACGCTCTACCTGCCGAACCAGGAGGGCGTTCGTGGTCTGAATGTGGCCGGACAGGGACAGACCTCCGTGTTTGGCCTGACCGTGGCTCCGAAAAAGTAAATTGGTGTGGGGCGGACACTCCTGTCCGCCGCCTTTGGGGTTGATCCTTGCCCGGCTTTACGGGCTTTCCATGATCCCTGGCTTAAGTCAAAGTCAAAAGCGGCGGACAGGAGTGTCCGCCCCACAAAATCGTTTTAATCGTTGACAGCGCCGCACGCGGCATAATCCAATACGCGGGAATGGCAACCACTCCGACCGGCACTTCTTCCTCCTCCCCAGGTTTGCGGCTTCGCCGATCGCTCACCCTCTGGGACCTGATTCTTTACGGCATCATCGTTATCCAGCCGACCGCGCCGATGCCCGCCTATGGCGTGTTCAGCAACGCGGGCCAGGGCCACGTGGTCACTTCAATCCTGATTGCCATGGTCGCCATGGTGTTCACCGCCATGAGCTATGGACGCATGGCGCGGGTATATCCCAGCGCGGGTTCAGCCTACACCTACGTGGGCCGCGAACTGCATCCCTCCCTCGGCTATGTCACCGGCTGGAGCATGACCATGGATTACATCCTGAATCCTTTGATCTGCACCATCTGGTGTTCCAAGGCGATGGCCGACCTGTTGAGTGGAACCCGCTATCAGATTCCGTACCCCGGCCTGTTGTGGCCGATCATATTTGCTGTGTTGTTTACCACCCTGAATCTGCGCGGGGTGAAAACCTCGGCGCGGATCAATTCAACCTTGTGCGCAATCATGGGAGCGGTGATTCTGGCGTTTTTCTGGTACACGGTCCGCTACATTTTCCACTTGCCGCAATATCCCGAGGCCTACTTCCTGCGCCCCTTTTACAACCCCCAGACTTTTTCGATCAACGGGGTGTTCCACGGCACCTCGGTGGCGGTGCTGACCTATATCGGTTTCGACGGCATTTCGACCTTGTCGGAGGAAGTGGACAATCCCAAGCGGAATATTTTTCTGGCTACCGTTCTGGTCTGCGTGATTACGGGATTTCTGGCCGCGGCTGAAGTCTATGGCGCGCAATTGCTCAGCTCGCAGTACATGTTCTCGGCGGCCGAAGTGGAAAACGCCTTCAGCCACGTGGCCGCGATCGCGGGCGGCCCGCTGCTGACCAAGGCCATCAGCATTACGCTGCTGATTGCTACAGTTGGTTCCGGCATGGGCTCGCAACTCGGGGCTGCGCGTCTGCTTTATGGCATGGGACGAAGCGATGCGATTCCCAGGAAATTCTTTGGCGCCATCCATCCCAAGACTCGGATTCCCGCCAACAACGTGATTTTCGTCGGCGCGATTGCGCTGCTGGGGGCGTTTCTCATCACCTACGACAATGGCGCGCAACTGCTCAACTTCGGCGCGTTGATCGCTTTCATGGGCGTCAATCTGGCGGCGCTGACCCACTACTACATTCGCGGCGAAGACCGCACCCTGGGACAACTGATTCCTCCCGTGCTGGGATTTATCATTTGCCTGTTCATCTGGATCCATCTGTCGAACCTGGCGCTGATCACGGGATCCATCTGGATGATCACGGGGATTGCCTACGGAGCATGGAAGACCAAGGGGTTCCAGAGCAACCTGGTGAATTTCGATGTGCCCCCGGAGGAAGACTGAGAGAGATTGTCGAATTGCCGGATTTTAGAATTGTCGAATTTGAAGTGATTGCAGATCTTAGATTTCAGATTATTGATTTCAGATTTGAATCCCAGAATCCCCGCGTCACGGGAATTCCAATCTGAAATCAATAATCTGAAATCTGAAATCTGAAATCAAATCGCCAATTCGTCAATCCGAGAGTCCGGCAATCCGAAAGTTACTCCAGGTTCCAGCCGCTGACCTCTACCGCCGGCTGGGCTGTTCCCAGTTCCTGCGCTCGATAGGTTGCCGTGACTTCCCGTTTCTCGCCGGGCAGGAGCGAAATATAGTTGTCCTGCCAGACCACGGGAAGTATCTCGTCACCGCCTTTACCCTTGTTTACCTTGAGACGCACAAAGAAGGCCAGGCTCTTGCTGGGATTTTCCAGCGTGATGTGTGTGATTGCATCTTCGCCTTTGCGCTCGGTGCGGTCTGCCATTTTCAGTTTTACCTTGGGCAGTTGAGACAGGGCAGTGTAATCGGCATATGACGATGTAGGCGTCGTGTACCAGTTCGACTTCTCCCAGTCGAGCGTCTCGGGCTTGCTGGATAGCCAGTAGAAATTCGAGCCCACCAGTTTTCCGGAAGAGTCCCTCAGGCGGAGCACCAGGAAATAGGTCGGGCTGAGGCCGTCGATGTCGGGCAGAGTCAGGATTTTGTTGGTACTGTCGGCGGCGGCATCGAGCGAGACTTCTTTGGAAAACTTTTCGCTCATGTCCAGGTTGAGAACCTGGGCGGTGAGCTTCAATCCGTTGGCGTCCTGGTACTGGCTGCTGACCAGCCAGACGGAATGGTCGTCGTAGCCATAGACGGGATGCAGCGGTTCGGTCGCCTTTTTGGTACCGAAGTAGCCGCCGCCCGGGCGCAGGTAGTAATCGTAGAGATGCCAGATCATCGAGGGCCAGGCATTGTTGAGCATCCACTGAATTACGCCGGTCGAGGTGTATTTATTCCGGCTGTAGGCCTCGTACATGGCGCGCACGCCTTCGTAGGTCTGCAACTGCGCTTTGACGGCATAATCCTCGGCGCTGGTGGCGGGGCCGAAACGCGCGTTCAAGGCGTCGGTAAAAACGTGGAGGTCTTTGAACGCGCCGCCGCCAGCGTGGTAGTTCCAGGTGTCGTCAATGGGCCAGAGGTGGTCCTTGCCGACCATTTCGCGGATGCTCTCGATCGGCGGAACCGCCGGTCCCATGCTGGTTTCGGTGTTGAAGCCATAGGCTCCGCCGCAGCCGCCCTGGTTGCACTGGACGGCCGAGGTAGCTTTGTCGGTTTGCCAGTAGGAAGGCGCCACGTATTCATACGGTCCGGTCATCTTCACGCCGCTTTCACCGGAGAAGCCCGCGAGCTTTGCGGTTGCGGAAGACACTACCGGGTTCGTCCAGAGCAGGTCCTTCTCCACCTTCAGATAGGTTTGTTCGACGTCGGGCGGGGGCGGGTTGTCGCTGCCATTCAGCCACGCGATCAGGCTGGGATGGCCGCGCAGGCGGTAAATCTGGTCGCGCAACGATTGTTCCGCGATGGTGAAATCCTGCGGCTTCCAGTTCGGCCAGTGCTCCCAGTGATCGCAACAGCACCAGCCGGCGATGAGCAGAATTCCGCGCTCGTCGGCCAGGTCGAAGAACTCTTTCGTTTCCAGTTTGCCCTCGAGGCGGATGGTGTTCAGGCCCATGTCCTGCACATAACGGAACTGGTCGCGCAGGCGCTGCGGGTCTTCACGCAGCATCATGTCGGGAGACCATCCGCCGCCGCGGATCAGAATGTTTTTGCCATTGATCGAAAACAAGCGCCGGTTGGCCGAAAGCACTTCGGACTTGACCTCGCGAATGCCAAACCTGGTTTCCGAGCGGTCGGAAATCTTGCCTTCGAGATCGAATTCCAGTCTGAGCGTGTGGAGCTCGGGCTTGCCCATCTGCGCCGGCCACCACAAGCCGGGATGGTCGAAATTCAGCTGGGGAAACTGGTCCGGAGCAAAGCTGACGTCCTTCGACTCGCCAGGCCCAAGTTCGACTTCCTGGGAAAATTCTGTCTTCTCGATCGCGCCCTTGAGCGTTCCTTTGACGGGATGACTGGCGGCGTTCTTCAGCAGCGCCGTCACCGTGAGATGGGCCTGGTCGTTGGCCGGCAAGTCCACTTTCGAAACCACCGTGGGATAGCGCACCGCGACCGGCCCGCTGGTGGTGATATCCACGTCGCGAAACAGGCCCATATTCTTGTCGGGAGGCGCGGGGTTCCAGTCCACGAACGTGATCGCCAGATCGGTGTCGGTGGGGGAGAAGACTTCAAGGGCCAGAACGTTCGGTTTTCCCAGGACAGCGTAATCGGTGATATTGAACTCGTAGGTTCGCCACGCTCCGGCCACGTCTTCTGATTTGGCCAGCTGCTTGCCGTTCAGCCAGATGTTGGCGCGGTAGTTGATGCCGCCGAAATTCAACCAGATCGTCTTTCCCTTGAAGCTGGCGGGCAAGACGAATTCCTTGCGGTACCACCAGGGCACAATGAAGGGGCTGTCGGCTTGCATCGGGATGTTGGAAAAATTCGCGCCGATGGGGTAGGTGACCCCGGGGAAAGTCCGCAGGTTTGTCCCGAAAAACGGGTCGGGATACACCTTGTGCTTGACCAGGGCCGCGACCACGGTGGTGGGCACCGATACGGAATACCAATCCTTGGGCTGGAACGAGGGCGTGGAAACGGTCTCGCCCTTCGCTTCCACTTTGCACGAAGACTGCAGGTTCCAGCCGTCGCGAAGGGAGAGACTCGCTTCGGAGTGGAGAGAGCTCGCCTGCTGCGCAGAAATCAGGCTGGAGAAAGACAGCACCAGGAGACACAGCAGGCTGCTCTTGTTCATCGTCATCAAGCGATCCTTTGCGGGAGATGGGTTTTCAGGGCGAGCACCGGTCTGACTCTAGCTTAATAGCACGGAGTATTAATACGTTTCAATGGCTGATTTTTGCAAGTGTGGGCGGGAGCGCGCCGCTCGTGCATCCCTCTTCCCTGTATTCTCATCCTGGATCTTCAGTTAATCCCGCACACCAGCGGGGCGCTCGCGTCCGCATCGGTCTAGTCTATAATCAAAGTTTCCGCTTCAAATTCTGGAGTGACACGAAAATGATTCGATTTCTGCAGACCCCTGGCCCGACCAAGAAAATCATTCTCGGCGGCATGCTGCTGGTCATTTGCGCGGCCATGGTGATCACGCTGGTTCCGGGCGGTATTGGCGACAGCATCGGGCTGGGCGGGCCGGGGCAGGGCGTCGTGGCCAAAGTAGCGGGCGAGCCGGTGACCACGCAGGAGGTGCAGCGCGAGGCCCGGCAGTTGCTGCGCCAGCAGTTCCCCCGCGGCGGCGAACAGGCTGAAATGCTGCTCCCCTACTTTGCCGAACGCGCCGCGCAAAACCTGATCAGCCGAAAGGCCCTGGTCGCGGAAGCTGAAAGGCTGGGCTTGCGGGTCACGGACGAAGAAGTGCGGGATGAATTGGTGCACGGCCGCTACTCCGCCACCTTCTTTCCCGGCGGCAAGTTTGTCGGCCAGCAGCAATACGAGAACATCCTGCAAAACGCGGACCTGAGCGTGCCCGCCTTCGAGCAGGGCCTGAAGGACCAGATCCTGCTGGACAAACTGCGCAACCTGGTGACCGGCAGCGCGCTGGTCTCAGACGATGACGTCCACCGGGAATTTGAGAAACAAAATACCAAGGTCAAGTTCGATTACGCCGTCCTGCGGAAAGATGATTTGCTGAAGCAGATCAACCCGAGCGAGGCGGAGTTGAAGGCCTTTTACGAGGCCAACAAGGCGTCTTACAACAACTCCATTCCGGAGAAGCGCAAGGTTCAGTATGTCGTGCTGGATACGGCGAAGATCGAGGCGGCGGTTAACGTGTCTCGCGAAGATCTGCAGGCCTACTACGACCAGCATCGCGACGATTACCGCGTGCCCGAGCAGGTGAATGTAAGCCACATCCTGATCAAGACTCCGCTCCCCGGCGCGGATGGCAAGGTTGATCCCAAAGGCGTCGAAGAAGCGCGCAAGAAGGCCGAAGATGTCCTCAAGCAGCTGAAGGCGGGCGGGAACTTCGCGGAGCTAGCCAAAAAGTATTCCGAAGACCCGGGCAGCGGCAAGAACGGCGGTTCGCTGGGCTGGATCGGCAAAGGCCGCACCGTCCCGGAATTCGAACAAGCCGCCTTCTCCCTGGCCAAGGGCGCCACCAGCGGCCTGGTGCAGAGCAGCTACGGCTTTCATATCATCCGCGTCGACGACAAGCAGGCGGCGCATGTGAAGAGTCTGGACGAGGTCAAAGACCAGATCGAAGGCGCCATCCGGCAACAGAAAGCCGCGCAGGCTGCAGCCAACCAGGTGAATAGTTTGCTCGCGCAGGCCCGTAGCGAAGGACTGGACAAGGCGGCCACAGCCAAAGGCCTTAACGTGATCACCACCGACTTCGTCAGCCGCACCGACGCCCTGCCGGGCATCGGCAACGCGCCGCAATTCATGGACGCGGTGTTTGGCCAGGTCGAAAAGGCCCCACCTGACCAGGTCCAGGTTGCGCAGGGCTACGCCGTGTTCGACGTATTGGCCATCAAGCCGGCGTCGACTCCTACGTACGAAGAGATTCGAAGCCGGGTGGAACAAGAATTCAGGAACGAGCGAGTCGCCGCCTTGCTCAACCAGAAAACCCAGGAGATGGCGGATCGCGCCAAGGCCGAGCACGATCTGAAAAAGGCAGCCAAGGAGGCCGGCGCGACCCTCAAGACCAGCGACTTTGTCCTGCCAGACGGGCAGGTTCCGGACATCGGTGCCATGTCGGGCGGCGCCTCGGTGG
Source organism: Terriglobales bacterium (assembly GCA_035632335.1). GTDB lineage: Bacteria > Acidobacteriota > Terriglobia > Terriglobales > Acidobacteriaceae > JAIQFF01. The sequence goes on from DASQHA010000005.1 coordinate 22,074, forward strand.
CCTTCAGCCTGAAAATCGGCGAAATCAGTGGACCGATCACCAACGGCACCACGGGAGTGGTTTTGTCGGTGCAGCAGAAGCAGGAGCCGACGCCGCAGGATTTTGAAGCCAAAAAGGACCAGGTCCGCGATGCGCTCATCCAGAACCAGGAGCAGGAAATGTTTGGCCTGTTTGTCACCAACCTGCGGGCGCAGATGGAGAAGTCGGGAAAAATCCAGATCAATGCCGACGAGATGAAGAGCCTGACCCGGGCGCAGGCCGCCCCGGAACAGGGAGAGTAAAACCACGGCTGCCCACCGCGTCCGCGATTGCTGGTAGCATCGGGGTAGTTCCGATGATGCCATTCCCCCGCGCCACCGGTATCTTGCTCCACCCGACATCCTTTCCCGCGCGCGGTGGCATTGGTGATTTCGGCCCGGCTGCTTATGAGTTTGCCGATTTTCTGGCGTCGGCGCGGCAGGGCTTATGGCAGGTGCTGCCGCTGGGCCCGCCGGCCACGGGGAATTCTCCCTACTCCTCCACTTCGGCTTTCGCCGGCAATCCGCTGCTCATCAGCCTGGAGCGCCTGGCGGAGCATGGCTGGATGGATGCGTCCCAGCTGGGCGGCTTGCCGCGCCAGGCGGGCGCCATCGACTATGAAGAAGTTTTTCAGCGCAAGATGCCGCTGATTTTCGCCGCCGCCCGGAATTTTCTTAAGAAAGCCGAAGGCAGCGCCCGCCATCGCCTGGAGAAATTCTGCGGGGAGAACACGTGGTGGCTGGAAGACTTTGTCCTGTTCGATGCGCTGCGCGAACGCTATGACCGCAAATGCTGGAAGGAATGGCCGCGCGCCCTGGCTCGCCGCGAAGCGACCGCTTTAGCAGCGGCCCGCAAGGAGTTGGCGGTCGAGATGGATTTGCGGCGCGTGATCCAGTTTTTCTTCTACGAGCAGTGGCATGCTCTGCGGCGCTACTGCGCCCAGCGGTCCATTCGCGTGGTGGGTGATATCGCCATTTTCGTCGCCTACGACAGCGCCGATGTGTGGGCGCACAGCGACCTGTTCCGCTTGCGGAAAGACGATCTCGAGCCAGTGGCCGTCTCCGGGGTCCCGCCTGACGCCTTCAGCGCCACCGGCCAGCGCTGGGGCACTCCGCTCTATGACTGGGACGCGATCCGGGCCCGCGGCTACGACTGGTGGATTGACCGCTTGCGCTGGGGCGCTCAGAGTTGCGACTACATCCGCCTCGATCACTTTCGCGGCTTTGACCAGTTCTGGGAGATTCCCGCCCATGAGACAACGGCGGTGAAAGGCCGCTGGGTGGACGGTCCCAAGGACGAGTTGTTCAACAAGCTTCGCGATGTGCTGGGCGGACTGCCTTTCTTCGCGGAGGATCTGGGCCACATTACGCCTGAAGTGCATGCCCTGCGCGAGCGCCACAAGATTCCGGGATTGGCGGTGCTGCAATTTGGTTTCGCTGACGCCGGGGCGCATGTATATCTGCCGCATCGTCTCACCGCCGACCGCGTGGTCTACACCGGCACTCACGATAATGACACCACGCTGGGCTGGTGGAAGTCGGGCGTAACCGAGGATGAGCGGCGAGCCATCCAGGCCTATGTCGGGGCGTGCGAAGACGGTATCCACTGGGCTTTTATTCGCCTGGCGCAGGAGTCAGTCGCCAGCCTGGCGGTGGTTCCGTTGCAGGATGTGTTGGGACTGGGCAGCGAAGGCCGGCTCAACACCCCCAGCGTCACCGAAGGGAATTTCCGCTGGCGCTATCAGCCGGGGTCGTTGACTGGCGCCTTGGCGGAGAAGCTCGCGGTCCTGGCCGAAGTGACCGACCGGGTGCCGCCGCCCATGCCGGTGCCGAGTGACGAAGACTTCGCCGCATAAAACTAAGGTATTCTTTTCAGACTGAGAACCGGGAACTTGAAACTGAGAGCTGATGGTCCGTCTTCATGATTAAAGCGGTCCGAGGAACCCGCGACCTTCTACCGCCGGAGACGGCGTTGTGGAACTTTGTCGAAGCCGCGGTGCGCGATGTTTTCCGGGCTTATAACTTTCACGAGATTCGCACCCCTATCTTCGAGTCGACCGAACTCTTTGCCCGCGGGGTGGGCGAGGAAACCGATGTGGTCGCGAAGGAGATGTATACGTGGGAAGACCGCGGGCGGGCGCAGAGTGACAAAGGCCAGTCGCTGACTTTGCGTCCTGAGAATACCGCCAGCGTGGTGCGCGCCTACATCGAGCACAAACTCTGGGACCGCGGGCTGAACAAGCTTTACTACATCGGGCCGCAGTTTCGCCGGGAGCGTCCACAGAAAGGGCGTTATCGCCAGTTCTACCAGATCGGCGCAGAGGTC
>DASQHA010000006.1:0-7211 GCA_035632335.1 Terriglobales bacterium
CGTACCCAAGGCTACGCCCTGCTGAATGAGGCGGTGGACCGGTTCGGTTACGTCGAGCCATTCGTGCGGCAGGTTGCAGCGTCATGCGCGTAGATTTGGGAGATCTGGGGTTCGACGAGGGCGGCGCGCTGCTGGTGAAGCGCGCCCTGCGGCACGCCGGACCGGGCGAGCAGATTTCGATTTCGGGCTCCGCGCCCGACATGGAACTGCATCTCCGCTCCTGGTGCCGCCTCGAGGGGCACAATTTCGAATGGCTGGGCGCGGGCGATTCCCAGGCGGTCATTACAGCGGGCTCGACGAATGCCGCGCGCTGGGCGGGCGCGGAGCGGGCGGGCTTTGCGGATCCGGCGGCGCCACAGGCGGTCGCCCGGCATGCGCCGCAACGCTGGGGGCTGGCAGCCCGCGGATCGCTGGTCGAGAGCGGCTCGCCCGAGTTCGCCTTCAATCTGGCCGACAAGATGGAAGTCTGGTCCAACGACGCGGGGCGCATCTACGCGCAGGGCGCCGCGGCGCAGTGGGACCCCGCCACCGCCGTTCCGTGGAACACAGAATTTGATCTGCCCGGCGAAGTCGAAGATGCCGTTGTGCAGATCATGACCTATCTGATCGAAAACGAGACGGCGGCGCTGCTCGTACCGAGCCGGTTCGTCTCGCAACTGCACCCGCATTTCCGCGAGGTGATGCAGGTGCTCGCGCTCCAGGCCGCGGACGAAGCGCGGCATATTGAAGTCTTCACGCGGCGCGCGCTGCTGAAGCGCAAGGAAATGGGGCTCTCCACATCGGGAGGCCAGGCATCGCTCAAGACGCTGGTCGAAGAGCCTGATTTTGCGATCGCATCGTTTTTGCTATCCGTTCTGGGCGAGGGCACGTTTCTGTCGCTGCTCTGGTTCCTCGACCACAACGCTCCCGATCCTGTCACCGCCGCCGTGTGCCGTCTGGCCGCGCAGGACGAGGCCCGGCACGTGGCGTTCGGCATGGCGCACCTTCGCGAGCATATTGCGCAGGACCCCGGCGTTCTGCCGAAGCTGGCCAGCGCCGTGCACCGCCGTCATGATGTTCTGCGGAATACGGCCGGGTTGAACGCCGAAGTGTTCGACGCCCTTCGACTGGTCGCCGCAGGAGGCTGGAATCCGTCGGACCTGCGCCGCGGTCATGAGAAGGTCGTCGAGCTCGTGAAGGAAATGGACGAGCTTCGGCAAAAGCGCATGCTGCATTTAGGATTCAGCGGGGAAGATGCAGAAGAGCTTTCCGGCCTGCACACGCGGAATTTCATGTGAAGGGCCGAGGGTGAGCACCAATACCGACGACATACCCATCACACGAGAGCTCTTTCTGGAGTGGCGATCTCCGAGACTCGGGAACGCAAATCCGAGCGTTCTAACCAACCCGGTCTGGCAGTGGCTTATCCGTACGCGAATGAATGCCTACCAAGCCACCGAGTTGCTTGGAGGCCCATCGGCTTTAGATGCAGGCCCAGGGTGGTGCTTTGAGCGTTTTGGCCAAACTACGACGGTGTTAACCGATGGTCGCGAGGTTTTGATTGCGGGAGAGCATGAAGATTACTACGACCCGGACTTCTTCATTTACAACGATGTCGTTGTGAGATCGCCCGATGGCGAAATCGCGATCTATGGTTACTCGAAGGAAGTGTTTCCTCCCACAGACTTTCATACCGCCACGCTCTTGCGGGAGAGCATTTTACTGATTGGCTCGCTGGGCTATCAGGAGGAGCGACTGAATAAGAGGGAAACGCAAGTCCTTCAATTGATGCTCGACAACTTTGCGATCCGCAGGATCAATGCACTCGGTACGTCGCCCGGCTGGATTCATGGCCACAGGGCCGTCCTATCCGACGATGGCCAGTCGATTACAGTGACCGGCGGCATGATCGACCCTGGTTCTGCGGAAAGGAGCATGAAGGAGAATGTTGACGATTGGGTACTCGACCTGCGGAGCTGGATCTGGACGCGGAGTACGGAGCGGAACTGGCAACAGTGGACATTTCGCCGCACGGATCGCAAGCACAGCCAGCTATTTAATCTGCGCCAGGCGATTTGGATGCGCGACATGCAGTGGAAAGAGGGCCTGGTGAAAGAGATGCAACGCCTGGAGGCGAACATCGGCCGAGCGCCCGACCTGGACCTGATACCGTTCCTTTATCGTCCCGATGATTCGGTCACCGAGCTTCCTCAGGATCCAGATCATCACAACGTTTTTCGAGCGCTGGTAGACGGTGTCGTTGTGCGCTTCACTGAGGAGAGCCACCTCGTCCGGGCGAGGGCCGAGGGCAGGCTTTCGCAAGAACGTTTGCAGGCATTGCAGGAGAGCGTGCGAAACAAGCTGTGTAGGCTGGACGGCGCCGCATGGGAGATCGAAACGCTCTGAGCTGCAAGCACGAGAACCACAAGATGCCTTTCGCCACCGCTCAGGTGTCTCGCCGGTTATCTCCAAGTCCGCTTCCAGGAGATCATCCTCGCGGTGGAGACGTAAATTTGGCCACCAGGCTCGACGACTCGCCGACAAGTCCAGAGAAGTAGGGCGAGTCACCCGAGACCGAATGTTTGAGATTCGCGCAAACGCAACCGATTACGCCTCCACCTTCCTCACGGGCTCCCGCAGGATGGTCTTGAGTTTGGACGCCTCCACCCGCCGCGGATCGGACAAGTAGATTTCATGGTGTGCGCCGGCGACGCGCAGCCCCTGTTTCTCAGCAAAAGCCCGCATCGTCGCCATGGTCTTGCCTTCGTCGTCGTACGGTCCCACGTGCAATGCCTGCACACACAGCCCTTCGCTAAGCGGCCGCAATTCGACCCGCTCGACGCCAGCTCCTTTCCCGCGCTTCGCCAATGTCTCCCTTGCCTGGCTGAGGTCCTTTTCCGTTACGAACTTCGGCGTCCGAATCATCAATTGCCAGGTCCACTGTTCTTTATCAGGCGTGGGGTCATTGCTGTTCAGATTCGGCCAAACAGCTTCGAGTTTTGAGACAGCATAGTCTCGTTTGCCGGCAAACTTGCGGGTCATCTTGACCGTAAATGCCACTCCGTACAGTGCGCCAATGGCATCGGTAAACGCGCTCCCGCCAGGCGCGCCTCGCCCGCTGATGCTGAGATAAACAGCCGGGCCAATCTCTACCAGCGCAGGTTTCGGCGTAGCCGCATACTCCTTCTTGTTGTCCTTGTACAGATCCAGTTTCTCTGCTGTAGCCATAGTCACCCCCGCGCAGCCTTCGCTGACTCCTGCAATGGCGCATAAATGTCCGTCAGCAATTCCTCCGGAGGCGTGCTCTGCGGATCGTTGAGATAAACCTCAAAGCACGGAGCATGGCGCAGTTCGCGGCCGCTGCGCGGCAGCCACTGCCCCAGGAACTCCGCGTACGTCCGCCCGAGCTGGTTGTATGGGCCGGTGTGCGTGGTCATCGCATACTCGCCACCGGCCACGGTTTGCACTCCAATATCGCCGCTCGGCGCGAAGTCTTCGCCTACGGTCAGGCATGCGTCATAGCGAAGCTTGGTGGGCGGAGTCACCTCCGGGTCGTCATGGCAAATTCCCAGCATCATCGGATTGCCTCCCAGGTAGCCGTCTTTCCCCATGACGGTGAGGAACTGCTCCCAGGTCTTGCCCACTTCTCCGTAGGGCCCGATGTGGCGCATGAATGCCACACGCATCGGTTTCAACTGCTTGATCTCGACCTTCATACTTCCTCCTCGACGTAGTGTTCGAAAGCGAATGGTGATCGGCTCGTGGTAATGGACGCCCGACGGGACCCTGGCCAATTCCACCCGGCGAGCCAACCGGAACTGCGATGGCGCCGTGCCAAAGGCGGTTTTGAACGAACGCGTGAACGCCTCGTGGCTGTCATAGCCGGCTCCCAGCGCGATGTCAATGACCGAAGCCGAACCCAGCTTGAGTTGGCTGGCGGCCCGCTCCAGACGCAAGCGGCGTACGTATTCCTTCACCGATTCCCCCACCATCCCTTTGAAGACCCGATGAAAGTGGTACGGAGAGAAGCAGGACACCCCTGCCAGCTCCTCCAGCCGCAGTGGTTCATCCAGGTGCTGCTGGATGTGAACCAGAACCCGCAGCATCCGCCGCTTGTAGTCGTGCAGGGTTACCGTTCTCATCGCTCAGTCTTATCCTAGACCGGAGGAAATGAATCAGCTTGACGATTCTTGCTGATTTTGGCCGAGTAGGCAGGTTGGGCACCGGCTGGCAGGCGGCATGATGCCTGCCTCGCGCAGAACCGGCGTTTCGCGCACGGCGAGACTGAGGGATAATTGCCGCGTGCGGCTCTCCCTCAAGACCATCAACGACGAACTGGAACGGCTCGGCTCGGGTGCCGTGCTGACCAAGGGCGATGGATACTTCTACTTTCAGGGAGGCGAGGCTGCGAATTGGCTCGACCGCAGCGTGCGCGTCCCGACCCTCCAAAGCCTGACGCTGGAACAGTGGATTGGGCAGTATCGGGAGCTGAAGGCGAAGAACGACGCGCTAGTGAAAGGCAACATCGCCTCGAAGGACTCCGCGACGCACCTGGCAAAACCGGCGGCCAGCAATCCCGAGGGAAATCGTCCGCCAGCGCCAAAACCGGATGTCGCGCAGCGCGCTGCGGGGAAGCGCTCCGGTGGCGGCGTGCCCCAAGAACAGAAGGCGAAGCGCAGACCGGAACCCTACCTCCGGCTTCATCATGTGCCCATCTTCGTCCGCGATCAGGATCGAAGCCTACGCTTCTACTTAGAGCAGCTCGGCTTCAGTCTGGTCATTGATTACAACTATGGAGAGCGTGGCCGCTTCGTCCTAGTTGCCCCGCCGGATGGCGCGGCGGTGCTTGCGCTCATCGCTCCAAAACCCGACTCTGCGGAATATAAACTAATTGGCCGTTCAGGGCAGGCCGTGTTTGTTACTGAAGATGTCACTGCTAAATTTCAGACCTGGCGCAAGCGCGGAGTGCGCTTTCATCATTCTCCGCAAACAGTAACTTGGGGCGGCATCTTCACCAGCTTCGAAGACGTGGACGGGAACTCCTTTATCCTTGCGGGGTGGGACGACCTGACTCGGAAAATTGAAGCACGACGCCGCACAATTGCTCAGAAGGCAGAATTCGAACGCCGCGCTGCCCAGGAACTGGAAATTGCAAAACAGGTGCAGGCCAGGCTCTTCCCTCAAACGGCACCGCACCTAAGAACATTTGACTATTCGGGTGTCTGCGTGCAAGCCCGCGAGGTCGGCGGAGATTACTACGATTTTCTGAATCTGGGTCCACAGCGGCTTGGCCTGGTGATCGGGGATATTTCAGGTAAAGGGATAGCGGCAGCCCTCTTGATGGCCAACTTACAGGCGAACCTTCGCAGCCAGTGCGCCATGGCATCGGACGAGCCAGAGCGGTTCTTGAGATTCGTGAACCGGCTCTTCTACGACAATACGACTGACAACGCCTTCGCGACCTTGTTCTTTGCTGAATATAACGACCACACGCGCCGGTTGCGCTACGCAAACTGCGGGCATCTAAGGCCCTTGGTCTTCCGGCACAACGGCGCCCTTGAAAGGCTCGACTCCACCGCCACGATACTGGGCATCTTCAAAGAATGGGATTGCTCCACGAGGGAGTGCCAGCTCTTCTCAGGAGACACCCTTGTACTCTACACCGATGGCGTGACCGAATCGTTCAACGATGCGGGAGAAGATTTCGGCGAACAGCGTCTGATCAGAGCGCTCGAAACGCACCGGCAACTGCCTCCGGACGCGCTAGTAGCGTCGATTGTCGATCAGGTGAAACAATTCAGTCCCCGAGAACAGCACGACGATATCACGTTGATCGTTGGCAAGTGCAGGGGAGATTAGAGCCGGTTCTGGAATCTGCGTAACTACGGCCGCCGAGATAGCCCGGAAGTAAATGAGCACACGCTGGATTAGCTACAAGTCTTATTACGAAAGTTTTAATCGCCGGCGGTTGTCGTTCCTTATCTTACTCACGTTAGCATTGACGCAGAGACGGCAGCAGGGACACTATATTTACCATGATCTGTTCGTTCGTGCCGCGAAGCGCAAGCGCTCCCCTCATGACGAGTCTAGGGAGCGAAATGCTGCACGTGAGTGCAACATGGGGCGGATGGAGCAGACAAACTAAGAAGGAGGAACCAATGCTAACACGATTCTTGAAGGACGAACAAGGCCAAGACCTTATCGAATATACGTTGCTCCTGGCGTTCGTGTGTTTGGCAACTGCGGCTTTGTTTATTAGTTCCGGTGGCAGCCTGTCAGGTATTTGGAACGTAGCCAATAGTAGGCTGACAGCGGCTAATACCGCTGCGAGCTAAACCTCGCGTTAAGCCGCCCCGTGTCGTAAGTCCGCTTTCGCCTTTGGGTGCCGCGCTCCAGTTTTGGGAGTCATCCCGGAACGCGTTTGGAGAAATGATGGGAAGGTTTTCTCGGCACTGATCGATCGCGCGAGTGCGAGCACCCTGCTCCACGGGCAGGCAGCCCTCGGTCTACAGCGACGCGGCGCCTATGGTTCCGCGACGATGCGGCATCGGCACTACGGCGTCACCTTCAAGTTTCCCCTGAGCGGCAGATCATCCGACGACCTTCCCACCATGATCGCGAAGTCGCCCGGAACCACGCGCCAGCGCATGTCCACATCCAGCAGTTGCAGATCTTCAGGTCCTAGCGTGAGGGTCACGGTTTTGGTTTCACCCGGTTGCAGGTTTATTTGCTCGAACCCGCGCAACTGCTTCACGGGCGTCGAAACCGGCGTTACGGCCTCGTGGATGTAAAGCTGAACGGTTTCCTTACCCGCGCGCTGGCCCGCGTTCTTCACTTCGACGATTACCCGCGCCGTGCCGCCCGGATGGATCTCTGCCGGCTCGACGCGCAGGTTGCTGTACTCATAATTCGTGTAGCTCAGGCCGTAACCGAATGGGTAAAGCGGTGTCGCGGGCATGTCCACATAACCGCGCTTCTCCTCACGAATCCAGTACGCCTTCGCCGGTTTGTAGTTGTAGTAAGCCGGCAACTGGCCCACGTGCCGCGGAATGGTAATAGCCAGGCGCCCGCTGGGATTGTAGTTGCCGAAGAGCACGTCGGCCACAGCCTGCCCGCCGCGTTCTCCAGGGCGCCACGCCTCTACAATCGCCGGAACATGTTCGGCCGTCCATCGGGTGGAGAGCGGCCGGCCATTCACCAGCACGACGACGGTGGGCGTTCCCGTTTCGTAA
>DASQHA010000007.1:0-42328 GCA_035632335.1 Terriglobales bacterium
AGCTGACCAGATTGCCTGCGAGGATACCCGGCAGACGCAGAAGCTGCTGAACCATTACGGCATCTCGACCAGGACGGTCAGCTATCACGAACACAATGAACTGACCCGCGCCCCCGAACTGGTGCTTGATCTCGAAGGCGGAGCGCGCGTGGCCCTGGTGACGGACGCCGGTATGCCGGGGATCTCCGCCCCGGGCTTCCGCCTGATCTCGCTGGCCATTCGGCTCCATATTCCCGTGGTGCCGATTCCGGGGGCGTCGGCGTTTCTGGCGGCGCTGGTGGCCAGCGGCCTGCCCCCGGACTCGTTTCGCTTCAGCGGCTTCCTTCCTCCCAAAAGCGGGCAACGGCGGCAAATGCTCGAGAGCATTAAAGCGTCGCCGCGGACCCAGGTTTTTTACGAAGCGCCACATCGCGTGAAAGAAACCGTCGAAGATGTTGTCGCGGTCCTGGGGAAAGACCGGCAACTGGTGATCGCCCGGGAAGTGACCAAGATCCACGAAGAATTTCTGCGCGGCCGGGCCGGCGAGATTCTGGCGATATTAAACGAACGCGGCGACATCAAGGGGGAGATCACGCTGCTGATCGGCAAGGCGGAAGAAGGCCAGCAGCAAGCCGCGTCCGGTTTGAGCGTACGCCAGCGGCTGGAGCAGATCATGGCGGATGAGAAGCTGGACGAAAAAGCGGCGCTCAAGAGAATTGCCAAAGAGATGGGAGTGTCGAAAAGCGAAGCCTACCGCGAGTTACAGCGGAGCAAGTAAACAGATTGTTCTACTTTCCGGCTAACTCCCGCTTTACCGCATCGCTGACCAGTTTTCCATCCGCGCGGATGCCCGCGCCGGAGAAGCGCGCCATGACATTTTTCATTACCGTCCCCATTTCCTTCATGGTGGGAGCGCCCATTTCGGCGATCACCGCCCTCACCCCGGCGACGATCTGGTCTTCGCCGGCGGCCTTGGGCATGTAGGACTCGATCAGGACGATTTCAGCGGCTTCCTTGTCGGCCATTTCCTGGCGTCCGCCTTTGGTGAACTGCTCGACTGAGTCTTTGCGCTGCTTGATCAGGGTGCCGAGGACCTGCTGCGATTCTTTTTCGTCGAGCGGGGCCATCTTTTCGATCTCGCGATTCTTGAGCGCAGTCTTGACCATGCGCAAAGTGGACAGGCGGTGCTCGTCGCGCGCCTTCATGGCGGCGGTGATGTCTTTCTGGATCTGCTCGCTGAGGCTCATGGGGGGATTATAGCGTCTGGTCGTGAAACCGGGATTAACCACGGAGGACACGGAGGACACAGAGGAAAGCCTTGGACAGCGGCTCCCGCCGTGGTGAAGACTCCCTGATTCCGGTAAACTATAACGACATTTCTAACCAAAGGACTCCCGTATCAATGCTGCGCAAGAACCGTCTTTTTACTCCTGGTCCAACTCCCATCCTTCCCGCGGCCCAGACTGCCATGGCGTCGTTTGCCATGCACCACCGCACCGCTGACTTTCGCGCTTTGTACACGCGCGTGCTGGCGGACATGAAAGACTTTATCGGCACGCGGAACGACGTGCTGATCGTGGCCTCCTCCGGGACGGGCGTAATGGAAGGCTCGGTTTCGAACCTGACTTCTCCCGGGGACAAGGTGCTGGTGCTGACCGCGGGCAAATTTGGCGAACGCTGGCGCGACCTGGCCAAAGCTTTCGGGTGCGCCGTCGAAGTGCTCACGGCGCCCTACGGCGAAACGCTTGCGCTGGATGACATCCGGCAAAAACTGACGCCTGACGTGCGCGTGGTTTATGTGCAGGCGACGGAAAGTTCCACCGGTGCCCGGCACGACGTGAAGGGGATCGCGAAACTGGTCCGGGCTCAAGGTGACGATACCTTGCTGGTGGTGGACGCCATCACCGGGCTGGGCACGACTCATTTCGATGTGGACGGGTGGGGCGTCGACATCATCATTGGGGGTTCGCAAAAAGCCTTGATGATCCCGCCCGGGCTGGCCTATTGCTCGGTGAGCGAGCGGGCATGGAAGCGGATGGAGACGGCCAAGTCTCCGCGCTACTACTTCGACTTCCGGAAAGAGCGGAAGGCTGCCGCCAAGGGAGAGTCGGCGTATACGCCGGCAACCTCGCTTTTCGCGGCGTTGGGCGCGGCGCTCGATTTCATCCGGCAGATGGGCAACGGCGACCTGGTGGCGGGGCGCGAAGCCCTGGTCAACAATGCCGAACTGGCGGCGGAAATGACCCGCGCCGGGGCGCGGGCGCTGGGCCTGAAGCTGTTTGCGGCGGCCGCGCCGGCAGCGGCGCTTACCGCCATTTCGTCGCCGCCGGGAACGGATTCGAGCGCGATCGTCAAGGAGTTCCGTGAATCGTTTGCCGCGGTGGTGGCCAACGGCCAGGGCGAGATGAAAGGGAAACTCTTCCGCATCGCGCACATCGGGTACTACGACTATCTCGACACCATTGGAATTCTGGCTGCGCTCGAGCATGTGCTCGCCAGTGTGACCGGGAAGCCGGTGGAGTACGGAGCGGCGGTGCGGGCGGCGCAAGAAGTGTACGCGCGCAGCGTCGCGGAAAAACGCCAGCCCGTCGGCGCCTGATGATCCGCCAGAACCGCATGGCAAATGAAGGACGGGCGTCCCGCCCGTCGGGCACAGGCCAGTGCTTGACGGGCGGGACGCCCGTCCTCCACCTCCCCTCGTCGCAGAAGCATTTCAATCTCTCGGAGAGCAGACCCTGACTATGAAAGTTGTAGTGGCAGAAAAGATTTCAGCCTCGGCCATCGACCAGTTGCGCGAGCCGCGCTGGACAATCGTCACGCCCGACCAGGTGGAGGGCAAACTGGCGGCGCATCTGCAGACCGCCGACGCGCTGATCGTTCGCTCCGCGGTGCAGGTGGACGCCGACCTGCTGGAACATGCCCGCAAGCTCCGGGTGATCGGGCGCGCCGGCGTGGGCGTCGACAACATCGACCTGGATGCCGCGACCCGCAAGGGCATTGCGGTGATGAACACTCCGGGCGCCAATGCCATCGCCGTGGCGGAGCATGCCTTGGCGCTGATGCTGGCCATGGCCCGCCACATCGGCCGGGCCAACGAATTGATGCATGCGGGAAAGTGGGAGAAGAAATCGCTGCAAGGCACGGAACTGCGCGGCAAGACCCTGGGCATCGTGGGCCTGGGCAGAATCGGCATGGAAGTGGCGCGGCGGGCGCGAGCTTTCGGGATGGAAATTATCGCGCACGATCCTTTTGTATCGGCTGCCGTGGCGAAAGAGCAGCGCATCCGGCTGGCCAAGCTGGAAGAAGTTTACGCGGCCGCCGACTACCTGACTCTGCATGTGGGCCTGACCCCGCAGACCGCGGGCATGATCAACGCGGATTCGGTGAAGAGAATGAAGCGTGGAGTGAGGCTGGTCAACTGCGCCCGCGGAGAGCTGGTGGATGAAGCCGCTCTGGCGCAGGCGGTCAGGCAGGGTCTGGTGGCCGGGGCCGCGCTCGATGTTTTCACCGATGAACCCTTGCGAAACTCGCCTTTGACCGCGCTCGAAAACGTCATCCTCACGCCGCACATCGCGGGTTCGACCAACGAGGCGCAGGAGGCGGTCGGCTACCAGATCGCGATGCAGGTGAAGGAGTATCTGAAACACGGGGTGATTCAGAATGCGGTGAATGTGCCTTCCGTCTCGCACGACGAATATCTGGAACTGCAGCCTTATGTCGTGCTGGCGGAACGGCTGGGCTCGTTCCTGGCGCAGGTCAGCGAGGGGACGCTGGAAGAAATTTCGCTGCGCTACACCGGACACATCGCGGAATCGAAGACCGACCTGATCCGGAATGCCGCGGTCAAAGGCATCCTCAATGAAGCGCTCGAGGAGAAGGCCAACCTGGTGAACGCGGAAGCGATCGCGTCCTCGCGGGGGCTGCGCATCCACGAGTCGCGCAAGCCGCACAGCTCGGGCGGCTCCGGCAGCGTGCTCTCGGTGCTGCTCAAGACATCGACGGGCGAGCATCTGGTCAAGGGCGCGGTGCTGCACAAAGACACGCCGCGATTGCTGCATGTGGATGACATTGACGTGGAAGCGCCGCTCGAACGAGATCTCATTTACATGCGCAACCGCGACGTTCCCGGGGTGATCGGCAAGGTGGGGACGATTCTGGGCAAGCACAAGATCAACATCGCGAACTTTTCGCTGGGACGCCGGTCGGGAAACACCAAGCCGGGCGTTCCCCGGCAGGCGATTGCGGTCGTGCACGTGGATGGAAAAGTGCCGCAGGAAGTCCTGGCCGAACTGAGGAAAGTGCCGGCGGTGGAACAGGCGAAGGCTATTCGGTTGTTCTAGAACCAATTAGTAGTGTCATCCTGAGCCTAGCCAATCCATTCGCTCGCGAATGAATTGCTGGAGTCGAAGGACCGCTGGCATCTTGGCTACCGCGGAACCGTTCCGCGGATTGAGTGGCGATTCGTGAAAGGTGTGCAGCCGCCATGGGCGGCAGCGCGGTTAAGCTGATAGGGGTCCTTCGACTGCTACTCCGCTCAGGATGGCAGCTCTGTGGGGGAAATTTAGGCTCGAGCGGTACATCCCCAAGAGCTGCGACTGGTTCCAACAACTGACCTGTGGTCACGAAGGGCGCGAGGACAATTGATGTTACGAAGATCCGGCATCGCAGTGGCGGCATTCTTTCTGCTCACATCCATCGGATGGGCGCAGGACAACACTTACGACATCAGCCTGGGCGGCGCACTGGTGTCGAACAAGCAGTCGACGGGCAACGGCACGGTGCTCACGCCGACCAACTCCGGAGCGGTCCTGGTCACCGGACGGTACCGGTTTTCGGAGCACAGTTCGGTCGAAATCAACTATTCGCACACGGCAAACTCGCAGATTTACTTTGCCGCCCCCTTGACCTATCGCATCAAGGGCACGGTCGCCGAATACTCCGGGGCTTACGTTTTCAGCTTCCACCAGAGCGCAAAGATCGAGCCGTTCGTTTTTGCGGGCGCGGGCGGTCTCGTCTTCTATCCCGGCTACGGGTCCAGCACCATCAACGGTGTACAAGCCACTCTTCCGTCGAGCCGTCAGACCAGGCCAGCGTTCCTCTATGGCGGAGGGTTTGACTGGCGGATCTTTTCGAGCGTGCCGCTGGTTCGCCGGGCCTCCCTGGTCAATCACCTGGCTTTGCGGTTGCAATATCGGGGGCTGGTCTATAAGGCGCCGGATTTCAATGTGCAGAACCTGTTTACCGGGGCCAGAGGGCACATGGCGGAGCCTTCCGTCGGGGTCGTTGTGAAGTTCTAGTCTGGCCGGTCCCATGCCGGACTCCCGCGCCGCGCTGGTGATGGTCCTTTGCGGACAGTCCCTGGTCTGCGCATTCTGGCCGTCGTCTACTGCGGGCGCTTCCTGGCAGGCGAACTTGCACTAGAATTGCCCAGTTCGCTGGTCACGGGAGGCTCGACGTCATGACTTTCCGCATACGCCACACGGGTGCTCGCGTCCTCACGGTCGGTATCTTGCTTTGTCTGTTGGCCGGGAGCCTGATCGGCCAGCCCAAACCGCAGGAAGAGAAATCGGCTCCTCCACCGCAGGCCCCCGTTACGGTGAATGGCAAAACCCTGTTCACGGTTCGGGGAGTGCTCTCGTTCACCGCGGCCGCGCGTGCTGACGCCATCAGCCGGCGCATCCATGAGCTCTCAAAAGACATCCTGTTCAAGCCGGATTCCGTGACCGTTGCCGACTCAGAAGATAGTACCGACATTATGGCGGGCGACGTGATCGTGATGAGCGTCACCGACCAGGATGCCGGTCTGGCAAAACAGTCTCGCCAGAGTCTCGCCAATGACTACGCCCAGCGCATCCGCGCGGCCCTGTTGGGCCTCCGCCGGGAATACAGCCTCAAGAGTATTCTCCTGGGCGTCCTGTACGCCTTGATCGCTACGTCAATCCTGCTCCTGATTTTCTCTATCTTCAGTCGTCTGTTTCCCAAGGTGTACCGGACCCTGAACACCTGGCGTGGCACGCGTATCCGTTCCGTGCGAATCCAGCGCTTCGAAATACTTCCCGCTCATCGCATCACCGATTTCGCAGTCGGGCTGGCCAAGCTGCTGCGCTTCATCCTGGTGGTGATAGCGTCGTATTTTTATGCGTCACTGGTGCTTGGCTTCTTCCCCTGGACCCGGGGTTACGCCCAGGTCCTGGTGGGCTACGTGCTGTCTCCCCTGCGGCTGATCGTCGACACGGCAATCGCCTACCTTCCCAACCTGTTTTTCATCCTGGTCATCGTCCTGGTGTCGTTTTACCTGGTCAAGTTCATCAAAATTATTTTCAAGGAACTGGGCCGCGGGACGATCACCTTCCAGAATTTCTATCCCGAGTGGGCGGAGCCGACATACAAGATTGTTCGCTTTATGATCATGGCGCTTACCCTGATCATTGTCTTTCCCTACCTGCCCGGAGCCAAATCGCCGGCTTTCCAGGGAATTTCAATCTTCCTGGGAGTTCTGTTCTCCCTGGGCTCTACTTCAGCGATTGCAAATATTGTTGCCGGCGTGATTCTGACCTACATGCGCGCCTTCAAAATTGGCGACCGGGTCAAGATCGCCGACACCATGGGAGACGTAATTGAAAAGACGCTCTTGATCACTCGCGTCCGCACGATTAAGAACGTGGAAATTACCATTGCGAACGCCATGGTCCTGGGAAGCCACATCATCAATTTCAGCGCCAGCGGACAGCAGGAGGGCCTGGTTCTGCATACCACGGTCACGATCGGTTACGATGCTCCCTGGCGGACTGTGCACCAACTCCTGCTGGATGCGGCCCTTTCGACCGAGGGCATCCTCAAGCAGCCGGCACCTTTTATCCTGCAGACCGCGCTCGACGATTTTTACGTTCACTACGAACTCAACGCCTACACCGACCAACCCAGCCGGATGGCGAAGATTTACTCCGACCTGCACGCCAATATTCAGGACAAGTTCAACGCTGCCGGAGTGGAAATCATGTCGCCGCACTATTCCTCGGTTCGAGACGGGAACCAGATTGCGATTCCTGAGGACCATCTGCCCAAGGGCTACACTGCCCCTGCGTTTCGGCTGGGCGTGCTGGACGATGTCCTTGATGCCCTCAAGGGCAAATCTAAGGGCACGAAGGAATGATTGCCGAGAGCTAAAGGAGTGAATGCGTGCAGGCCGCTGAAAAGGTGTGGTTGATTCCTAGGAATTCAGTGCCTGTTTGCGGAGCTTGCGGCTTTCCGCCAGCAGCGCCATGGAATGCATCAGATTTTGCAGGGTGACGATGCCTACCAGCCGCTGATCTTCGACCACCGGAATGATGCTCAGGTTCTTCGTGGTAAGTTTGCGGAAGGCAGACGCCAGGGACTCGCCCTTCTGGGCCACGTCAAAAATCCGGTTCATCACCGCCTGAACGTAGCCATTGCCTTCGGCGCGAAGCGCTTCCAGGATTTTCTGTTTCGAGATCACTCCCACCATGTCGCTGCCGCGGATCACGGGGAAATCATCCTGCAGGCAGTGCACCGCTTTTTCGAGCGCGTCTTCGAGCGTGTCGGCCGGGGAGAGGGTGGCAAAGTCGGTGAGCATAATGTCTTCCAGGTGCACTTTCTCGAGCACCGACTGAAAGACCGCTGAGCGCTCTTCCATCTGGGAGGCGATGAACAGGAACAGTCCCACCAGCGTCAGCCAGTAGTTGGGCAGGAGCATGCCGCCCAGGATAAACATGGTGGCGAAAGCCTGGCCGATCGACACGGCGCGGCGCGTGGCCTGCACCGGATCCATGTGGCGGCTGAAGAGCGCGCGCAACACCCGCCCGCCATCCATGGGATAGGCCGGGAGCAGGTTGAATCCCGCGAGATAGAGATTGGCCCACACCAGGCTTCGAGGAAGATTGCCGGAGCGCATGAAAGGCCAGGTCCAGAAATCGGCGTGGGGAACCACCGCCCAGATGATTAGACCTGAGACAGCAGCCAGCAGCAGGTTGGCCAGAGGGCCGGCCATGGCGATACGGATGTCCCGCTTCCAGGCGGGAAGCGCTACTTCGGGCGCAGTCTGGCTGTCGTCGAGCTGCGTCACGCCGCCGATTGGAAGCAGGATGATGGACTTGGCCCGAATGCCCGAGCGCCGGGCCATCAGGGCATGCCCAAACTCGTGAACCAGCACGCCGGCGAAGATAATGCCCACCAGGGCCAGGCCCCGGCCGTCGTTGGCGGTCCGATGGGAAGCGTAATCGGTGTACCAGACAAAAAGCGGCAGCAGGAAAAACGTCCAGTGGATGCGCAGGTCAACGCCGAAAACGCGGCCTACCGAAATGGACCAGCTTCTCATGGGAGCCCAGCGGGTTTTTCCGCTGCAATCATTCTATATAGTTTAGACAACAGATAGGAGCCGGGAGTTGCCATTTCATCAAATCCAAGGTAATCGGCTGGCCCCCTGCAGGCCAGGCCGTGGGGCGACCTGCCAGGCGGCATTGTGCGGGTAATCGCAGGGAAATTTCGCAGCCGCCCCCTGCGCTCGCTGCGCGGCCTGGACCTGCGGCCCACCGCCGACCGGTTGCGAGAGACCCTGTTCAATGTGCTCGGCGCCGGAAACCCGGAAGCCTTTGAGGGCAAAGTCTGGTTCGATCTTTGCGCGGGGACGGGCGCGGTCGGAATCGAGGCTTTGAGCCGGGGAGCGACCAAGGTCTACTTTGTGGAATCCTCGAGTGCGTCTGCGAGCTTGATCCGGCAAAACCTCGACTCGCTGGCGGTGGCGGAAGGCTTCGAAGTCCTGAAAGAAGATGTGATCCGCGCTCTGCCCAAGCTGGAAGCCAGAAACGTAGCGGCCGACTTTATCTTTCTCGATCCTCCCTACCGAATGGAGAAGGTCTACGGACAGGTCCTCCAGTTGCTCTCGAAATCCACCCTGGTGACGCGGGAAACAGTAGTCGTAGCCGAGCACGACAAAAGGTTCGATCTTGGGGATTCGTTTGCGCCCCTGCTCCGCTATCGCAAGCTGGAGCAGGGGGATGCGGTGCTGACCTTCTACCGACTAGCTCAGTGATTCCCAAACTTAGGCGCCGACTGCACGAGTCGGGCGCTCGCGCCTACATCAGGAGCCTACCGTGGCCTGGTGGACTTGAGCCAACCGGCGTCCCACGAACTTGAAGATTTCGACCACGGTCTTAATGACGATGACCAATGCGGTGATGAGCAATCCGATATGGACCCAGTAATTGATAGTTTTCGTCAGGCCCTGCAATTGTGGCGAGCTTGACTCCGCGGCCACGAACAAGTCGGGAGCGTTGACCAGGAAATAGATAGTCACCAGACGCACTGCGCTCAGGACCAACTGCGACAGGGCCCTTCCCTTCGTCCACTGCGGCCAAACCAGCATGGATGCGGTAATGAGTAGATCGACCACTACCATCATCACAAAAAGGGGATATAGGGTTAGCCACACGGGGCCAAACCGGAGAAAGGTAATGCTGGGGCCAAGTATGAGGTATTGGTAGTGCAGCCCGACCAGCCACCAGACACTGAAGATGGTTTGGACGAAGAGCTGTGTGATCAACTCAAATTGGGATTTGCGGGGAGTTTCCTTTACCAGCGGCGGCAACTTTCGAGGATCCCAGCTGTCCTCAAGCCTGAACCTGGCACCAAAGAACTCAAGAGCGGAAAAGGTCAGAGTAATCCAGGCGAACGTCGTCACCGCGACGCTGGGATAGCGGAACAAGACCCCAAGACTCTCCATGAACGTCTTGCCCGCTGCGGCGGTGGCGACGCTGGCGGCGGCTAGTACCAGGAAGGCCAGGCCCAGGGATGCTTTCAATACTTTCCAGTAAATGGGAAACACAGTTGCTCCAATCAGATGCTGCTGTTTGCGATAGCGGCTGGCCAGGTGGACCGGGCTGCCCAGCTTTTTCAGCAGCTCTACCTGCTCATTTTCCGTGAGCGGATGGCCAACCTCCGTCTCCTTCTCTTCGATCTGGGAGAGGATGCTGTCGCGCAGTTCCTTGATGATGTCGTCGCGCTGCTGGGCAGGAAGCGCGAACTTAAGAGCCTGCAAATAGCGTTCAATCAGATCCATAAATATGCTCCTGGTGTTTTTCAGAACCTGTCTTAAAGAATTCCGTCGAGCGAGGCGTTGATGCTCTTCCACTCGGCGGCCAGCTGTTTCAGGATCACTTTGCCGTCGGCGGACAGCCGGTAGAAGCGCTTGTTGCGTTTTTCTTCCTCGCGCCACTCGCTGACCAGTAAACCCTGACTCTCAAGCCGGCGCAGTAGCGGATAGAGAGTGCCTTCGTCAATCTCCATGCCTTGAGCCGACAGCGCCTTCCGCAAGGTGTAGCCGTAGCGCTCTTCCCGCAGCTCGGCCAGGACGGCCAGGATCAGGCAGCCGCGTCTGAGCTCAAGTCGCAGGTTTTCGAGGACGTCGTTGTTCTTTGGTTGTTCTACCGTGTGTTGCATAGTGTATGGCATACACTGTATGGCATACAGTAGTGAGTGTCAAGGATTATTTATGACTGATCTGGACGGGTCTCCGCGGGTCTGGCCGGGCATGGAGGTCCGGCCTCCATTTTGTTTCTATACAACTTGCTGAAAGAGCGACCTTTTATGTGCGGATCAGGCCAGGTTCCAGGGTAAGGGGACGGCGGTTACGAAAGTTTGGGCAAAATTGATGCAAGTCATTGTATTAGAACACTTTAATTGATATCAATGAATGCAGATTCCCACTCAAAAATGCCCAGAGGAATCATAACGGAGGGACGTGGGTAGCGGCTCTCAGTCGTGGAGAGAACTGAGCTTCGGCGCCAAGCTGTTCATAAGCTTGGTTGTCGTGGCGGGGACGTGTGTGCTCCTCTACGGGGCCCTACGGCCGACCAGCAAGAATATTGCGCAGTTTATATGCTATTTGCTGATCGCGATTCTGGCCGCCCGGCTGAAGGTCCGCCTGCCTGGGATCACCGGCACGATGTCGGTGAACTTTCTGTTCATCCTGTTGGGAATACTGGAGTTGGGTTTTGCGGAAACACTGGCCCTGGCCACCGCGGCCATCCTGGTGCAGTGTTTCTATCGCGACCGTCCCAGTCCGCTTCAGGTCACGTTCAACCTCTCGGCGAGCGCGATGTCAATTGCCATCGCCTACAACGTTTACCACCTGGCGATCTCCCGGGCGCAAGTAAAAAGTCATCCCTTGCTGCTGGGATTGGCGGCAGTCACGTATTTCGCGGCCAACACGGGATCGATCGCCGCCGTGATCGCGCTCACCGAGCGCAAGTCGATCCGGCGCATCTGGGTGGAATGCTATTTCTGGTCGTTTCCCTATTACCTGGTGGGCGCCGGCTTCGCGGGCATGATCGGGTGGTTCAACCGCGAGTTCGGATGGGAAACCTCGCTGCTCATCGTGCCCATCATTTACCTGATCTACCGGTCCTATCGGCTGTACCTGGGAAAACTTGAAGACGAGAAGCGCCATGTGGAAGAAATGGCCACTCTGCACCTGCGCACCATTGAAGCGCTGGCGCTGGCCATCGAAGCCAAGGACCACACCACCCACGATCACCTGCAAAGAGTGCGAATTTATGCCATTGAAGTGGCCAAGGAGCTGGGCGTGACTGCGGGGGAGATGGAGGCTCTGCACGCGGCCGCCCTGCTGCACGACATCGGCAAACTGGCTGTGCCCGAGCACATCATTTCGAAACCCGGCCGCCTCACTCCGGAAGAATTTGAAAAGATGAAGATCCACCCGGTGGTGGGAGCGGAGATCCTGGAGCGGGTCCGCTTTCCGTATCCCGTGGTGCCGATTGTCCGGGCGCATCATGAGAAGTGGGATGGATCGGGCTACCCTTACGGACTGAAAGGCGAAGAGATACCGATCGGGGCGCGCATTCTGTCTTCCGTGGATTTTCTCGACGCCATGGCGTCCGACCGGCAATACCGGCGGGCGTTGCCCTTGGAAGAGGTGATGAAGCGGCTGTCGGCGGAGTCGGGAAAATCGTTCGATCCGAAGGTGGTCAGGGTCCTCGAGAGTCGCTATCGCCAGCTGGAGAAGCTGGTGGAAGCCACTTACGGACGCAACCCGGTTACTCCACTCTCGACCGAAATGAAAGTGGAAGCCGGGGCTGCTCCGGCGGCGGGCTTCGAAGATATTACGGTCAAAGACGCTCCCGGGCAGGAAGCCACCTTCCTGTCATCGATCGCGGCTGCCCGCCAGGAAGCGCAGACCCTTTTCGAACTGAGCCAGGACCTGGGCGCCTCGCTCAGCCTGGGCGAGACCCTGTCGGTGTTTTCGGTGAAGTTAAGACGGCTGGTGCCTTACGATGCAATTGCGATCTACGTAAAGCGGGACGCGGAGCTGGTTCCGGAGCTGGTAAGCGGGGACAACCACCGGCTGTTCTCGTCGCTGCGCATTCCGTGGGGCAGCGGCCTCTCGGGCTGGGTGGCGCAGAACCGGAAGCCCATCATCAACGGCAATCCCTCGGTGGAGCCGGGGTATCTGAACGATCCCACCAAGTTCAGCACGCTGCGTTCGGCGCTGGCGATTCCGCTCGAAGGGCTGGCCGGCGTGGTGGGCGTGCTCGCCCTGTATCACGCGGAAACCGATGCCTTCACGTCCGACCATTTGCGCATTCTGCTGGCCATCAGTTCGAAGATGGCGCTGGCCATCGAGAATGCCGTGAAGTACGAGCAAGCGGAGAGTTCGGCGGTCACCGACTACCTCACCGGCTTGCCCAATGCCCGGTCGCTGTTCCTGCAACTGGACCGCGAACTGGCCCGCTGCAAGCGCGACAGCACATCGCTGGTGGTCATGGTCAGCGACATGGACGGCTTTAAGCAGATCAACGACCGCTTCGGCCACCTGGAAGGCAACCGTGTGTTGCGGCTGTTCGCGCAGGCGTTGAAAGAGACCTGCCGCGAATACGACTACGTGGCCCGCATGGGGGGAGACGAATTTGTGGTGGTGGCGCCGGGCCTGAACGCGGAAGCCGCCGCCAAGAAGGCGGAAAGCCTGCGCGAGCTGGCGCGGCACGCCGGGCAGGAAGTCTGCAGCGAAGATATTCTTTCGCTGAGCGTGGGACAGGCGCTATATCCGGAAGATGGAAAAGACGCGGAAGCGCTGCTGGCCGAAGCCGATCGCCGCATGTACATCGAAAAACAGAAGCAGCCTTCGCGCAAGAACCGCCGGCTGTATCCCCGGATGAAGTGCCGGGTCACCATTGAATTGCGGCCGCAGGAAGGCGAAGTGCCGGTGCTGGGCAACCTGATCGATGTCAGCCTGGGCGGCTGCTATGTGGAAACCAGCACGCTCATGCCCGCCGGCTCTAAGTTGAAAGTGATTTTCTCGATCGATGACGGCAGGCTTCAGGCTTCCGGATTTGTGGTGCGCATCGATCCCGGATCAGGCATCGCCATCCAGTTCAACGATATGAATCGCGAGGACCGGGACAAGATGCACAAAGTCCTCGAGTTCGTGCACAACAGCACGATGTTCTACGACAACCGGTATTTCTCCAAGCTGATGAAGACCTAGGCGGCGGCCCAAAGACCAGGGCCGCGTCGCAGCCTGTCCAACCTACTGGTCCTTCAGGATGAATTCGCCCTTGACCAGCCAGGACGCGCCGAAGGCGATGACCGCGACCGACTCCAGGCTGAACAGGACTGGGAGCCGCCCGAATTGGCTGATGTGCAATCCCTCATGCAGGGTCAGTATGCCGATAATCGAAGCGACGATAATCCAGCCGCAGACGTAGTAAACGACGTTTCTCTCGCGCTTTCTCCTGGTCATGTCCTGCTCCCGTCCGGGATGGGTTTCGGTAAAAAGAAAGAGCGAAAAATACGCCAGCGTCGTAAATAGAAGAGCGGCGCATGTGGCATGGAAAAAACTGATGATGTGCGCGGCATCGCAACCGCCATGGTCCAGGCGAAAGAGATGACCGATATCACAGGTGCCGGTTTCGCGGGCGGTTGGAAAAAGCGCGACCCCGAGGGCGAAGACACAGGCGAGACGCCCGGCAATCTCATCCCTTCTCTGATATCCCCGATAGGACATGAGGAATATACCAATCGCCCACAGGCTCCCGACCAGCACGCCTCTCATCCCGGTGTAGTAGTAATAGCTGATCGAGTCCTCGAAAGCCTGGGAATGAAACAGTTGCCAGTTTCCGAGGACGAGCACGACGGGGAGGGCGATGCCGATAACCCCGACGGCCTTACGCAGGGCAAGATAGGAAATCAGCAGCGAGCTATTGTTTTCGGATGGCTGACTCATGATGAACCTCGGACGCTGGAGTTTAGGAACCCGGCTCTTCCACCGACCCCATGAACAGGATGGTGTTCGTGAGGGTATCGCAGATTGCGAAAAAGAACGGGCGGTCTACGATCATTTCGAAGGTTCGTATCCGGGGCCGGCCGTATTCGGAGGATAGAGGCATCATCGCAAATGTCGTTGCCGCAGCCTCCGTGCCCTCTTCATTGACTTCAAGGAACGCGCGATGGAGTACCGTTTCAATCCAGATGGCCGGGGGTGGCGGGGAGATGGCATCGAATCGGGCGCGTTGCCGGTCGAAGGCTGGCCCCATTCCAAGCTGCGAAAGGTGGCGGTTCAGCATTGCCTGGTAGGTCAGCTTGAAGCGGGGGAGCCGAAGGTGACCTTCCATCGTCTCGAACCGCCGCATCCACTTGTCCCAGGCCCCGGAATTCAGGTCCTGCTGAAACTCACGCAGGCTCGATTTCCTGGCGGGCAGAAAGACATACATCGCCAGGCGTGACGTCTTGTACGGGAGACAAACGGCCTGGAACCCGGAATTCTCGTAGTAGGAATAAGAGCCGTATTGGTTCATGAGGGGGACTTTCAGTTTTTGACCTTCGCTGGTATGAAACCATTCCTCGCGAGTGACTTTTGGCATGAACAGCTGGCTCCAGGAATCCTTGAAGTAGACGGCATTGATGGCAACCAGAAAGGTCAGTGGATCGAGCGAGCTTAGAATGTTTCCAATCTTGCCCTGAGTTTTCTGCGCGACCCAGGCGTTGATCGTGGCCACCGCCTGATCTCCCGCAAAGTCGAGAGCGAAGACTTCGGCGCCGTAATCCCTCCTGACCCCGGCGATGTATTCGGAACGTGCCCTGAACCCCTGATTGCACCAGAGTGAATTGGCCGCTTCAAGCTTCAGGCCCGGACTTTCAATTTGCAGAGCGGACCTCAAAGTGGCGACTGCCGATTGCAACTCTTTGGGTGCGAGGCCGGCTACTTCGAGAACCCTGGCCATCGCCTCGCGCGTCTCCCCGGCAGCGCCGTCGTGCAGCGGCCACAGGCAGAGCATTACGCTGGCGGGAGAGAAGAAGATATTCCGGGCGTTCGGCTCCCCGGCAAGTTGCCGGAAGAGTCGGAAAGCGAATCGTCTGCCCGGGGACTCACTTTTCTCAGGAACGTCCGATGACGGCTCGCTCCTCGAGGCGAACGGCCAGCGCATAGGGCACCTCTCAGCAGGGCATGCAGGCGCAAATCTACCAGAACGGCGGGGAAAAGTGGTGGATGTAACCGCGCCTCCTTGCCCGGGCGAAGCGATGAGGTCGAGAGTCCTTACTGGGGCAGGCCCAGTTGCTTCAGCAGGTCAACGTAGCGGGGATCGCTGTGCCAGGGAATTAGCGCGCGGACGATTTTCACCGGCTCGAGGCCGCCGGATTTCTCCGCTCGCGCCTTATCGAGCCAGGCAAAGGTTTGCTCCTTGTCGCCAAGTTGAGCATAAAGGTAGGCAATTTCACTGGGGTCCTGGTAGCGGCGCTTTCCCAGTTGCTTCCGCATCTCGATTTCCCGGGTGAGAGCGGCCTTGATGCCGGACTTGGCGTAGACTTTCGCGGAGTCTTCGGCAATGGCCACTTCCTCGGGATCATTATTGAGCGCCGCGAATTTCTTCCACTCTTCCATGGCCAGGTCGTACTTGCCCTGGTCGCGATAAATGGTCCGCAACTCGACGTGGGCATAGCCGAAATTCGGATCCATTTCCAAAGCTTTTTTCAACTGCTCCAGGGCTGCGTCCAACTGCCCGGCATTGGCCAGGACCTGGCCGAGGTTGCACTGGTACTGCAGATTCAGGGGATCGAGTTCGACGGCACGGCGCAGATGAGTGATGGCTTCAGGGTTGCGCCCCTCCCAGGAGAGGAAGAGCCCATACCAGTGATGGGCGCTGGCGAGGTTCGGGTTCAGTTCGAGGGCCCGCTGAAATTCAGCGTCGGCTGCGGAGAAATCAAACAAACTCCAGAGAGAGCCGGCCAGGGAGGCGTGAGCGTCGGCCGAAGAAGGGTCAATCTCCAGGGCTTTCTGCGCCGCTGCTTTGGCTTTGGGCGCCGCCTCGCTCTCCGGGATCGGGCTGTAGTCGGGCGCGGCGACGTAATAGTTGGCCAGCCCGACGTAGGCCATGGCGTAGCCGGGGTCCTTCTGGATCGCCTGGTTGAAGTAGTCTCTGGCTTTTTCCAGTGTCTCTGGGGTTCGCCGCTCAAAATAGTAAAGACCTTTGAGATAAGCCTGGTAGGCCTCGGGGTCGCTGGTGCCGCCCCGGGCCGGCTGCGGCTTGCCTTCGCCCGAGAGACGCTCGCGCAGCTTGGCGGAGATGGCGCTGCTGATTTCCTGCTGCACCGCCAGAGCGTCCGAAATTTTGCGGTCATACTGGTCGCCCCACAGGTTGCGGCTGGTGCGGGCATCAATCAGTTCCGAGCTGATGATGAGCTGATCGCCATGCTGCGCGATGCGTCCGGTGACCAGGGCTTCGACTTTCAATTCTTTGGCCACGGTCTGGGGATCGACATCCCGCCCCTTGTAGCGAAATACCGACGACCGGGCCATGACCACCAGGTTCGGGAGCTGCGAGAGATCGTTGATCAGACTTTCGGTGATGCCGTCGCTCAAATAGTCGGAATCCGGGTTGTTGGTGGCGTTGACGAAAGGCATGACTGCAACCGACGTGATCTGCTGCGAGGCGCTGCGGCTTCGCCAAAAAAACGCGCCCACTGCCAGCAAAGCCAGCGCGACGATGGCGCCAATGGCCCAGAGCATCGGCAGGCCTTTCTGGGACGGGGATTGCGCGGCCGCGATCTCGACCCGCGCGGAGCTCGAATCCCGCCGCAAGCGTTTGAGATCGGCCAGCATTTCGGCGGCGCCCTGGTAGCGCAGGGCGCGATCCTTCTCGAGAGCCTTGTTGATGATGCGATCGAGCTCGGTTGGCAGCTCGGGATTGGCTCGCGCTGCCGAAGAGGGCGCCTTGTGCAGCAGAGAATCGAAGATCACTGCCGAAGTGTTGCCGCTGAACGCCATGCGCCCCGTGGCCATCTCATAGAGGACGGCGCCGAAAGAGAACAGGTCGGTGCGGGCGTCGAGGTCTTCGCCCCGGGCCTGCTCGGGCGACATATAGGCCACCGTGCCTACCGCGGTTCCGGGGCTGGTCAGGTTCTCCTCGACGGTTGCGCCTTCGGCGGCGGGGGAATGCGCGCCGGTCAGCTTGGCCAGTCCGAAGTCGAGAATTTTGGCCTGGCCGCGCTTGGTGATGAGGATGTTCGCCGGCTTGATGTCGCGATGCACTATTTTTTCGGTGTGCGCGGCATCAAGGGCGTCGGCGACTTCGATGGCGAGCGAAAGCAGGGTCTCGGTGTCCATGGGCTGGCCGGAGATGCGGTGCTTCAGCGTGACCCCGTCCAGAAACTCCATGGCGATGAAGGCCTGCCCGTCCTGCTCGCCAATGTCGTAGATGGTGCAGATGTTGGGATGATTCAGGGCGGATGCGGCCTGGGCCTCGCGCTGGAAGCGCGCCAGGGCCTGCGGATCGCGGGCGACTTCCTGAGGGAGAAACTTGAGAGCCACGAAGCGGTGCAGACGCGTGTCTTCCGCTTTGTAGACCACGCCCATACCGCCGCCGCCCAGCTTCTCGACGATCCGGTAGTGCGAAATGGTCTGTCCGATCACTGGAAGCGAATCTTACGTGGTGGAAACCGGGCAAGTCAAAAGCGGGCGAGAGGACCATCTTTCGCGGGCGAGTCGCCCGCGACCACTCTAACAATTTTGGGTATTACCGTTTGCCGGGGTGGAATTCTCCGCGGCTGGAGAATTGGTGGAAGGGCCATTCGCCACTCTTGGCCGGGCTGGCAGAGGGAGCGGCCACAGCGGCCGAGGCAGGGGCGGCGTCCGATCCCCAGTCCGCGGGCGCGGGATGAATGCCCCACACGTTGCCGGGTTCGTCGAGCGCGATACCCACCATCCACCACTGGCCTCCGGTGCCCAAGGGCACACAGTTGGCGACGCGAGCGGTCACGCTTTTGCCGATCGGGAGGTCGTCCAGTGAGACCGCCACTCCGGGTTGCAGCGGGCAGGAAAGCCGCACCCCGCAACCCTGCGTGTTGAGCACCAGGGTGTGTCCGGTTTCGGAAAACGGGGCCGCCGGATCCAGGCTGGTAATGCGAAGCAGAATCTGGGCGCGGATCCGGGTGCTGCGCCTACCGGAT
This sequence comes from Terriglobales bacterium, assembly GCA_035632335.1. Classification (GTDB taxonomy): domain Bacteria; phylum Acidobacteriota; class Terriglobia; order Terriglobales; family Acidobacteriaceae; genus JAIQFF01. Next base: position 18,457 of record DASQHA010000007.1, read on the forward strand.
TCCGGTGATTTTTCGGTGTCCATAGTGAGAGCTTCCTAATGAGTTTACGTTCATCCAGCAGATTCGGTCGCGGGGTGATAGGCCTCTGCGAAAACTAAAGTAACTCCGGCGTTTGGACATACGGGTTCGGGGGAGGCCATTCTTTCGCCCTTCGGGGCTTGGTCGTTTTTGCCCCTTAACCCCGTGCTTGCGCCCGGGGGCTGTAATCTTGCTCTGCTCCGCAGCTTGGCCCCAGGCACTGCAATTGCAAGACTTGGGGATAAGCTGGGGGCATTACCGTCGCATGCCAAGAATGTGAGACCGCAAGGCCTTGGATTCGCTGATAGCTGACGGCTGAAAGCTGAGGGCTGACAGCTGAAAGCTGACGGCTGAAAGCTGACGGCTGAAAGCTTGCCGTCATGGTCATGCGCTCAGGGGCCGAATCTGAATCAGCGGAGCAGAAGGGAGAGGGAGCTCCCGGCGAAGCATGTTGGCGGACCGGATTCCGGTGCGTTCGAACGACTTCTCGCAGTCGGCGGTCGACGGTCCGCGCATGTTTCCCTCCATGTAAGCCAGACCGGGGCAGCGGGTGCAAGTGCCGACATGGCTGCAGGTCGAGCAGACCGGCAAATCCCCGGCGCGAATGGAACGGACCTCGTTGAGTTCCGGCGAGTGGTTCCAGATGTCGAGAAACTTTTGCCGCCGCACGTTGCCGCTGGGGAGGGGAAACTGCACGCAGGGGAAGACGTCTCCGTAGGGAGAGATGTATGCCAGGGTGTGCCCCGCGCTGCAGGGGTAGCCGTCCATCACGTCCTCGTCCGGAAGGGGAGGCGGGGCGCAAAACGCTTCGACGTTTCCCACCAGACTTTCATTGCGAAATACGCTTTTCAATTCCGCGCCGGGAATGCGCAGATCGAGGATCGACGTGTCGCCATCCATTTTCGGCGTGATGGTGGGGTCGAGAGTGTACTGCACGCCCAACTCATCGGCCAGGGCCTGCACGCCGCCATGGTCGCGCATGTTGGCGGTCATCAGAACGTTGGCGATGGTCACTCGAAGCCCCTGCCGGGTAAGAAATCGGATGGCCTCAATACTGCGGCGTAGCGAACCGGGAAGCTTGGTGATGGCGTCGTGGACTTCGGGGCGTTGCGAGTAGATGCTGACCTGCACTTGGTCGACGCCCAGTTCCAGCATGCGGCGGGCTTCGTCGGGGCCAATCATGACCGCGTTGGTCTTGATTCTCACGTTGAACATCAATCGGCGCGCGTACTCGAGAAGCTCGAAGAAATCGCGCCTCATCAGTACTTCGCCGCCGCTGAAGGTCAGAAAGAAGGTGCCGGCATCCGCCAGCTCGTCGAGCACGCGCTTGATTTCGGCGGTGGTCATTTCGCCGTGGTCATCGTGGTCCAGGTAGCAGTGCACGCAGCGCTCATTGCAGCGGTAGGTGATGTCAAAATGGACGGACATGGGAACGCCGAGGTCGAGAGCCCGCTGGCCCATCTCCTGCATCAAGCTCACGCCGCCTCCGTGGGGCTGACGGAGTCGGGGAAAGGAGAGTCGGAGACCTGGAGAATGCCGTGGCGGGAGAGTTGATCGACAAAGAGTTCCACGTCGCGTTGCGCGGTCTCGGGGTCCACATCGAACTCGGCGCAGACGCGGGCAGCCACGATTTCGGACAGCGGAGTACGGCCATCGGCTGCCTGCCAGATCACGGTGGCCACCGGATTCAGGGTAAAGAAAGTGGAATCAGCGGCAGACATGATCATCATCTCGCCCCCCAGCAGGCGAGAGGCGATGGCGGAACTCTTCGCGATGTACTTTTCCATATGCTTGTCGCTCATCACTGATCGGATCTAAAGCTTCACCCGATCAAATTCCAAACTCGCGAATCGGGAGTAAAGGTCAGGCGGCGCACGGCCACGCGCTCGACAAATTCGCAGGCCGACTGAAAGACGTTCTGTACCAGTTCGATGTCCTCGGCGAAAAATAGGATGTTCCGCATGAGCCGGCGGATGGCCTCGGGTTTAGCCATGGCGTCAATCCTGTTTTCCGGACCTTGCCGGAGGAAGAACAGGGACGCGAGGGGAGCCGAGCAATTTTCTCCCACCCGAGCGAGTTCTCCGGCGAAAGGCGTTCCACAGGCGCGATAGCCGTCGCCGGCGCGCCGGATGTATGACACTTCGTCGGTCAGCAAGGTCACGTCGGGAGGCGCGAGCCGCGAGATGGTAGTTTTGCCGGCGCCCGACACCCCCGAGAACAGGAAGGCGCGTCCGTTGCGGATGGCCCCGGCGGAATGCAGCAGAAAGCCGCCTTCCTCCGCCAGGATCAGAGTGTGCACGATGCGCAGGACCGAGTCGATGGAATACGGATTGGCGGACTGGCGAATGCGGCCGCGTCCAGCGCCGGGGTCCCAGTGGGCGCGAAAATCGCCCCGCCGCAGCCGCCAGGTGCCGTCCTGCACTTCAACTCGAACCTCTTCATCGGGGGCCTTGCGGGAGGGCGTGGTCAACTCGATATCGAATTCGAACCGGGGAGGCGCGGCGGAATCGACAAAGCCAGCGTAGCGGCGCGCCAGCAATTGCCGGAAGGAATCGTCCTGCGTGTGCAGGAGGATCGGCATGCCGCCGATCTCGACCGTGATCTGGTAGCTCGGACTCACTTGCGGGCAGCTCCGTGGTACAGGTTTGAAATCGCCCATACCTCTGTTCGGTCTCTATGCTGCGTTAACGAATGTAACTCCGGCGTCGCCATCGTTTGGGTGGCGATAGTGCCAGAGCCGCAATCCTACCCGCCGCAAGATGCTCCAGCGGCACAACCCCCAGGCCAGCAGCCGGCGAAACCCTGAAAGTTTTCGCGCCGGCCTGAAACCCGAACCCGAGCGCCGGACTTCGATAACTTTTCCCAGCAGCTCGCTTCTTCCCACCGGAGGATCATCCTCGAAGATGCAATCCCCCCGCGTAACCAGAAACGCCGTATCGCGAGTGAGGTCGCGGCTCACAATCCGGTGAATAAAAAAACGGTCCTGGCGCATGTAAAGCACAATCTCACCGGGCTCGACCTGCTCCGGGCGAACGGACTGGATGGTGAGAACATCGCCGGGCCACAGAGTCGGAAGCATGCTGACACCACGCGCGCGCACTTTCAATGTGCCCCACGATCGCAAGGCCTCGGCCGCCAGCCTGCATCTGCTCTCTTCGCGAATCTGAGAATCCATTGCTCCACAAATCTGTACGGTAACGTACCGGCCAAAAGGTCACACCAGCGCGGCTTTCCGGCGGTGTTCAATTGTGCTCGCTGCAGGATTAACGATAACCCACGGCCCTCTGCCAGCGGAAGGCATGAATGCGGAACGCTATTGCGTCGCTGGATACCCGTTGGACCCATCGCTTGAATGTGACCATCGGGCACTCTCGGTCTTGCCGCAAAAGAAGGAAAGGAGAACAGGCCGAGTAAACCGGCGCGGGAGCGGTTTGCATTATAGTTTCGCCAGGGAGATCTCCGGTCCGAGGATCGAGAGCGGTTGCCCGACGACCAATGCCATTGCCACAGCCTGCCCCATCCCGCGCGCCTTCCGCGATCGCTCCCTGCGCCATCACCTTCAGTGCCGAGCTGGACTTAATTCTGGCCTGTTGCGGCGAGGATTCCGACGGGCGCCTTTCGGCGAAGATCCGACAAATCCTCCGGCACGGCGTCAACTGGGAGCGACTGGTTCAGCTGGCCGATCGGCATGGCCTGGTGCCGCTGGTTTTCCGTCGCTTGTCCGCCGACATGGACGCCGGCCAATCGCATGGACTGGAAGCCCTTCGCCAGCTCGACAAAGCCAATGCCCACCGCACCCTGTGGCTGACGCTCGAGTTGTTCAACATCCATCGCCATTTGCAGGCCCGCGGTCTGGAGGTCTTGCCCTACAAAGGACCGCTGCTGGCGGATGGGCTGTATGGCAACGTCGCGCTGCGCCAGTTCTCTGATCTCGACCTGCTGGTTCGGTCGGACGACTTGCCCGCTATCAAGCAGGCGCTGGCCGAATTGGGTTACGAACCGGGCCTGCGGCTGGCGCAGGCAGCGGAGCGCGACTACCTCAAGTCCGGCTACGAGTACACCTTCGACGGCGCCCGGGGGCGCAACCTGCTCGAAATCAAATGGCAGATTCTGCCGCGGTTTTATTCCATCGGATTCGACGTCAACGAATTCTTCGAGAGAGCGGCGGTGGTTACGATTGAGGGCCGGAAGTTACGCACTCTTTGCGAGCACGACCTCATGCTCGTGCTGTGCGCGCATGCCGCCAAGCATGCATGGAAGCAGGTTTCCTGGCTGTGCGACATCGTGCAATTGGCCCGGTCGCAAGGGCTCGACTGGGCGGAGCTACAGGCAGAGGCCGAAAGGCTCGGAATCATGCGCATCGTGACCGTGAGTTTCCTGCTGGCCCATCAGCTGCTGGGTGCGGCGCTGCCGGCGCAGCTCCGCAGGGAAATAGAGAAAGACGCCGAGGCTGAAATTCTGGTCGAGCGCGTGCTGCGCCTGATCGTGGCGGAAGAAGAGTTCGACCCGGAGTCCATGGCGTACTTTCGCCTGATGATGGAATTGCGAGAGCGCCGGCGGGACCGCGCTGCATTCTGGTGGCGACTATTGTTCACGCCGGGCGCCGGAGAATGGGCGATGGTTCGGTTGCCCGGGCCGCTATTCCCCTTGTATCGCGCGGTGAGGATTTACCGGCTGGCGGAGAGATTGGTGTCGCCGCGCTCGGCTTAGCCTGTTGCCTTGAAAGACCCGTTCAGGAGCAACTGTTCGCGGGTTAGGGCAGTTTGCGCAAAAACAATCTCTTAAAGGGATTTCAAACCACCACCCGGGTTTGTCCTTACACGGAGCCTGGGCCTGTCCTCGATTAGTATGGGGAGTGGAGGCATGGTTTCGCATGTTTACCTCGCGGCCGATTGGATTTGTGAGCAGTCCCTACAAGAACGTGAGCGAGGTCCCCCGGGGGCTGGGCGCTCAGCACCAGGCGGATGGAGTTCTCAAGATCCTGCCGGAGTTTGAGCCGGGACTCAGCGACATCGAGGGCTTCTCCCATCTCATCGTCCTCTGGGAGTTCGATCGTGCAAACGGGTTCGAATTGCTGGCCTGGCCACCCTCCGACAATCGGCCGCATGGTGTGTTTGCAACCCGCTCTCCGCAACGTCCGAACCCGATTGGCCTAACCACGGTCGAACTGCGCCGCCGGGAGGGCGCCGAGCTGCATGTTCGGTGCGTGGATATGCTGGATGGGACACCGATTCTCGATATCAAACCCTACCTGTCCAGCATTCCGAGCGAAAAATTGCGGCGGGGATGGCTCGCGGAAGCGGAAGCGCGACAAAGATGATTTGTACCCTGGAGTTAGTAGACACTCCCGGCACGGGACACTTCTTCGGAACGCGGCTAATGATCCTGCATGTTCTGCTGCGCCCGCACAAACGCGAAATCACTGACGTGCACCCAGCCCTGGAAGGGAAGATTCACGTCGCCGATGGCAAGCAGGGCAAGCGTGATGAGCAGGGTAAAGGAAAATACCTGAATGGCATGAAGCGCCGCATTGTCCGAGCCGAACAGGGAAGTCGAAAAGATGGTTACAGCTCCTCCGGTGAGGAGCACACACCAGAAAATCACGGGGAGCCGGAGCCGGCTCTGGATCAACCGGGTACGGCGATGCTCGGTGAGCGCACTCAACTCGGTAAGAGCATGATCCTCGGCGATGAACTCGGCCGGCGAAGCGGTCTTGACCGACATCAGCGTCCGCCACATCGCCTGGTTGATTTCATGGCTGCCTTCAGGTATCTGGTCCCGGGCCATGGCCGGCCAGTCTTGTTCGATGACTGCCTTAGCGTAGTCGCGAGCCTCGCTTTCGAGTTGCAGGTGCTGCTGCTGGGGCAAGCCCTCAGCCAGACGGTACACATTCCTCAGGGCGTCTGCCTCAAGATCTACATTGAGGTCGGCGGCTCCGAAGGCGGTCCACACGGTATAGAGCATGAAGCCGAGAATCACCGCGTAGGTCGTTCCCAGAATGCCGAGTTGCCATCCAATCAGGGCATTGTGCGCACTGCGTTTTTCCCGGGGCCAGACCCGGTTCAACCCCGCCAAAAGGAGCAGCGAGCCGCCCGACGCGAGAATGAGGATGAGAACGTCTTGCAGAAAGCTCAACATATGTTTGCCAACTTTCGGTAGTGGCGCAGTTTGAAATTCCACCTTTTACAGCGGCGTCATCCTGAACGGCCTTCAGGCCGTGAAGGATCTGGCGTGAAGCAGATACACCGCTTCGCCCCTGCTTTGGTGCCTACTCGCGCAAGATCCTTCGGGACTGAAGTCCCTCAGGTGACGGCCTTCTGAAGGGGATGGTTTCGAATTGAGCAACCACCTAACTTTCCTCGCACTTGCACCGCGACCGCGTGGTTGAGGGCAGTGCTCTATCTGCCCGCCGGTCTGCGAGCATTTCTCTTTGCCCGGCCGATTCCCGCTCTTAAGCCTTGTTCGACTACCCGCCTGTATCCGGATTTGTCCATGCCAGCCTGAGTGGCGGCGGCGATGCCACCCGGCGTGGCCGCTTCGTGAAGCAACGCCTGCAGCGAAATACCGGATTCACGCCAGGCCAGGATTCCGTCAGCCAGCGCATGAGCCGCGGCGGTGAGGGCCGTCCGACGATCGAGGCCGAGCTTCACCGCCGCTCCCGCCAGCGCGTCCAGGGCATGGTAGCCGTGACTGGAAGAATAAGTCACTGTGAAAGCGTCGAACTTGCTCTCGGGAATTTCGTAGACGGGTCCCACGAGCGCGAAGAACCTCCGTATTTCGCGACGGGCCGCGGCGGGGAAAGCCCGGTCAAAGGTTATCGCGGTAAGCCCGCGGCCGGCGCGCGCGACCGGGCTCGGCATGGCGCGCCCCCAGTGAACTGGACGACCCATCCATGCCCGCAGGTTCTTGAGCGGTATGCCGGCAGCCAGGCTGACGGCCAGGGTCGGCCGGGCTTCCTTGATCTCTTGCAGGAGTGCGCGAACGGAATCCGGCCGCACGGCGATGATCAGAAGATGCGCCTGTGCTATCGCCCGCTGCAGGTCCGGTTCGACTTTCACATCGTATCGAGCCCTGAGCTGGCGCAGTTTGCGAGGGTGGCGATCGTGGACCACAATGGGCTTGCGATAGCCCGCCAGACGCAACCCAGCCAGCAGCGCGCCGGTGATGCGCCCGCCGCCCAGAAAGACGACGGCATTCCTGCGCGCGGTCGTCATGCGGGATCTTTCATCCGAGATCTCATGTGAGGCCTCATTCGAGGCCGGCGCAAGCCCGGTCCGCGGCTTCGATCAGCACCGCCACATCTTTTTCCGTGTGCGCGGTGGATATGATCCAGTGCAGACCGTTAGAAGGAGTCATGTAAATGCCCTGGTCGAGCAGGCGATGAATGAAGCGGGAATAGAGACCGGTATCCACGTAAGAGCAATAGTCGCGGTAGTCGTGGATGGCCTCGCGCCCGGTGAAGTAAATCTGGAACATGGGGCCGAAGCCCTGCACGATGGCTTTCATCCGGTGGCGGCGGAAAACTTCGCGCAAGCCTGCGATGGCTGCGTTGCCCACAGCGTGCAGCTTCTGATACGCGCCGTCCGCTGATAACAGATCGAGATTGGCGGCCACTACTCTCATGGTCAGACGATGCCCGTTGAAGGTGCCGTAGTGCAGCACCATGTGCTCGCTCCAGCGCATGCGATCGAGGATGGACCGCGGCCCGGCCACCGCGCCTACCGGAAAGCCTCCGCCCAGCGCTTTGCCGAAGGTGCTGATGTCGGGAGTGATGCCGTAGTACTCCTGACATCCTCCCGGGGCGTAGCGGAAGCCGGTGACCACTTCGTCCAAAATCAGCAGAGCGCCATATTGCTGCGTGAGGGAGCGAAGACGCTGGAGATATCCATCCCGCGGCAGAATGCAGCCCATGTTGGCCATGATGGGTTCGGTGATCACGGCCGCGAGGTCCGTGCCGTGCTGTTTCATTACGCGCTCGAGGGCAGCGATGTCGTTCCAGGGCGCCAGCACCACGTCGTCGAAAGTCGCGGCCGGAATGCCTTCCGAGTCGGGCATGCGGGCGGGGTTCTCCGGCGGGCCCAATCTCTCCGGCGCGTGACTATGCGCATTGAGAAGATAGGGATCGTACCAGCCGTGATAGTGGCCTTCGAATTTCAGGAACTTGGTACGCCCGGTGTGGGCGCGGGCCAGGCGCAAGGCCAGCATGGTGGCCTCGCTGCCGGTATTGGTGAATCGCACCACCTCGGCGGAGGGAACCATGCCGCGCAGGCGCTCCGCTGCATCGACCTCGGCGGAAGTCGCAGCCGCGAAGTGCGACCCTTGCGCCATGGTCTGCGAAACCACCTCGACCAGTCTGGGATGAGCATGCCCCTGGATCAAGGCGCCGAAGGACATCAGGAAGTCGACATATTCGTTGCCGTCAGCGTCCCACACATGCGATCCCTGGCCGCGTTCGAGGAAGATTGGCCCGGGCGAGAACACGGCGGCGCCCCGCGAAGGCGAGTTGACGCCCTCGACCAGGGATTGCTGCGAGCGCTCGAACCATTGCCGCGAGTTTTTGCGAGTTGCAGGCATCTTAAGAGCGGCCACGTATTTACACGGATCTTCACGGATCAGGAAAAAACAAGAACGAAATCTGATCCGCGAAGATCCGTGTAAATCCGTGGCCGGTTTCTTTCTAGTCGGCCGTGCCTCCGCCATCCACGACTAATGTTGCTCCGGTCATGAACGAGGAATCGTCCGAGGCCAGGAACAGCGCGGCTTGGGCGATCTCGTCGGACGTTCCAATCCGTCCCAGGGGACGATTGCTGCAGCCCGCGAGGTAATCTTCCCACTTCTGGCCGCGCAGGCGCGCGTCTTCGGGGAGCATGGGCGTATCCACGTCGCCGGGGCAGATGCAGTTTACCCGGATTCCCTGACGGCCGTGATCGATGGCCATGGCCTTGGTGAGCAGCACCACGCCGCCTTTCGAGGCGCAGTAGGCGACAGCTGCATCGCCGCCCACGATTCCCCATCCCGAACTGTTGTTGATGATCACGCCGCTCCCCTGGGCGATCATGCCGGGCAGGGCGAATTTTGACATCAGGAAAATGCCTTTCAGGTTGACGTCAATCTGCAGGTCCCACTCTTCTTCGCTGCACTCGAGCGTCGTATGCGGATAGAAAACGCCGGCGTTGTTGAAGAGAATGTCGAGGCGTCCAAAGGCGGATACGGTTTCATCCACGGCGCGCCGGCATTCATCGGCCTTGCGAACATCGGTGCGCAGGAAGATGGCCCGGCCTCCCGCTTCAAGGATCTCCGCCGTCACGGCGTGGCCGCGCTTTTCGTTGCGGCCGGTGATGGCGATTTTTGCACCTTCCCGGGCGAAGCGAATGGCGGTAGCCTCGCCGATGCCGGAGGTGCCTCCGGTGATGAGAGCGACTTTGTTTTCGAGACGCATGCGAAATTGTTTCCAGCCACACAGGCCCGGACATCTTCCTTCGACTTCCCTCAGGACCCGGGCGGGCGAAGCTCGCTGGAATTCGTCGAGCGTGCCAAACCCTCTGTGGGGCTTTGCTCCGCCGGGCAGACGAGGACGTCTGCCCCTACGTGGCCTATGCCGATCCAGCCAGGCCGCCGCCATCCACAACTAACGCCGTTCCGGTTACGAACGATGACGCATCGCCGGCCAGGTAGAGCGCGGCTTGTGCGATCTCCTCCGGCTTGCCAACGCGTCCCAGGGGCCGTTTCGCCGATTCCGCCAGAAACTTCTCGTTGGACTCTCCCAACTGCCGGGCTTCGTTGCGCAGCATGGCGGTGTCGGTGTCGCCGGGGCAGATGCAGTTTACCCGAATATTCTGCGGACCGTGATCGATGGCCATGGCCTTGGTCAGCAGCACCACCGCGCCCTTGGAGGCGCAGTACACCGCGGCCCTGGGGCCGCCGGCGAGGCCCCAGCCGGACGCAGTGTTGATGATCGAGCCGCCGCCGGCCGCCGCCATGATGGGGATGACCTGGCGGGACATCAGGAAGATGGATTTTACGTTCACCGCCATCACCCGGTCCCAATCGGTTTCGCCGAGTTCGACGACCGAGGCGCGGCGGATAATTCCGGCGTTGTTGAACAGGATGTGAATGCCGCCAAATTCCCCGACAGCGCGTTCGACGACACGCTCGCAGTCGGTGGCGCGAGTAACGTCAGCGGGCTCGAAGATGGCGCGGCCGCCTTGGGATTCGATTTCGGCGGCGACGGTGCGGCCGGCGGATTCATTGATGTCGGCGAGAACAATCGATGAGCCTTCGCGAGCAAAGAGGAGGGCAGTGGTCCGGCCGATGCCGGAGGCGGCGCCAGTGACCAGCGCGATTTTTCCGTTGAGCTGATTTTTCGGCATGAGTTTCCCGGCAGTAAATTCCATCGGGCTTGTGGTCATGTGGTCGCGGGCGACTCGCCCGCGAAGCCTTTCTGTTAAAGTCAAAAGCCGCGGGCGAGTCGCCCGCGACCACACAACCACACAGACCCCACCACAACCAGGCTTCAGCGGCTGGCCAGGCCTCCGGCGGTTTCGGCGCCGTCAATGGTGTACACCTGGCCGGTCATGTAGGCCGCGTCGTCGGACGCGAGAAATGCAAACAGGGCTGCGATCTCTTCTGGTTGAGCGTGGCGTCCCAGCGGAATCTTGCGATTTACCGCGTCCAGCATTTCGTCGGTGTATTCGGCGCGCTGCATGGGCGTGAGCACGTATCCCGGCGCGACGGCGCACACCCGGACTTTGGGCGCGAGTTCGAGGGCCATGGATTTAGTCAGCTCGATGACGCCCGCTTTGGTCGCATTGTAGTCGGCATAGAAAGGGTAGCCCATCAGGCCGTTGGTGGACGCGGTCTGGAGAATGACGCCGCTGCCGCGCTTCCACATGTGCCGGGCTGCGGCTTGCGCCATGTAAAAGACGCCGGTGAGGTTGACCGCGATGGTTTTGTCCCATTCTTCGGGAGTGATGTCGAGAAAGTTGTGGCGGATGCTGATGCCGGCGTTGTTGATCAGCACATCCACGCCGCCCAGCAGGCGCACGGCCTCGGCAAAGGCGGCTTCCACTTGTTTCAGGTTGGAGACGTCGGCATCCACGGTGCCGGCCAATTTCGGCAGTTGCGACTGAATTTGCGCGCGGCCTTTGGCGTCGCGGTCGAGCACGACGACGGTTGAACCTTCTTCCAGAAATCGGGCCGCGGTTGCAGCCCCGATTCCGCTGGCGCCTCCGGTGATCAGGACGCGCTTGCCTTTGAGTCCTCGCATGGGTGTCCCTTTGCGTTCTATGTGGGCGCGGGCGTCCAGCCCGTGCGTCAGCAATTCCTGATGATGCTAAATGATGAATGGCCCCAGCACGAGCGAGGGCGCTCGCGCCTACATTAGACTTTGCCGCCGAACAGGAAGACCAACTCGATAACCAGGATGACCACCACCATGAGTTCGAGCACGAAGGCCCGGCTCTGGTTGAACTGGTCCACCATGAAGCGGTAGAGGTCCTCGGCGGTATGCAGTTTCTGGTTGACCAGGTCTTTGTAGTCGGGCACACCAACCTTGGCGGCGGCCAGCTTATAGAGGCGGGCGGAAAACATGTCGCTGAGAAACTTGATGGCGTTGTCGGCGCGCTCGGTCAACTCGTTGACGTCGAGCAGAACGGTGTGCAGCTTGGTCGCGGCCCTGGCCAGGCGCCAGCGGGCCAGCATTCCCGTGCCTTTGTCGAGGGCAGCGTACACCACTCCCAGCTCGCGGGTGAGGAGTTCGTCATAGTGGCGGAATTCCAGCAGCTGCGAGTTGGCGTACTCCAGAAGCTGGATGGCAGTTTCGGCACCGGCTTCGGTGTCATAGAGGAACGCGGCGTTCCAGCCGATTACGGCCAGGTCGTTGGGGTAATACGAAATGCGGGATTGCAGAATCTCGTTGCGCTCGCCTTCCGAAAGCTGGGCGGTCTCTCCGCGCACGATTTGTGCGATGCGTCCCCCCTGGGAGGCACACAACTCGGAGGCCGAGGGAGAACCTGCAATCTCCCTGACATGGAAAATAAAATAGTCTTCACTCAGCCAGTCTGAATAGGGTTTGACCAGCGCCGGGGCGGCCCGCTCCAGTTTCTGGCGCACAATGCGGGAAGCGTGCTTCTCAAAGTCGACGTCCCAGACCCAGCGGCTGCCCATGCGGACCAGAGTGTCCCAGTCGCCGGAAAAAGGCAGTTCGAAAACCACGCTGAGCACGCCATAGTCGTAATACTTGATCTGACCCTCGAGCCGCTCGCCGCTGTCCAGGACAAGTGGCCCAATGGGCTCGACCACCGGAGGGCGCTGGTAGCGAACGTATCCCGGGGCAGGATGTTTGAAATTGGGCTGCTCCAGAGTGCGCGCGCCAAAAATGTGCCGGAGCTCATCCAGCCGGATTTCCTCGCACACATCGAACTGAATGAGGACCAGGACGGACCCACGCAGGGCCGGCTCGACCACGACCTCCGCCAGGCGGTCGCTGACGACGGGATTAAGAAGGACTTCGGAATCTAGAGCCATAAAAGCCTACTCGCCGGCTGGGAAAGAAGGTAGGAATGTTCCAGCTGGTGGATAGCTACTATTCTCCCAGAATAACAGCGAGTTGGGGAGAGGCCTGGAGATAAACAGTCAAGTCATTGAATATAAACGCTTTAATGTAGGCGCGAGGCCCTTGCTCGTGCGGCAGCGGCAGATCTGTGGACGAGTGGAGAGAAGGAATACGAAGGGGAAACTGGCGTGAGCGGCAGTCTGTGGACGACTGAGAATACATCGAAGAATGAGCACGAGCGAGGGCGCTCGCGCTTACATCAGCGGCGGGATTTCAGCCACCAGAGGAGGGCTGCGGCGGCTGCGATGCCGGCAACGGCCAGGCCGGAACGCTTCATCGAACGATCCAGTTCCGCCTGCCTGCGGGCGACCTGGGACGTTTCGGGATAACTGCCCTCTGCGGTGAGCGGCCCTTTAAGGGCCACTGCGATCACCTCCGCCAGGTGCAGGGAACGGCGGTCGGTCGATTGGGCGATCTGTTCGCGGCAACTGAAGCCGTCGGCGATGATGAGGCTGTCGGCCGGGGCCTGGCGGACCGCCGGCAGGAGTTCCAGTTCGCCGATTGCCATCGAAACGTCATATTTCTCCTCGTCGAATCCGAACGAGCCGGCCATGCCACAACAGCCCGGCGCGGGAGCGCTCCAGTCAACGCCCATTTTGCGGAGAATCGACTCCTCATCCGTCATTTTCATCAGCGACTTGTGATGGCAATGGCCGTGGATCAGGGCCTTGACCGGGAGGCTCGGCAGCTGAAAGTGGGCGGCTTTCTTTTCCAGAAATTCGCTCAGCAGGAACGTCTGCCGGAACAGCTTCTTTGCCCGGGCATCGTTGGGAAACAGATTAATCAGTTCGTCACGAAAGACGGCAGCACAGCTGGGTTCCAGAATGACGATGGGAATTCCGGCTTCGATTTCGGGGGCGAGAGTATCCAGAATCTTGAGCAGCAGACGCTGGGCGCGGTCGAGCATGCCGAAATCGTAGAGCGGGCGTCCGCAGCAAAGAATGGAAGCGGGTATGGACACACGAAATCCGGCAGCTTCCAGAACTTCGACCGCTGCTCTGGCGGTGTCCGGCAGGAAGTAGTTGTTGAAAGTGTCCGGCCAGAGCATGACGGGAGAGCCCTGGGGATTTTGCGGCTGCCGGCGTTCAAACCACGCCCGAAAGGTCTCGGGAGCGAAAGCCGGAATACTGCGCTGGTGCGGCATCCCAGCCGCCAGCTTGGCGATATCTTGTAAGAAGGGCAGCTGGGTGGCAAGGTTCACCAGTCCCGGCACCTTCGAAGCGAGGCGTGCCCAGAGGTCGATATTGGCGAAAGCGTAGTGACTGCGCGGGCGCAGGCGTCCTTCGTGATAGTGAGAGAGAAATTCGGCTTTGTAGGTGGCCAGGTCAACACTCACCGGGCAGTCGCTCTTGCAGCCTTTGCAGGAGAGGCAGAGGTCGAGAGACTGCTTGACATCTTCGTCGCGCCAGCCGTCGCGGATCACGTCGCCCTTGGCCATCTCCCAGAGCAGGTGGGCGCGGCCGCGGGTGGAGTGCTCCTCCTCGTGAGTAACCCGCCAGCTGGGACACATGACGCCGCCTTCCTCGCGGCGGCATTTTCCTACTCCGACGCAACGCAGCATGGCGTGGGTCATGCTGCCGTGGTCGTGGGGGAACTGGAAGTGGGTCTCCGGGTCCCATGGCCTGTAATCGGCGCCCAACCGCAGATTCTCGTCCATGCGGTAGGGCTCGACCAGCTTGCCCGGATTCATCTTCCAGGCAGGGTCCCAGATCGCCTTGAACTCACGAAAGGCAGTGATCAATTCCGGGCCGAACATTCGCGGCAGCAGTTCTGCCCGGGCCTGGCCGTCGCCGTGTTCGCCGGAAATGGATCCGCCATGGCTGACCACCAGGTCGGTGGCGGCCTCCATGAACTGGCGGAACTTGGCAATGCCAGGTTTCGACCGCAGATCGAAGTTGACCCGGTTGTGGACGCAACCGTGGCCGAAGTGTCCATACAACGTGCTGCGGTAGTTGAAACGGTTCAACAGCTGGCGCAAGTCGCGCAGATATTTGCCCAGCTTTTCCGGGGCTACAGCCGAGTCTTCCCAGCCTTCCCAAGTGAGGTCTTCGCCGGGGACGTAGGAAATTACGCCCAGGCTGGATTCGCGGACTTCCCACACCCGTTTGACCTGTTCACGATTGGTGAACAGACGCATGTTAGGCGGGTTGGGGCTGCGGTTCAGGGCCTCCATTAATCCGGAGGCCTGGGCCTTGGCTGCGGCGATGGTGTCGGCGCCGAATTCCGCCAGCAGCCAGCCGCCGCCTTCCGGCAGCAGCGCCAGCCCTGCCGAATTGATGCCGCGGCGCCGCGTGTACTCGACCAGCAGGTCATCGATGCCCTCGAGGCCGATGGGCTTGTGGGCCAGGACATCGGGAACGTGGTCGCCGCACTGAAAAATGTCGGGATAGGCGATCAGCAGCAGGACCCGCGCCGGAGGGCTTTCGACCAGACGGCAAGTGGCCTCAAGGATAGAGACGCAGGTGCCTTCAGACCCGACCAGCGCGCGGGCAAC
Organism: Terriglobales bacterium; assembly: GCA_035632335.1. Taxonomy (GTDB): domain Bacteria; phylum Acidobacteriota; class Terriglobia; order Terriglobales; family Acidobacteriaceae; genus JAIQFF01. The sequence goes on from DASQHA010000007.1 coordinate 33,582, forward strand.
GTCGAAACCATTTTCCGGCAGCAGGTAATTGAGGTTGTATCCCGAAACCCGCCGCGGGATGTTGGGATAGCGCTGGCGGACCAGATCTCCGTATTGGTCGCTGATTTGCTTCAGGCCAGCGTAGATTTCTCCGCGGCGTCCGCCTTCGTGAATGATTTTTTCCAGTTCTGCGTCGCTGGTTTTGCCGACTGTCAGACGAAGGCCGTCATAGGTGAGGACGTGAAGAGCTTCGATGTTGTCGTCCGTCTTGCCGGCCATTACTGAATGCACACCGCAGGAATTGTTGCCTATCATGCCGCCCAGGGTGCAGCGGTCGTGGCTGGCCGGGTCTGGGGCGAAGGTCAGATGATGCTTTTCGGCGGCGTTGCGCAGGTGGTCAAGAACCACGCCGGGCTGCACCCGGGCGGTGCGCCGTGCGGGATCGACTTCCACGATGTTGCCCATGTAGCGGGTGAAATCGAGCACCAGGGCGACATTGCAGCACTGGCCGGCCAGGGAAGTCCCACTGCCGCGGCAAAGCAGGGGAGCGCCGTACTCGCGCGCCAGGGAGACGGCGGCGATGACGTCATCGGCGTCGCGCGGGAGGACGACCCCGATCGGGACCTGGCGATAGTTGGAGCCGTCGGTGGCGTAGAGAGCGCGGCTGCTGGAATCGAAACGGACGTCGCCGCGGAGATGGCGGCGCAAAGCCTGCTCCAGCGCGGCCGCGTCCACCGCGGAGCTGCGGGCGGCGCTGGCGATGGCTACGTAGGTTTCGGACATGCGTGTTCGTCGTGTGGGGCGGACACTCCTGTCCGCCGCCTTTGACTTTGATCTGGCAGGAACTCATTCCTGCTTCGTTGGTGGCTCCAGAATTCCTGTCATCGAGACTAAATTCAAGAGCAAATTCAAAAGCGGCGGACAGGAGTGTTCGCCCCACACTTTGGAAAGGTCAGTTGCTGTCCGAGTCGCCGCCGCCGATCATCTTGCCGGAGACCCGGGCGATGTGAATTCTGGTCTTGCCGTCCTTCGCTTCAATGTTGATGGTAATCATGTTTTTCTTGTCCGTGGAGATGATGGCGTAATGGTCGCCGGTGGTAGAGACCACGCTGGCGTTGGGAAGCCTCGACTTATAAAACTCACCCACCGTGGCGACCGGATCGCTGCTCTCAAAATCCGCCGCCGCCGTGTGCATTGCACCCATCGCCATGTTCGACGTGGTGCCTTTGATCACCTGCGCTCCCGGATATAGATCAACGCCCAGGTTGCGGGCGGCATCGTCGGGGTCAGTCGAAGTATTCATGGTTCCGAAGGGAGTCTCGACCCGTACATTGCCGTTCTCATTGTGAATCCGGCTGCGCCGGGCAATGTGGTAGGCGACGAAAGAGACGGTGCCGACCGCCAGAATGCCGATAACCACAATCACGGCGACGACGATCAGGATGATCTTGAGAGCACCGCTCTTCTGGGGTGTGCCCCCCGCGGGGGTGAAGACGGGAGCAGCGGCTGCCGCGCCGGGCTGGGTGGTGCCGCACTTGTTGCAGAACCGTGCTCCGCTGTCCAGGGTCGCGCCACAAGAATTGCAGAACGCCATCGCATCACCTCGCGCTCAAGTTTTTGTTCTCAGACGGCGGAGTAGCCCGCAAGTTCACATCAGCAGACGGGTGGTGTAGTCCGCCAGGCTTAGCCCCAGCAGCAGAACCAGAAAGAAGATGGCGGAAACCACCACAACCTTGACCAGCTTTTCGCTGGTGTATTTCACGTGCATAAAAATCAGGACGACCAGCAGTGCCTTGACGGTAGCGATGACCAGGGCCACAACCGTATTAAACGGGCCAAGGTCGATAAAGGCCACGCCGGCAGTCAGGCCGGTCAGGACCAGAAGCGTCAGCCAGACGGCGATGTTGGTTTTCGCGGAGACGATGTGTTCGGACATGGCAAGTTGCTCCGTTTTTCCAGAGGGCCTATTTCTTTCGATCGATCAAATACAACAACGGAAACAGATAGATCCAGACAATGTCGACAAAATGCCAGTACAAGCCGGAGTTTTCGAGCGGCGTGTGATATTCGGACGTGTAAGCGCCCTTCCACGCATGGTAGAGCAGATAGCTGAAAATCCCGACGCCGATGATCATGTGCAGGGCGTGCATCCCGGTCATGGCAAAGTACAGCGAGAAGAAAAGCTGCGCGTGATGCTGGTCGACCGGCTGCTCCGGATGGCCGGGAAGGCTGGCCTCGAAATTGAACGTGGCGCCGGGGACGTGGTGTTCCTTGAACTTGCTGGTCCACTCGATGGCTTTGATCCCCAGGAAGGCCAGGCCGAGGACAAGAGTAAGCGCCAGGTAAATCACCTGTTGCTTGCGCCTATCGAGCTGGGCGGCGCGCACCGCCATTACGACCGTCAAGCTGCTGCAGATGAGGACGGCGGTGTTGACCGTGCCCAGGGTAATGTCGAGCGAACTGCTGGCGGCGGCGAAATCGGGGAAATACCAGTAGCGATAGATGAGATAGGCGCAGAACATGCCGCCGAAAAACATGATCTCGGTCGCGAGAAAGAGCCACATCCCCAGGGATGAAGCCTCGCGTTGCTGCTCCATGGTGGCGAAGTGGTGCTTGAGCGCCGGATTGTGCTGTTCGACCGCGATCGGGCTATCCGCCACTGCGGGCCTCCTGCGGAGCGGGAATGTGCTCGTAGTCGTAAGCTTCCCAATCAACCACCGGGGGAGTATCAAAATTGTAAGTTGGCGGCGGCGAAGTCGTCATCCACTCCAGGCCGGAAGCGTTCCAGGGATTGTCCGGAGCCGCTTTCCCGTAGCGCATGGACCACAAGAAATACACCATCGGCAGCACGTACCCGACCGCGAGAATGGTGGACCCGGCGGTGGAGAGTACGTTCAGCACCTGGAATTCCGGTGGGTACTGCCAGTAGCGCCGCGGCATCCCCAAGTACCCGAGGATGAACTGGGGGAAGAAGGTCAGGTTGAAACCGAGGAACACGATGACCGCCGCCAACCGGCCCAATGATTCGGGATACATGCGGCCGGAAATTTTCGGCCACCAGAAATGCATGCCGCCCAGGTAGCCCATCACCGCTCCTCCCACCATGATGTAGTGGAAGTGGGCCACGACGAAGTAAGTGTCGGTTACGTGAACATCGATGCCGAGACAGGCCAGGAACAGACCCGTAAGGCCGCCCATCAGAAACAGTCCGATGAAACCGAAGGCGTACAGCATGGGCGTCGAGAACGTAATCGAGCCCTTGTACATGGTAGCGGTCCAGTTGAAGACCTTGACCGCCGAGGGGACGGCAACCAGGTAGCTGAGGGCGGAGAAAATCAGCGCCGCGTAAAGCGAAATCCCGGCCACGAACATGTGGTGCGCCCACACCAGGAAGCCGAAAACGGCGATGCTTATGCTCGACAGGGCCACGAACTTGTAGCCGAAAATGCGTTTGCGCGAGAAGCACGGAATAATTTCGGTGACCACTCCCATCGAGGGCAGAATCATGATGTAAACCGCGGGATGGGAATAGAACCAGAACAGATGCTGGAACAGCAGCGGGTCGCCGCCCCGCGTGGGATCGAAGATGCCGAGGTGGAGAGCGCGTTCCAGCACCACCAGCACCAATGTCACCGCGATCACCGGAGTTCCCAGCAACTGAATGATGCTGGTGGCGTAGTGCGCCCAGACGAACAGCGGCAGACGGTCCCAGGTCATGCCCGGGGCGCGCATGCGGTGGATGGTGACCACAAAATTCAGCCCCGTGAGGATTGACGAGAACCCCGAAATGAAAATCGCCAGGCCGGCCTCAATCACCTTGGTGTTGCTGAAGGCGGTGCTGAAAGGCGTATAGAACGTCCAGCCCGTGTCCACACCGCCGGTGAGCATGCAGTGCAGCATCAGCGCGCCGGCGATGATGTAGAGATACCAGCTCAGAAGATTGATACGCGGGAAGGCCAGGTCCTTGGCGCCGATCATGAGCGGGATCAGGAAATTGCCCAGCACCGCCGGAATGGAAGGAATCAGGAAGAAAAAGACCATGATCTGGCCGTGCATGGTGAAGAGCTTGTTGTAGGTGTCGGCCTGCACCAGGTCGCCCACCGGAGTCAGCAGCTCCAGCCGGATCAGCAGCGCGAAAAATCCTCCGATGAAAAAGAAGAAAGTAATAGACAGCAGATAGAGCAGCGCAATGCGCTTGTGGTCAACCGTAAGCAGCCAGGACTTGATGCCGTATTCCTGGTTGAGATAGTTCTCGCGTTCCGCGGTGATCGCTGCGGTAGCCATTGCTATTGCACCTTGGTTTCCTGCGGCTTCGCGCCCGGCGAAACCACCGCCGGACCGCCCGCCGCTCCCGAAGGACTCGGGTTCAATGATTTTACGTATGCCACCAGCGCGTTGAGTTGTTCTTCGCTCACCAGCCCCTGAAAGACCGGCATGATGGGCTTGAACCCGCTGACGATTTTCGCGCCCGGGGTCAAAATGGATTCCCGAATGTAGTTTTCATCGGCCGTGACCACGCGACCGTCTTCCAGTTGCACCGGCTTGCCGAAGAGCCCGACCAGATTGGGGCCGCGCCCCTGAGTGTCGGAGCGGTGGCAGGTGGAGCAGCCCAACTGCTGAAAAATATTCTGGCCGCTCGACGCCATGGACCCGGAGGCGGCGCCGCCGCTGAGCCAGGCCTGGTATTGCGCCGGCTCGAGAACGACCACTTGCCCGATCATGCCGGAGTGCTGCGAACCACAATACTCGGCGCAGAACAGATGATAGATCCCGGCCTTGGTGGGGTGGAACCAGGCCGTGGTGTAGCGCCCGGGCAGCACATCCTGCTTGATGCGGAAGGCTGGAACATAGAAGCTGTGGATCACATCCTGCGAGGTCAGGATCACCTTCACGTCGCGGCCCACGGGCACGTGCAGTTCGTTGATCTCGCGCTGGCCTTCTTCGTGCTGCAGCTTCCACATCCATTGCTTGGCCACCACGTAAACTTCGGTGGCGCCGCGCGGCGGAGTGCGCTCCTTAAAATAAATGACCGCGCCCCAGACGAAGATCGCCACGAAAATGAAAAGCGGAATCACCGACCAGGTGACTTCGAGCGCGGTCGAGCCTTCAATCTGCTCGGCCGCGACGCCCTTGCGCCGGCGATAGCGTACGGCGAACACCACGATCATGGTGAAAATCGCCACGCTCATGATCGTGGACAGAGCCACCAGGAAGATGAAGAGCGCGTCTACGCTCCCGGCTGTCGTCGAGGCCCGCGCGGGCCAGAGTGGAAAAGTATCGAACATGGTCAGTCGTCAGTCTTCAGCTCTCAGCCCCTTAAATCATCTTCCAGCAGGCTGGTTGTGTCCCGATCCAAAACGGATCAGTACCGTCATCAAAATCCCCAACGCCAGTATGGTTGCGAGTCCTGAAAGCTGCAGCACCCGCGAAATAATGGCTCCGTACTTGCCGGTCGTCGGATCGTAGTGATAGCAGTACAGAAGCACCTGGTCAGCCAGCGTTCCGATCTTGTTCTCCGACGCCTGGATCAGGCCCAGGCGCAGATCCTTGGGCGCGTACTCGACGCCGTAGTAGTACTGCGCGATCTTGCCATCCGGGGTCAGCACCATGATGGCGGTGGCGTGCGCGAACTGGCCGGTCTTGGGATCGTACTGGTACTGGAAGCCGGCAGCTTTGGTCAGCGCATCAATCGATTCCCGCGGGCCGGTCAGAAAGTGCCAGCCCTCGGCGGCGCCGGCGCGTCCGTAGCGCTTCAGGAATTCGGCCTTCTTTTTCGTGGCCATGTCCGGCGTTTCACGCGGATCGAAACTTACCGTCAGGACGTCAAATTCTTTGCCTACGTCGAATTTCAGAACGCGCAACGCGCTTTCGAGGCCGCTCAGGACTTCACCGCACAGCATGGGGCAGTTGTAATAGACCAGGTTCAGGATCATCGGCTTCTTGCCGAAGTAATCGCTCAGGCGGACCGGTTTGCCGGTTTCGTCACGGAAGCTGAGGTCGGGAGGAATCTGCTGGTCGAGGTGCTGCTCGATGCCGACATTCTGCAACCCCGGCGGCCGCATATTCGCCGGCGGTGACATGATGCCTTTAGTCATGCCCTGGCCGAAGGCTGCCGTGGACAACAGGGTGGCGAATGCGATCGCCAGAATTCGCCTCGAGTTGTTAGTTTGCTCTGACACTTCTAATCCTCAATCCTCAGAGACCGGACTCTGAAATCCCTGGGGCGGAGCAGGCCTTAAGGCCTGCAACAAGCACCGCCTTAATGCAGCGCTAAAGCGCTGCCCCACCTAAAAACCAAATTTCCCACGCACAATTACTTCTTCTTCGCGGGCAGGCCGCTGGTGTCTGATTTGTGCGCCGCTTGTTTCACCGTGTTCACCGCCGATGGCGGAGCCACGCCAGCCTGCGGCCGGGTGGGCAGTCCGCGCTGGGCGATCAGTTCCATGGCACGGTCGATGGGAATTCGCACCACGCCAGCTCCCTCGTCGACCCAGCCATAACTGTTCAGAGCCTGTTCTTCCTGCAGGCGGAACTGGTCAATCTCGACCGTCTCGTTGCTCTCCAGCCGGGGCTGGGGAAATTTCGCAACGTTCTCGGGCCCAACCAGCCTGGGGTCCGTGCGACCCTGCTGCGCCAGCGGATTCTGTACCGGCTCGTGCCGGTTCTCATACGCGTCCAGATATCTGTACATCCCTCTCAGGAGGAGCGCCACCAGCAGGCAGCCGACGACCAGCGCGGCCAGAAACATGAGAATCGGCCTGGCGCCAAGATCTTCCTGCTCGAACTCCACTTCCTCGTTTTGCCCGTCGATGTGGATGTGTTCACTCATAAAAGCAAAATTCCCAGCTTCCCTATTCGTGCGCCCCTTCAAGAACTTCAACCGCATAAACGTCGTACGCCGGGACCAGCGGCATCGTGCTCAGATTGCGGAAGAAGTAGGCCAGCCACAGGCCGCCCATCGCAATCGGGACCACCACGTCCAGCCAGGTGAGGTTGAAAGTCGTGGAAAAATTGGGCTCGATGATCCAGAACAGGTCGACGTAGCGCATCAGCAGAAGCCATGCGGCCAGCCAGACCAGGCGGGTGATATCGCGCTTGAATCGACGCGAGATCAACATCACAAACGGCACCGCGAAATGGAACAGGACCAGAAAGAGGCCCACGTATCCCCAGCCGCCATGCAGGCGCCGCATGTACCAGGTAATTTCTTCCGGCAGGTTTCCGGCCCAGATAATGAGCCACTGCGAGAACGCGAAGTAGGCCCATACCATGATGAAAGCCAGCATGAAGTTTCCGTGGTCGTGCACCTGGTCGGGCTTCAACAGCTCCGACATGGGCTTGTAGCGAAACAGAATTCGCTCGACCACGACCGCGAAGCAGAGGGCGGACAGCACCTGGCCGATCAGGAACGACAATCCGAAGATGGTGGAAATCCAGCTGGGGTCGATGGACATGATCCAGTCGATGGCAGCAAAGGTGATGGTGAAGCCGTAGAGGATCAGACCGGGCCCGCTCAGCGCCTTGAAGCGAGCGCTGTTGTCGCGCATCGGGGGATGGTCTTGCTCCGCCGACCATTTGGTGAGGAAGAACGACAACGCCCACCAGATGGCGAAATAAATGGCAGCACGAATGATGAATCCATTGACGGTAAGGTAAGTCCGGGTGATCTCTTCCAGGTGCTCGCGCAGGTGCTTGTCGGCAACCGCATCCAGCGGCCGGGCCCAGATGTACAGCCGACGAATTCCAAACAGCAGCGGGATGAACAGCGCGACCATCAATGGCACGCAACGCATGGCCGCGCCCAGAATTCTTCGGATGACCATGCCCCATGCACCCTTGGTCAAGTGCCGGAGCATGAGAATCGCCATCGATCCCAGGGTCACGCCCAGCCACGCCATGAAGGCCAGCAGATAAGCGCGGAAAAATTCCTCGGGCCGAAGCCATGCGCCCAGAGCGGCGATGACAGCGAACACCACGCCCACGATCAACGAGCGCTGCTGGATGGTTTTCACCACCGGCGGTGTCATCAGGTCGACGTTACGCATGGGAGCCGCGGTCATTTCGGCCCCTCTTCCGCGGAATGGTGCGCGGGTTTGCTCTCGATCACAGGCAGGGTCGCGCCCGAACCCAGTTCGTCGAATTGCGGCGGTTCGGAGGGGACTTTCTGGCCCGCGGGAACGTCCGCGCTGGTGGCCGACTGGCTCAGTTGCAGAGCGCGGATGTAGGCCGAGATCGCCCAGCGATCGCGGGGCGCGATTTGCGACGAGTAATCGGGCATCGAACCAAAGCCATTGGTGATCACGTCGAAGAAATATCCCAGCGGCGCTTTGCGCAAGCGCTCGATGTGATAAGACGGCGGCTTGCGCGGGAAGCCACGCGCCGGAATCACCCCGTTGCCATCGCCGACGCGGGAATGGCAGGGAGCGCAGAAAATATCGTAGCGTTGCTGTCCGCGGGCCAGAAGCTCGGTTGTGACCGGGAAGGGCATGTAATCTCCGGGATCGTTGCCCACCTTTCCGGTGTAAAGATAGCTGTCCTCATGCAACTGTCCGCGGGCCACGGTGCCTTCGACCGGCGGACGCGCCGAACGCAGGTCGGTGTAGAAATCGCTCTCAGCCAGGGGCTTGAAGCGGGGCTGGTCATGCATGTCCTGGCGGCACCCGGCGAGGGCCAGCAAGGCGACGAACAGGGCCAGCCTACATGTGGGCGCGAGCGCCCGCGCTCGTGCGGGGTCCGTAACAAGCCGCGTGGGGACAGCCGCCCCCGGC
>DASQHA010000008.1:0-12896 GCA_035632335.1 Terriglobales bacterium
CATCTGTGCCGTAAACCGCGATGCCGAATCCGTTGCCGCCCCGGCCCGGAGCATCGCGCCCCGAAAAGGTCTGCTCGATGTGGTGGACGTTGTTGTTGAGCAGCTCGATGTGGCTGCCGGCACCGATCACGCTGATTCCCAGTGGCGTACGCCGGCGCTCGTTGGTGCGGTAATTCCGGATTTCCAAGCCCTGGATCCGGATATAGCTCTTGTTCGCAATGACAAGCATGCCGCTGCGCCGTTCGGGAACCAGGTGCTCGCCGTCCAGAATGGCTGTCTCGCCCGGATAACTCCGGAAGGTCACGTAACCGTCGCTCGCGTTGCCGGAGACGTTGATGGTGACGCGCTCTTCATACGTTCCGCCGCGCACATTCACCGTGCTGCCGGCGGTAGCCACATCGGCGGCGTGCTGAATCGTTCGCCAGGGCGCCTTCTCGGTGCCCGGGTTCGAATCGTCGCCTCTTGGTGAGACGTAAAACTCTGATGCTGCCCATGTGGGGGCAAGGGAGACGAACAGCAGCACAACTGCCGGGACGGTACGCTTTCCTGGTTTCATTGGCTCGCCTTTCCCGCAGCGGGCCCGGCTCCGTAAGCTAGGTCGGACTTCGGATCGAGGAACAGCATGTTGACGCCTCCGATCCCGCCTCGCGTCGTGGTCAACGCGTGCCCGCGCTTCTTCAATTCGCCCTGAACCGCTTCATCCACCAGGACGTTGACTTGCAGGCTGCCCAGCCGCGGCTTGTCTTGTCCGAAAGAACCGGTGTGGTGGAAGGTGGCGAATCGAGGCTCGGAAACCGCCTGCTCCGGCAGCATTCCGAATTCGAGGTAGTCCAGAATGAGCTGAATGGCGGCCTGGTCCTGCAAATCGCCTCCCGCCACGCTGATCGCCAGCACGGGCTTGCCGTCCTTCAGAACCAGCGTGGGACTCAGCGTAACGCGCGGCCGCTTCCCCGGCTGGATGCAATCGGGATGTCTCTTCCAGGTATTCAGGCTTACCAGGCGCGATCCATGGATGATGCCCGTATCTCCCGCCACGCCTGCCGTGCTTCCCAAGCCGCTCGGAGTCGCCGCAATCACATTCCCCCAGCGGTCGGCTACGCACATCGTCGTGGTTCCTCCCTGTCCCGGCCGGGCGGGCAACGGCGTTTTGAGCGGGCGCAGGTGAATCGGGTCGCCGGGGCGAACGTCGAGCGAGGCCTTGCTCATGTCGATCAGCGGCCGCCGGATTCGCGTGTATTCGTCCGACAGCAGCGCCTTCATCGGCACATCCACGAAACGCGGGTCGCCATAGTATTCGTCGCGGTCGGCGAGGCTCAGTTTCATCGCTTCGCTCACCAGGTGGATATAATCCGCCGAAAGAAATCCCATCTTCCTGATGTCGAATCCTTCGAGCAAGCGCAGCGTCTCCAGCAGATAAGGCCCTTGCGTCCACGGGCCGCATTTGTAGACCGTGTAACCCCGATAATTGGCGTAGACGGGGTCCTCCACGCGCGTCCTGTGCGCGGCCAGGTCGGCTTTGCGAAGGAATCCTCCCTGTGCGATGTACCAGCGTTCCAGCGCATCGGCGATGTCGCCGCGGTAGAAGCGATCGGCAACCGCCTGAAGCCGGTCATTCCGGCTTCCGCCTGCTTTGCGCTCGGCCTCGACGAGCTTCCGGAAGGTCACGGCCAGCTCCGCCTGCCAGTTCTTGCCGGTTTCTATTTTGCGGCCGTCCGAGGTGTCGATGTACCAGCTCGCGCCGCCGGCGTCCAGGATCGCGAGGGTCGGCTGCACGGCTTCTTCAAAGCTCCTGGTGCCGTATAACTTCAGCAGCGTCACGATCAGGTCGAGAGCGGCGGGCACGGCGGCGGAGCGGACATCAGTGCCCGGGATGCCGTTCGTCATGTACCAGTCGATGGCTTTGGGATCGAGCGGCGCGGCTCCCTGTCCCGCCAGAACTTTCACGTCCTTCCTGGCGGCGTCGTAGATCAGCACGGGAACTTCGCCGCCGATGCAAAACGCGCCCACGTAGGTCACGCTCAAGGCCAGCAGGGTGGCAGCACCGGCGTCGGCGGCATTGCCGCCATGCTCCAGCATTTGGATGCCGGCGTTCGTGGCGGCAGCCCTGCCGGACACGACCAGTCCCTTGTTTCCGGAGGCCGCGCGTTGCGGCGCTGTCCCGGCGGTCCGAGACGCCGGGACGAACACCAAAAGACCAACCATGAGCACAAACCAGGTGCGTCTCATGTGCCCCCCATTAGAGATGTTGTGATTCTACTCGAGCCAAACGACCGCGCCCTTTTCGATGGGCGGAAATGTGCAGGAGAGCTTGCCGCTCTTGAATGTCCCAGGCACTTTTTGCACCTGGCCGAGGAACGGCAGGAAGGCAATCGAACGCGGTCCGCCGCCGGAAAACGTCACGGTCACGTTCTGCTCCGGCACCTGCTGCGCGGTTTCCTTCGACTTCAGTCCCTTGAAGTTCGCCAGAAACACCGAGACGCTGCCGCCGGCGCTGGCGATCTGCGTGGCGACGAAAGGAGAGGCCTCCACCCTGACGGCGGGCTCGAAACCGGAGACTTTCAGGATCTCGCCCACAAAGGCTCTCCGGAGCCCGTCGAATTCGCTGTTCTCCCACGCGCCCGCTGCGGCCTGTTGGTCGAATTCCTTTCGCAGTTGCAGATAGTATGCTCTGCCGGGGCATTGCGGATAAAAGATGAACCTCTTGCCGGTTTTCTGCTCATCCGGTTTTGTAATCCCCAGAAGCCGGTGCAACGCGTTCGAGTCCCGCCTGGCTCCCGTCTCGTCGTAGTTCCCGCTCTCGCCGGTCACCATCAGGGTCTTGCCCGAACCGGCGTAACGGCCCAGAGAATCCACTTCTGCCTTTCCCAGGCACCGCGCGTCCGGCAGAATCAACATGTCGCCATGGAAACCGGCCAGCGTCCGAGGCGTCACAATCTGGAACTCCAGGTGAGACTGCATCAGCAGCATCATGATGCCCCGGAAGGACTCGATGAACTCTTTGGCAAAGTAGTTCCGGCTCTGCGGGGAGAAGTAGACCCCGACCGGCCGGACGGGCTCGCGCGGCAGGAAAAACGTCTTCTCGTGCTCCTTGATCCAGCCGAAAATCAGCTTGCGGGTTTCGATGTCGTTCGAGCCGGACATCACGTGGCCGCGCGCGTCCCAGGTATTCGTTCCCGCCACGAGCTGGGCCATCGCCAGGTTCTTCATCGCTTCGCCGGGTGCGATCTGCTTCTCGTTCTCCCACGAGTAGCTCAGCATCCAGCTCGGCTTGCTTTGGGCGAAGGCGCGGAACGAATACATGCCCACCATATCCTGAAACCAGGCCAGCGGCGTGCGCCCCGCCGACCGGCCCCCGGTGCTGTACTCGTGCGCGATCGTATCCACCACACGGTACAGCTCGTAAACATCACTGCCCACACGCACGGCTGATTCCTCGATCCCCGGGTAGATCTCGGCGATGGTCGTGCACTTCGGATTCACGGCCTTGACGTTGGCGTCGATGTCGCGCATGAAATCGGTCAGCGCATCGATGCGGAAGTCCACCCACTTGCGGAAATTTGCGTCGCCGAAATCGCCGAGCTTCAGGTCGGTGCGGGCATTCAGGCCGGTCTTGGCTTTGAATGCCGCAACGGTCGAGTCATCGAAGCTGACCCAGGAGTTCTCCCAGCCTTTGAAGTGCGTCATCCAGTAAGGGATGTCCACGTACACGCCGTCGATGCCGGTGGCGGCGATCTGGCGCACCCGCTCCATGTAGATCGTGCGCCATTCCTTGGCGAACGGCGTGATCCACACGTCCTCGTCGCCCTCGCGAATCCAGAAGGCTGTGCCGCCACCAAACAGCGCCGGCTCCCCGGTAATTTTTCGCTGCAGCCAATCGGGGTGGTCTTTTGCCATGCTGTGCTCGGCGGATGCGGCGTGAGCCGTTATGCATTCGGTGCCGGCGATGTACACGAAAGCGTAGTTGCCGGCCGCATGAGCTTTTTCGGCAACCGCATGGATCGCTTTCAGTTTCTCGGCAGGATCCAGAAAGCTTTCGTACCGGCCCGGGATGTCATTGTCTACCTCGATCCCGAAGACGTTGGTGTCTGCCGCGCCCTGAACGATCTGATCCGCGTTGTCGATGCGCAGGCTGTGGCCGGCGATACGCACGTAGTGCATCCAATCCTGCTGAGTTTGGCCCAAGAGAACATTGCTGAGGCAGAGAAATAAGGCGAGAATTCGCAACATGGCGTCCTGTGCTTTTCAGTGAGACTACATCAGCGGCGGAGCGTGCTCCGCCGCCGGATTCCCGGGATTCGTTCCGCCTTCCAGGATGCGCCGCGGCTGAACGGAACCTAAGTTCTAAAATTCGAAGCGCACAACCACCTGCATCTGGCGCGCGTGGAAACCGTTCGCCAGGCTGCCGACCTGCCCGAAGCTGCCGCCTCCGAAACCGAAGCCGGCGCGATCGAAACGCGTAACATTGAACGCATTGAAAGCTTCCATCCGGACTTGAAGCTTCATGCTTTCCCGGATGGCGAACTGTTTGCGCACCGCCAGATCGACGTTGTCGATGCCTTGGGAAAACAGATTGTCGAAGTACCGCGGCGCGTTGCCGAGCTGCTGGTCGCCCGGATCCGCGAAGCACGACGCATTGAACACGCTGAAACCGCTGGAGGCTCCGTTAAGCAAAGCAGCAGCCGCATCGTGGTAGCTGATTCCCGTGCCCGGATCGGCGCAGGTGACATTCGGCCGCTGATGGCCGCCCGCCAGGCGATTATGGGCCATTCGAATGCCCACCGGCTGCCCGCTTTGCAGCGTCAGGTTCGACGAGGCCGACCAGCCGCCGACCGCGGCATCGAGCGCCCGGTTCATGTTGTTTCCGATCAGCAGGCCCCGGCCCACCGGGATGTTCACCGTGAAAGCTGCTGCCAGTCGATGCGTCGCGTTGTTGACACTGAGAGTGGTTTCGCGAGCTAGTTGATCCAGCGCCTGCGGGCCGCTCTCGTTGTACCATCCCAGCCAACTGTTGTCGCCCGAAGAGCTGTTGTCGGTGAGCCGCGAGAGCGTATAACTGCCCTGAATGGTGAAATACTTGCCGCTCCGCTTTTCAAAGCGAACCTGCATGGAGTTGTACCGTGAATTCGCTCCGAAAATCGGGAACCCGGCGAAAGCACCATCGAACTGCGGATAAGGCCGCAGCAGGTTGACGAGCGGGATGGTCGGGTCGTTGTATCGGGAATCCGGCTCGTTGAAGATCGCATTCGGTCCCACGAAGTACGGCAGGAAAGGATTGGGCACGGTGCTGTTCAACTGCGCCGTGGTGTAGTTCTGCCGTATGCTGCTGGGAATGAAGTTCCGGTTTCTCGTGCCCGCCTGAAAACTGCCCCACGAAAGATGCGTGCTGCGGTTTGCGGAATAATCGACGCCTATGACGAAATCGTGCGGCAGTAACCGCTGCACGCCGGCGCTCCACTGATAGATCTGAGGATTCCGATCCGTTTCGTAGCCCAGGTCGCTTTCGTTACTGAATCCCCATTGCGCCAGTTTGCCGTACTTGTTTCCTTGAGGAGGCGCTAGCCCCGCAGGGAATGGGTTTTCGAGAGTGGCGTATTGCGTCTGATAGAAATCCTTGGAAAAGTAGATCGGCGCGCTCTTGTAGTAAGGTTGCCCCGGATATTGAAAATTCGTCGCGATGTTCGCCCCATAGTAAATTCCGGCGCCCGCCCGGATCACGGTCTTCGAATCCCAGCTATAAGCCATGCCCAGTCTCGGCCCGAAATTATGGCGGTCAATCGGGACGGTGCGGTTGCCAGAAGTCGGGAAGATGGTTGAGCCCTGCAGTTCGCCCAGGCCGGGAACGTTAATCCCTGTATCGCCATGATAGTTCGCGAACGTCGATCGGTTATAGCGCTCCGTGTATGGCGTGCTCCATTCGTATCGCAGTCCGAGGTTCAAGGTCAGCTTGGAGTTTACTTTCCAGTCATCCTGGATATAGAAGCCGGTCTCCTTGGACTTGTCGGCGACGGGCGGCTTGAGATTCAGCGGGCCGGTGGAGTTATCACCATAGCCGAGCAGCAGGCTCGCGAAGGCGTCGCCCTCTGTAGGGACGCCGTCGCCGGGCTGCAGGTTCGTCGTATCCGGCCCGAAACCGAACAAGCCCGTGGGATTGTCCGGCTGCCAAAAGTTGTTGAAGAAGGTGCGCTGTTCGCCGCCGAATTTAATAGAATGTTCGCCCTTTACCCAGTTCAAACCCGACGAGTAGGTCAACAGCGTGTGGCTGAAGTGCGTATCTACACAGCACTGGTCGAACAGGTTGGTGTAAGTCTGATCGAACTCGATCATCGGCATGCGCGTAAGCCCGTTGGCCTCGAGGATGCTCGGGAAGCCCACGCTGGTCAGAGTGGGATAATTGGTAATTCCCGGCGCAATCGCCAGGTCCAGGCCGATTCGGCCTGTGTATAGGAGCCGCGGACTGATCGTCCAGTTGTAGTCCACCACCGCATTATGTACATCGGTCTTGTAAAGGTATGAATCATTGACATACGTGGTGGAAATGGGACTAATGTTGTGCAACCGGCTGTAGCGGAGGCCTAGATGGTTGTTGTCGTTGAATTGATGGTCGCCCCGTATGTCGAACTGATAACCCGACGAGCTGTTTTGCACATTCTTGCGATAGTTGTTGTAATTCGTGAAGGCGTCCCCCTGGACGTTCGGCTCCGGAAAGTACGCGAGAAGGTTCTTGGCGACTTTGTCGAACATGGTGGCCGGTATGATGTTGCCCGCAAATGGCTGGCGGTTGCCGTTGGCGTCGATGGTGAAGGGATTGTAAATAACAACGGGCGCCACGTTGCCGTTGGCATCGAAGGTGTACGTTTGCGAGAAATCCCCTCCGCGCTGCCGATCGGTCGGGAACGTGGCGACCGCCTGACCCGAACCGACGTCTCGCAACCTCTCGTAATCGAAGAGGAAGAAAGTCTTGTTCCTCTTGATAGGGCCGGAAACCGCTCCCCCGTACTGGTCGTGAACATGTGGCGGCTTCTGAATGCCCGCGGCGTTGCTGAAGAAATCGTTGGAATCCAGCGCATCGCGCTGGCCAAACCACCAGCCGCTGCCGTGGAATTCGTTGCCGCCCTGCTTCATCGTGATATTGAGAACCGTGCCGCCGTTGTTGCCGTATTCGGCGGAAAAGCTGTTGTTCTGAACCTTGAACTCCTGGATCACCTCGACTGACGGCGTATAGTAGACGTTCGAGTTGCCGCCCTCGCCCTGCTCGGGCGCGCTGATCGGGGCGCCATCGAAGCGCACTTCCGCGGTCGCATTCCGCTGGCCGTTCGAGATGAAATTGGTCCCTGTCGGATAGTTGTCCCGGATGCCGTTGCCGGCCGCTTCGGTGACACCACCGGAAAGGAATACCAGGCCGAAATAGCTGCGCCCGTAAAGCGGCATCTCGCGAGTGTACTGGCCGGTTACGGTGGTGCCGATCTCCGAGTTGCCCGTGTCCAGCATGGGCGCGGACTCGACGATCGTCACCTGCTGCTCCAGTCCAGCCACGTTGAGCGTGAAGTCTACGTTTGTGCGCTGGCTGACCCCCAGGACCACGTCCTTCACCTCCTCGGATCGAAAGCCGGCCATCTCAGCTTTGAGATTGTAGGTCCCAGGGTGCAGGCCGTTGAAGGTGTAGTAGCCGCGCCCGTCGGTGACGACGGAACTGGAGATATTTGTCGCGATATCGGTGATGGCCACCTTGGCGCCGATGACCACACTGCCAGTGGAGTCGCGTACGACCCCACGAATCTGTGCCTCAAAGCTGGCCTGCCCGAAGACCAGGGCCGGCGTCAGAGCCAATAACCAGGCGAGCACGCTTGCCAGCCTGTTTGTCGAATGCAGCATCGGTGCCTCCTCGTGCGGATTCCTTCTAACCCCATGGTGAACGCGCTTGCAGATAGTATATGAAAGATTTGGCTCCTGTCAATACCGGATTTCATTTGCTTGTGTTTTGTTTCTGGATAGAATATGTAATGGATTCAGCTACTTATGGTCATTCTAGGAAGCCGGATGCCGCCGTCCGAAAAGTAATAGCAAGAAACCGTAATTGACATTGATCCGTTCTTTGCGTAGGCTGAGACGCGAGCCGATAGGGCGACCATGAGACCGATCCTCGCGATTTTCACCTTGATGGGCACCTCCGCGTATGCGGCGGAGACCGTGCGCGTCGAAGGCAAGAACATCCGTGTTGAGTTCAACGCCACCATGCACAGCAGGCTGGTCGCCGTGCTGGGAGGGCAAGAACGAGTGCTAGGCGATTTCACGCCCTCGGAATCCATCAGCGTATCCGGCAACGAAATCACGGATTTCCACTTGCAGAAGCAGGCTCGCGAGCCCGTTCGAGACAATCTGGGCGCGGGCTTCCGAACCACGATCACCGGAACAGCTTCGTCGCTTGAAAAGACCGTGGCGGTTACGGTGTATGACCGGTACCCTCGAATGGCGTTCTTCGACGTGCAATACAAAAACACAGGAACGTCCGATCTGGCGGTGAGCGGCTGGACCAATCAGCATTACTCCATCAGCGCTCCGGCCTCGGCCGCCCAACCGGCGTTCTGGTCCTACCAGAGCGGCTCTTACGAGAGCCGGCCGGATTGGGTACTGCCGCTGAAGCCGGGTTTCAGACAGGATAATTACCTGGGCATGAACGATACAGACTACGGCGGTGGCACTCCGGTGATCGACGTGTGGTGCCGTGACATTGGCATCGCCGTGGGCCACGTGGAGATGGCCCCGAAACTGGTTTCGCTGCCGGTGACCTCTTCAGGCCCGGACCGGGCGACCGTTGGCGTGGTGTTCCAGCAGCATCACGTGCTGAAACCCGGGGCGACGCTGAAGACGTTTCGCACCTTCGCCGCCGTGCACCAGGGCGATTATTTTGAAACGCTGCGCGACTACCGCGGCGTGATGATCGCGCAGGGCGTGCGGTTCAACCCTGCGCCGGAGAGCGCTTTTGAGCCTATCTGGTGCGCCTGGGGCTACGGGCGCAAGATGAAACCCAGCCAGCTTTTTGGCGCGTTGCCGATCGTCAAGAAACTCGGCTTTACCTGGGTGACGCTGGACGACGGCTGGCAAACCGCGCAAGGCGACTGGTTCCTGCAACCGCAGAAATATCCCAATGGCGACGCCGACATGCGGGCGTTGGTAGACAAGATTCACGCCGAGGGTTTCAAGGCCCAGTTGTGGTGGGCGCCGCTGGCCGCCGACCCCGGCACGGAACTGGTCAAGCAACATCCGGATTGGCTGCTCCTCAACGCCGACGGCAGCAAGCAGAAGATCTCCTACTGGAATTCGTGGTACCTTTGCCCGGCCTATCCCGCCGTCACCGCGTACCACAAAGCGCTCGTCGTGAAAGCTCTCAAAGACTGGGGCTTCGACGGGCTCAAGCTGGATGGCCAGCACATGAATGGTGCGCCTCCCTGTTACAACCCGGCCCACAAGCACACCCGGCCGGAAGAGTCCGTCGAGGGAATGCCGAAGTTCTTTCAGGCTCTTTACGAGACTGCCCTGGAATTCAAGCCCGACGCACTGGTGGAATTCTGTCCGTGCGGGACCGCGTATTCGTTCTTCACTCTGCCGTTCCTGAACATGTCCGTCGCGTCCGACCCGAAGTCTTCCTGGCAGGTGCGCACTAAAGGCAAGACGCTCAAGGCCCTTCAGGGCGATTCGGTGGCCTACTTCGGCGACCACGTGGATATGACCAGGGACGATTTCGCTTCGACGGTCGGCATCGGCGGCGTGGTGGGCACGAACTTCACCTGGCCGGAGGGCTCGGCCGAAAGAAAGCGCAACGATCTGACGCCCGCGCGCGAGCAGAATTTCGAGAAGTGGCTTGGCATCTATAAAGAGAAGATGCTCTCCCGCGGCGAGTATCTCGGCAGTTTGTACGACATCGGTTTCGAACGCCCGGAAGCTCACGCGATCCGCAAGGACGGCAGCATGTATTACGCCTTCTTCGCGCCGGCGTGGGAGGGCAAGGTTACGTTGCGGGCCCTGTCGGGCCGCTCCTACCACGTCCGCGACTACGAGGACGGCAAGGATTTCGGGAGTGTTCGGGGGCCCGTGGCAACCCTCGACGTCAAATTCGAGAAGCATCTGCTGCTCGAAGCGAAACCGGAGTGACACGGGCGTCATGGTGACTTCGAGTTTACATGCGTAACAAGCAACCACGTCTGCTGTGCGAAGAGCGGCGCCGCGAGATCCTGAGGCTCCTCGAGGATCACGGCCGGGTGACCGTCGACGGCCTTGCGGGTTCCTTTCGGGTCTCTGCGGTGACCATCCGTGCGGACCTCGAAGAACTAGGCGCCAAGGGACTGCTGGTCCGCTCTCATGGCGGCGCCATCCCGCCGCTGAGTCCTCAGCAGGAATACCCGCTGCAGTTGAAGAAGACTCTGCACCACACCGAAAAGGTGCGTATCGGGCGCGCTGCCGCTCAGTTGATCCAGCCCCGGCAGACAGTGATCATCGACGGGGGGACGACCACCGCCGAAGTGGCTCGAGCCCTCAAGCGGAGCGGTCCGGAAGCGCTCACCGTGATCACGCATGCATTGAATATTGCTGTGGAATTAGCCGATTCGCCCAACATCTCGCTGATTGTAATCGGCGGCGTTTTCCGTCACATATCCAGATCGTTCGTGGGACCGCCGGCTGAGCGCATGATCAGCGATTTGCATGCCGATCATTTTTTCCTTGCCGTAGATGGCCTGGACCCGGAGACAGGGCCTTCCACGCCCGACGTGCTCGAAGCGCAACTGAACGCGCAGATGATTCGGGCCTCGAGAGAAGTTTCGGTGGTTGCAGATGCAACCAAATTCGGACGGAGAAGCCTGTCCCTGATAGGAGACATGCGGAGCGTCCACCGGGTGATCACCGACAACCGGGTGAACGAGGACATGGTCTGCCGCCTCCGCAAAATGGGCATCGAAGTACTCATAGTCTGAGGCATCGGCAAAGTGCATTGAGTTGAGAAGGAGAGGTGGAATGAACGTCGACGCTATGTTGTCTAAACGCCGCGCCTTCCTGAAGTGGATGGCTGTGCTCCCGGCGTTGGGGGCTTTTGCTGTTGAAGACCTCTTTGCCAAGGCGCGAGATTCGTCGGGGCGTGGCGCAAAAGCGAACATTTACACGCGTATCGGCGTAACACCGATCATCAATGCGCGTGGCACGTGGACCTATATCAGCGGCTCGCAGGAGCTTCCCGAAGTGCGGCAGGCCAAGCAGGAGGCTGCCATGCACTTTGTCGACATGTGGGAGCTCCAGCGCGCTGTGGGCAAGCGACTCGCCGAGCTTTCGGGCGCCGAAGCGGGCCTGGTGACCGCGGGCGCTGCTGCCGCCATGGCCACCGCCACGGCAGCCTGCCTGGCCGGAACGGACCCGGCCAAAATCTGGCAACTGCCCGACACCACCGGCATGAAGAACGAAGTGATCATGTTCGGCGGGCGCATTTCGTTCGACAGCGCCATTCGCGGCGCCGGTGGGAAGCTGGTGGTGGTCCATTCCCATGACGAGCTGAAGGCCGCCTTCAACGACAACACGGCGATGGTCTACACCACTGCCCGAGGCGAGAGGCTCGAGAAGGCCATCCCCATCACCAAGCAGGCCCGCGTTCCGATCCTGGTGGATTGGGCGGCCGGCATTCCTCCGATTGAGAACCTGTCGCTGCCCTGGAAGATGGGCGCTGACCTCTACACCTTCAGCGGCGGCAAGGGCCTGTGCGGGCCTCAGTGCTCCGGTCTCTTGCTGGGCCGCAAAGACCTGATCGAGGCGGCTCTGGCCCAGAGTTGTCCCTGGGAAGGCGCAGTCTGCCGGCCGATGAAGGTCGGCAAAGAAGAGATCATGGGCGTGCTGGCCGCGGTTGAGGCCTGGTCGAAGCGCGACCTGTCGCAGTTGGACAAGGAGTGGAACAAGCGCGTGCAGAGGATTGCCAGGCTGGTGGAGACGGTGCCCGGAGTGACCACCGAAATCCAGACTCCGCAGGGCGGAAACCGTTATCCGACACTCACCGTCAAGTGGGACGAAGCCGCATTCAAAATGAACGTACAGGAGTGCGCTAAGAAGCTGCGCGAGGGATCTCCGCGGATCGAAGTGCTGACGGCCAGCAACCCCAGCACGGTCCCCGGAGTTCACGAAGGCGACCCCAAAACGCCCAGACCTCCTCGTCCCGATGCCTTACGCATCGTTTCGCTGACGCTGCAGCCGGGCGAAGATGTACTCGTCGGGCGGCGTTTACGTGAGATCCTGAGCGAGGCTCAGAAAGCGGCGTAATCGCATCGCTGTGATCGAGTGTTACGTCGCTGGAGACGGGCCGCCCAGAATCACAATGCCCGGCTTGGCCTCTTGGAGCGCGGCCATGCCCTGCGGCGTGACTTTGGTTGCCTGAACATCGAGGTATTTCAGGCCTTTCCAGTGGGCCAGCTCGGCCAGCGCCAGGTCGTCCACCAGCCCGCAGCCGGCGAGATCCAGCTTCTCGACTTTGTCGAGCGGCGACAGGATGCGCAACCCGTCGGCCGTGATGCGCGAGTGAGCCAACTTGAGCACGCGCAGCTCCTTCAGAACGGAGATGGCCTGCGGCACCGCTTCCGGCAGGGGCGCGCCACCGGTTTCGCGCTTGCCGCCGGGACCGGGATGCGGCCCGCCCAGATCGAGGTATTCGAGCGTCGTCATCAGACGCAGGACTTGGAGCGCGTTGTCTCCCAGCTTGCTGCGCCCGAGCGAAAGCTCGCGCAACTGCGTCAGCGGCACTAGGGCGTCCAGGCCGTTGTCGGTGATCTGGGTGTAGGCGACGTCGAGCGATTCAAGACCGGTCAGCGTGCCGATGATGGCGAGCGTGCCGTCGGAGATCCGCGTGCCGCGCACGTTGAGCCGCTTCA
>DASQHA010000009.1:0-2703 GCA_035632335.1 Terriglobales bacterium
ATTGTTGCCCTGGATATCTTTAATGACGTCGTTGAAGATATCGTATTCAGCGTTGTCCTTCGGCTTCTTCTGGGCCGCGGGCGCGGCCTGAGCGTGGGCCGTGGGGGCTGTTGGCAGAGTGACCACCACGCTGAAGATGAAGAGAGAGGCAATCCCGATCAATGTTCTGAGCCACTTGCGCATGGCGTGCCTCCTATCTGGATGTCGCTCCGCAGCTCGGGATCGAGCAGCGTCACTTTGCGGAGTATATGCGAACTGTAGGAGCGGCGCAACCGCGGCGACACGCTGTGTGTCGTTAGCATGTGAGTTGTCCGGTCCAATTAACACGTGAGTTGTCCGGTCAGCCCGGAAGGTGGATCCTGGCGGAGTGGAAGCGAGCCAGGTGATACCGGTCCGGGAAACGGAGCGGATGATGAAACTGCAGGACGTGATTTTGAAAGCGATGGCGAAAAAGCTGAGCTGGATCGCGGCAGCCGAGATCGCGGGGATGAGCGTGCGCAACATGCAGCGGATGCGGCAGCGCTACCACGAGCACGGCTACAACGGCCTGTTCGACCAACGGCGGGGAAAGCGCAGCATGCACCGGATCCCGATGGAGACGGCGGAGCGGGTGCTGGGGCTGTATCAGGAACGGTACAGCGACTTCAACGTGCGGCACTTTCACGAGAAGCTGCGCGAGGTGGAACAGATCCGGATCAGCTATAGCTGGGTGCGGCAGGCGCTGCAGGGAGCGGGGCTGGTGACCAAGAGGAGGCGGCGGGGGCCGCATCGCAGGCGCCGGGAGCGACGGCCGATGCCGGGCATGCTGCTGCACATCGACGGCAGCCGGCACCAGTGGTTCCAGGACGACCGCTGGTACGACCTGCTGGTGATCCTGGACGACGCCACCAGCGAGATTTACTATGCGCAGTTGGTGGAAGAGGAATCGACGCGGACGGTGATGGCGGCGCTGCGGGAGGTAATCGAAAGCCAAGGCCTGTTCTGCGCGCTCTACAGCGACCGCGGGAGCCACTTTTTCGTGACGCCGAAAGCGGGCGAGCCGGTGGATAAGCACCGCCTGACACAGGTCGGGCGGGCGATGAAAGAGCTGGGGGTGCAAATGATTCCGGCGTACTCACCGCAGGCACGGGGGCGTTCGGAACGCAGCTTCGGCACCTGGCAGGGCCGGTTGCCGCAGGAGCTTCGCGTGGCGGGGATCACGACCCCGGAAGCGGCCAACCGGTTGCTGCGGGAGCGGTACATCGGGGAGTTCAACGGGAAATTTGCGGTGAAGGCGGCACGGCCGGGCACGGCATTCCGGCGCTGCCGAAGAAACGATCTGAACTGGGTCTTCACGGTGCAGACGGAACGAGTGGTCGCCAAAGACAACACCGTCGCGATTGCGGGCCGGTGCTGGCAGCTTGATCGAACCCGGTTCCGGAACACACTGGCCGGATGCACGGTAACCATCCATGAGCATCTGGACGGCAAGGTGTCGATTCGCTGGGGACCGCACATAATCGGACGATTCGACGAAACCGGGGAACGCGGTGGAAAAGTGGAAAGCGAAAAACACGCTTCCCACTTTTCCACCGCGACGGCGGCGACGGCTGCCCTTTCCCCCAAACCCAAAACCTCGGCGGCTCGCGCCGCCTAAAACCAAAACCGGACAACTGACGTGTTCATCAAACCGGACATCTTGACTTGCTAACGACAGCGATAAGTGCAACAGCGATAAGTGCAAAAGATTAAAGGCTTGGCAGTCTGGATTCAAATCTGTTGGCTCTGGTGGTCCGAATCGCTCACTGCTTCCGATACCATCCCACCGCATTGTTGCCAGCTACGTTGATTCCCGCCAGGCGCATGGACCCTCCGGCCGCCTCCTGCAATCGGTCGTTGGTCAGCAAGAGCCCGCCGGGCTTCAGCATCGCGCCCGCGTTCTCCAAAGCCAGAGTCTGCTGGAACGCGTCATAGTAAACGAAAATGTTTGTTCCGACCATCAGATCGAACCGCTCTCCCGCGGCTAGGTTCAGGCGTTCCAGCACGATGTCGAGATCCACCGGCTCACACGCGCGGACCCCCTCGGGTCGGATGCTCACAGCGCGCGTCTCGAGGCCAGGAAAGATTGCCGGAGGGCGGATGGGAGAGGCCGCCGATCCCACTTGATCTCCCAGCGACTTCCAATAGGCGATCAGTTCCGCCGGCCACGAACGCGACACCTCGCGGGGCAATTGAACGACATAGCTGACGCTTTTGGCGGCGCGTTCGCGGGCCGCCCGGATGTGCTCGATCACTCGCGAGCTAATATCCAGAATCGACACCGACAAGCCATCGTTTTTCGCCAGCCCGAGCCGCACCAGCGAGTCATACAACGCAAAGGGCTGCAGCGTCTGCTGCGGATAATAGTCGAAGGCGTATCGTTCGTTCTTATCGATGAAATCGAGCCCTGGCCCCACTACCGCAATGCGGGCGATCTGGCCTTCCCGTAACACTCCCTGCCTTTTCAGATCGCGCAAAGTCTCCTCGATCAGGAAATCCGGCTGAATTCCGGTGTCGAGCGAAACCCCGCGATCCCGGAACGCCGAGGACCGGTTCAAAAATGAGGCCGGATCGTCCCGGCGCATCCGCTTCTGAGCCTCCGCGACGCGTTCCCCTAATCCGATCTCCCCCTTCATCACCCGGAGGAGATTGTTATAGAGGAAGAGACCCAACCGTGAGTCCTGC
>DASQHA010000010.1:0-3031 GCA_035632335.1 Terriglobales bacterium
CCTCGACATCCTCCAGCGCCTGCAGAAGGTCGCCTCGCTCAACATCCAGATCGTCGAAGACGACTTTCCCGCCGTCCGCGAAGTCGACTTGAAGCTCATCGAACTGGCCAAACTGTACGAAGGCAAAATCATCACCAACGATTTCAACCTGAACAAGGTCGCGCAGCTCCAGGGCGTGGCGGTGCTGAACATCAACGAACTCGCCAACTCGCTGAAACCGATTGTGCTGCCCGGCGAGACCATGAAGGTCTTCATCCTGAAAGAAGGCAAGGAATACAACCAGGGCGTGGCCTATCTCGATGACGGAACCATGGTGGTGGTGGACAACGCCAGAAAGATGATCGGCAAAACCATCGACATCTCGGTCACGTCAGTGCTGCAAACCACCGCCGGCAAAATGATTTTCGGCAAGTGGGACGACCGCACCGGCAGTCGCAGCGATTCCCGCGCGGTAGTAAATGGCGTGCCGGTCGTGCCCGCAGTGTCGGCACCAGCAGCGCCGGCCCCAGATCCCAAAAAGTCGCAACCGGTCATGGTAGAGCGCCCGGCGGAGTAGCCGAACCACGTGGGGCGGGCGCCCTCGCCCGCCGCCTTTGACTTGAATCTTATTTCGCTACGGATTTCTCAACCGTATTGAGCAACTGACCCGAGATCAAAATCAACTTCAAAAGCGGCGGGCGAGGGCGCCCGCCCCACACCCCCCTACAGCGGTATATTCCCATGCTTCTTCAACGGATTCTTGTCCCGCTTGGTCTCCAGCATCCCCAGCGCCTGAATCAATTTCTTGCGGGTCTCGCGCGGCTGGATGACGGCATCCACAAATCCCCGCTCCGCTGCCACGTAGGGATTGGCAAACCGTTCGCGAAACTCTTCGATCTTCTTTTGGCGAACTCCTTCGCGATTCTCGGCCTGCTCCAGCTCCCGCTTGTAGACGATGTCCACCGCGCCCTCCGGCCCCATCACAGCGATTTCCGCCGTAGGCCAGGCATAGTTCACATCCGTGCGGATATGTTTTGACGCCATCACGCAATACGCTCCGCCGTAGGCTTTGCGCGTGATCACCGTGATCTTCGGCACCGTGGCTTCGGCGAAGGCAAACAGCAGCTTGGCGCCGTGCTTGATGATTCCGCCATACTCCTGCGTGATCCCGGGCAAAAATCCGGGCACATCTTCAAACGTGATCAGCGGGATGTTGAAGCAGTCGCAGAACCGCACGAACCGCGCCCCCTTGGTAGAGGCATTGATGTCGAGCGTGCCCGCCAGAAACGCCGGCTGGTTGGCCACGATTCCCACCGGACGCCCATCCATCCGGGCAAAACCTACCACGATGTTCCTGGCGTAATGTTCCTGCACTTCGAAGAAATAACCGTCATCGGCGACGGCGTGGATTACATCCTTGATGTCGTAAGGCAGGTTCGACTCGTTGGGCACGATCCGGTCGAGCGCGGCATCGGCCCGGTCGACCGGGTCGTTGCACGGACGCCTCGGCGGATCATCCAGATTGTTCGATGGAACGAAACTCAGCAGCTCCCGCACCATGGAAAGACACTCGGCATCGTCGTGCGCCATGAAGTGGGCCACGCCGGAAGTCTCGTTGTGGGTGTGCGCCCCGCCCAGCTGGTCTTTGCTGACTTCCTCGTGCGTGACCGTCTTGATCACGTCCGGCCCGGTGATAAACATGTAGGAGGTTTTTTCCACCATCAGGATGAAGTCCGTGATGGCCGGCGAGTACACCGCGCCGCCCGCGCACGGCCCCATGATGGCGGAAATCTGCGGTACTACTCCGCTGTACAGCGTGTTGCGCAGAAAGATGTCGGCATAGCCCGCCAGCGACACCACGCCTTCCTGGATGCGGGCGCCGCCCGAATCGTTCAAGCCAATCACGGGCGCGCCCATCTTGGCAGCCAGGTCCATGATCTTGACGATTTTCGCGGCGTTGGTTTCCGAGAGCGATCCGCCGAAAACCGTGAAGTCCTGAGCGAACACAAACACCAGCCGCCCTTCGATTCGTCCGTAGCCGGTGATAAAGCCGTCGCCGTAATACTTCTGCTCGGCCATGCCGAAATCGTTCGAGCGGTGCGTGACCAGCTTGTCGGTTTCCTCGAAGGTGCCTTCGTCGAGCAAAAACTCGACCCGCTCCCGGGCCGACATCTTGCCTTCTTTGTGTTGCCGCTCGCGGCGTTGTTCTCCTCCGCCTTCCGCCGCCAGACGGTCGCGCTTCTTCAATTCTTCGAGCTTCTGTTCCAGATTCATGGCAAACCTCGGACGTCGGGCGTCAGACCTCAGACCTCAACACCATGGATTTGCTGTCGTCCGAGGTCCGCGGTCTGAGGTCCGCCGTCCGTCTTAATCCCCCATGCCGGATCCGATAGGCTGGTAGCGATATTTCTTGCCGTCCCAAAACGTGGCGGAGGTCATGCGATCGCCACCGGTTTCTTCGGCATAGATGGCCATCACGGTTTTCTTTTTGACCGCCAGCTTTTTCACTGCAATCTGTTTGAAGGGCAGGTTAATGATCACGAACTTGGCCTTCGGCGTTGCCGCCCTCCAGGCCTCCGCACCGGCCCCATGGATGACCAGCAGCACCAGGCCGCGGGTAGCCGGGTCCTCCGAAGCAAATTGGGTGGTGATCTTGGTGTTCCCATAGCCATAGAACGTGTTGTAGGGATCGACCACCGTGAAATTATCTTCCGCCTGGTCCGCCAGCGGATTGGTGCAATGGCCGGCCACGACTAAATCTTCGATGCCGTCGCCATCGAGATCGGCTTTGAGCTGAGGCGGCCCCGGCATGAGCTTGCAGGTCGATCCAAACTGTTTCTGGATGAAATTGTCGTCCACGGCGGCAGGAGGAGGCGGTACCTGCTGGGCCAGCGCTAAAAATGACAGTGTGATCCAGACAAGAATCAGGCGAATAAGAAGAAGAGGAGACTGCATAGATCTACTGTAGTCCTGTTCGGAAGGAGAAAGTAGAGACAGAATAGGTGCCAAGGCACGGACCATGTGGGGCCGGGCCTCTGACCCCGCCGGTCGA
>DASQHA010000011.1:0-20458 GCA_035632335.1 Terriglobales bacterium
TCTTTGGAACTGGTACTTCGAGTGGGGCTGGGGCTTCGAGGGCTGGCAGAATTGCGAAGGGGAGCCGCTGTCGGCGGGCCCGGGGATGGCGCTTCAGATGCTGCGGATGGCATTGGTCCGCGAAACCATAGAAACCGCCCACCAGGACACCCTGCGGCTGCTCGACGGCGCACCGGCGCACTGGTTTGATCCGGGCAAGCGCATCATCGTCCGCAACGCCCCCACCTTCTTCGGCAAAATCTCGTTTGAGACAGAAGGTTCAGCCTCAGGAGTTCGGGCGCACGTGACGCGCAGCCCAGGCTTTCGCGCGCGGCAGGTCATCCTCCACTTGCCGCGTCCTGTGCGCACCGTAACTGTTGATGGAAAGCCATGGAGCAGCTTCAGCGGCGAGGAGATTACGCTGCCTGAGGGAGAATCCATTGAGATCGCAGCCAGCGTGCAATGATTCCCGGATGAGAAGATGGAGAAACGAAAACTAGAGGGACGGGTGGCCTTGATCACCGGGGCCAGCCGCGGTATCGGCCGCGCGATCGCGCGCGGCTATGCTCGGGAAGGCGCGGCGGTCGCCGTCACGGCCCGGGGTGCAGCCGAGTTACAGTCGCTGGTGGACGAAGTGCAGCAGGCCGGCGGGAGAGCTCTGGCCATTCCGGCCGACCTCGAGGATGGCGCCGCGCCCGCGTTGGTCGTCCGGCAAGTGCTCGATTCTCTGGGGACCATCGATATCCTGGTGAACAATGCCGGCATCGGCGGCAGTGCCGGCCCGAATCCCATCATCAATTTTGACGACGCCCTGTGGCACAAGACGCTGGCCTTGAATCTCACTGCTCCTTATTTGCTCATCAAGGCCGTTCTTCCGGTGCTTCTCGCCAAGAAATGGGGGCGCATCATCAATATTGCTTCGATCAACAGCAAGATTCCCTCGATACACGCGGTTGCCTACACGGCCTCCAAACATGGCTTGCTCGGCCTGACTCGCACGGTTGCGCTCGAGGTCGCGCGAGATGGAATCACCGTCAATGCGATCTGCCCGGGTCCCGTGCGGACACAAATGAACGATCGCCGGATCGAGTATGACGCCAAGCGCATGGGCCTGTCGTTTTCCGAACTGGAATCCCGTCTCACACCCATCGGCCGCCGCTTGGAGCCGGACGAAATCGTGCCCATGGCCGTGCTGCTGGCTTCTGAAGAATCCGCCGCTATCACCGGCCAGGCATTCAACGTCTGTGGCGGGATCGCTACGTGAACCCCGAGACCGGTCCGGGTTCCAGAATTTATTTGGACTCCGGCAAGAGGAACTTCCCCAGGTATTCCGCTTCGCTGCTGGTTTGCGCCGTCTTGATACGTTCAAACTTCTCGAGCGCACGAGCGGCGTCTGCTGTGCGCCCGGCGTGCTGGTAGAGATTGGCCAGCCGGTACCATCCATTCGGGAAACCCGGGTCGACCTGCCCGACCAGCGTTTCGAGATCGGCAATCGCCGCCCGCTCGTTCCCCATGTCCTGGTGCGCCTTGCTGAGCGCGATATAGCAGTAGCTGCAATCCTTCATGCTGCGCGTCGCCGTCTCCAGATCCGCCAGGATTGCGCCGTAATCCCTGGAGCCCAGTTTCAGCAGCGAGGCCGCGTGAAGGTAATAGAGGTAGGGCGGAGCGCCAGGGCGGCCGATGACGGCGGCGCTTTCTTTCACACATTTTTCGTTCTCTCCGGTTGTGTAATGCGCCACCGCGAGCAGAAGCTGCGCCGGTCCGAAGCGCGGCTCGATCGCCAGAATTCTGATGCATGTCGTGGCGGCGCCAGGCGGATCGTTGTCCAGATACTCGGCCAGCGCCATACCCAGCAGAAGATAGACGGAATCGGGATGATACTTGACTCCTGCTGCCAGAATCTCGCGAGCCTTCACTGGATTCCGCTGCCGCAGATAGAACATGCCCAGGTCGAGTGCGTAATTCTCCTGTTCGGGCGCGGCGGAAAAAGCGGCGCTGAACGAGCGCTCTGCCAACGCAGGTTCACCCTTAGCTTCGTGGATTTTTCCGCGCAAATACTCCCGGGCAGGCTGCTGATCTTTGGAAGTCCCGACCGGCGCGTCGAGCGCTGCGCGAGCCTCGTCAAATCGTTGCAAGGCAATATCGGCCAGCGCCAGGTTGTAGTGAGCCTCGAAGCTGCGCGGATACTCCTCGACGGCCCGCCCGAAAACCGCGCGCGCTGGCTCGAAGCGCTCCTTGTCAGCCAGCCTCGCGCCACACGCCAGCAGCACTTCGAGCTCGACATGCGGGCGCTCCAGCAGTTCCGACAGAGCTTTCTGTGCCTGTTCTGGATGTCCTTCAGCGAGCGCCCGATCCATTGCCGCCGCCAGCGTTCGCGCGTCCGGCTGCTGGGCCGGCGCCGCGGCGCATGCGACGAGTAAGAGGATGGCAAATGCGTTTCGCACGGCTTTCGGGGACGAGCATAGAGAGGGCGCGCGGTGCTTGTCAAATACCCGAGTCAGCGCGCTTTAAGCCAAAATCTCTTTGATCGGGTTGCCGTAGTCGATATCCAGGCGCTTCTGGCCCGGAACTTCCAGACGGCGTGGGTCAAGGCCCAATTGATGGAACACCGTCGCGTGGATGTCCGTCACGTAATGACGGTTCTCCACGGCGTTGAAACCGAGTTCATCGGTCGCTCCATGTACGATGCCTTTCTTGATCCCCGCGCCCGCCATCCAGACGGAAAACCCATAGGGATTATGGTCGCGTCCGTTGGCGCCTTCGCCGCCCGGCGTGCGCCCGAACTCGGTAGCCCACACCACCAGCGTATCTTCGAGCATGCCGCGCTGCTTGAGGTCTTTCAATAGCCCGGCGATCGGCTTATCGACCCTGGCGGATTGCTCGCTGTGGTTCTTCTTCAGGTCTTTGTGCGAATCCCAGGCGTTGCCGCCCGTGCCGTGATAGACCTGTACGAACCGCACGCCGCGCTCGCAGAGGCGGCGCGCCGCGAGACAGATCTCGCCGAAGGGTTTGGTCACCTCCTGGTCGAGCCCGTAGAGCCGCTTGGTCTCCTCGCTTTCGTCCTTAAACTTCACCGCCTCGGGCACCGCCATCTGCATGCGAAACGCCAGTTCGTAAGACTTGATGCGCGCCTTCAGCGCGGCGTCACCGGGATATTCGACGGCGCTGAGCCCGTTCAAGCGCTTCAGAAACTCGAACTCGCGCTCCTGCTCCTGCTGATAAATGTCCTTTCCCGGAGAAGCGAAAGGCAGCGGATCATCCGGATTCACTTCCAACTGCACGCCCGCATGTTCCGGCCCCAGATAACCGGATCCATGCGTGCCCATGCCGCCGCAACAATCGCTGGGAGGCTCGCCCAACACCACGAACTCCGGCAGGTTCTGGTTCAGCGTGCTCAGCCCGTAGTGCACCCACGAGCCCATCGTCGGCAAGTAACCGTCGAACATGTGCCGGCCGGTGTGAAACTGCAGAATGGCGCCGTGATCGTTGTCGGTGGTGTACATCGAGCGGATGAGGGCGATGTCGTCGACCATCGAGCCGACGTTGGACCACCAGTCGGTGAGCTCGGTGCCGCTCTGGCCAAATTTGCGGAAACCGATCTGCATCGGGTAGAGCGTCAGCTTGATGCCGTGGTCTCCTTTGACAAATTCCCTGACGCCTTTCAGGTACGGCGAATTCAGCGAGTCCTTGTACGGTGTCTCCGCGATGTTCTTGCCTGCATATTTGTTGAGCGCCGGCTTGGGATCGAACGTATCCACGTGGCTCACGCCGCCCAGCATGAACATCCAGATCACCCGCTTGGCCTTTGGCGTGAAGTGCGGCTTGCCATCGGGAGGAGCCCAGGCGTCGGCCGTCGTGGCGGCTTTGCCGTCCCGCTGCAACATGGCGCCCAGCACCAGGCCCGTCAAGCCCATTCCGCAGTCGGCCAGAAAGACCCGGCGGCTCGGCGTGCAACAGCCCGGAGAGAGGGCCACGGATCTCAAAGGATACCGCTCATCGAATTTCATGCGTTTCCTCATCGAATGGTTACAAAATCAGTATGGTTTACCAGAACGTGCACCAGATCCTCGCGCGCTCTCAGGTGAGGGTCGGTCTCGGGCTTGACCTCGCCCGCAGCGCCTGTCTGGATAGGCGTCAGCTTCTTTGGATCCTGGAACAATTCTTCCTGTTCGCGTAGGAATCTTAGCGATTCCGAGCGTTCGGCGGCCGTCGGCGGACGGCTCAGAACCACATCGAAAGCGTCGGCGACGAATCGGGAATCCGCGGCCGCCTGTGCGCCGGTCCGCTTCGTGATCCGTTCCTCCAATGTGCGCGCCACCTGCAAGCTTAATTTACTGTTGGCCAGGGCCAGCGCCTGATGCGGCACAATGCTCTCGTTCCGCTGGAAG
Organism: Terriglobales bacterium; assembly: GCA_035632335.1. Lineage (GTDB taxonomy): Bacteria > Acidobacteriota > Terriglobia > Terriglobales > Acidobacteriaceae > JAIQFF01. Next base: position 4,368 of record DASQHA010000011.1, read on the forward strand.
CACTCGTTGGGATTGGCTTCATCAAAAACTTTCAAAAAGGTCACCTGCATATCCGGCGTGTCCTGGAAGTAGACGCTCCGGCGGTGCGATTCCAGGCCCTTGGCCGCGTCGATTTCCTCACCGCCCATCGCCGTATCGAGCTCGCCCGCGATGGAGAGCAGACTGTCGCGTACGACCTCGGCCTCCATGCGCTGCTCGTTCATGCGCCACAAGTAACGATTCTCCGGGTCGATCCTGGCGTTCTGATCGTTGGGATCTTTGCTCGAGGACTGCATGCGATAGGTATTGCTGGTGACGATCAGCCGGTGAATCGCTTTCATGCTCCAGTTGCGGTCCATCAACTCGACGGCGAGCCAGTCCAGCAACTCGGGGTGTGACGGCGGCTTGCCGCTCATTCCGAAGTTAAAAACAGTGGGCACCAGCGCCTGTCCGAAATGCCGCAGCCACATGTGATTGATGGCCACGCGCGCGGTGAGCGGGTTCTGTTTGTTCGCGATCCAGCGCGCCAGGGCCAGGCGCCGGCCGGTGGTCGAATCCGGGTAGATTTTCCCTACCGGCGTGTAGGCGTCCTCCGATTGGAGCGCCTTGGCCGCGGCTTCGAGCTGCTTTTGCGCCTCCGCCAGCTTCTTAGAGGCCTCTTTGTCGTATGTTTCGGAGTCCGGCTTCGCGGCGGCGAGCTCCTGCGTGGCCCGCAAGAGATTCTCTTCGGCCTTCACCACGTTGGCATGCCGCTCGGCTTTGAGTGCGGCTGCTTCCAGCGCTTCAAGATTCGCGGGCGGTTTGGCGGCGTACTTGGCCTCATCGGCTGCGATGCGCGCTTCGATAGCCGGCAGGGCCGCGCGCGCAGATGCCAGTTCCTTCTCCCGCAACGCGACGGAGGCTTGTGCTTTGGCGACCGCAGCCGCAGCTTTCTCGTCGGCCGGCTTTTCTCCCGGCGAACGATTGCCGGCTCCCGCCGCCGCGGGCTCCGGCGTGCTGGCTTGCGCCATCTGCTGCCTCGCCTTTTCCAGTTCGTCGCGAGACTTGCCCAGTTCCGTCTCCGCCTTCTCAATGTCAGCTTTGGCCTCGGCGATCAGGTCGCGATGCACGAACGGCCTGGAATCCGGGTAGTAAACCTCGAGCGGCAGAGCCTCCGGCGTGCTCTTCAGCTCGGAGTCGCCGAACATCGCCGGAACTGCCGCCGTCAGCGGGTGCTCGGTGTCCGGGTTGGTATCCACGCCGCGCAGAAAACGGTACGTAGGCGCGTCGGCATGCGCATCATAGACGCGCGGGATGCCATCTTTCATGATGTCCGGCTGGCCGGAGACGCGGTCGGTGCGCACATCGTAAGGTTCGAAGAAAGCGCGGAACCGGTAATAATCCTCATGCGTGATCGGGTCGTATTTGTGCGAATGGCAGCGCGCGCATTTCAAGGTAAGCCCGAGGAACGCCATGGCCGTGTAATCGACCGTGTCTTTGAGAATGACGTTGCGGTCGAACATGTACCAGTTGCGGGCCAGATACCCGGTGGCCCGCACGATATCGGGATTGCCGGGAGCCAGCTCGTCACCGGCCAGCATCTCGACGATCATCTCGTCATAGCCTTTGTCTTTGTTGACCGATTCGACGATCCAGTCGCGCCAGTGCCAGATGTGGCGCTGGCTGTACCGGACCTGGTTCTGTGCGCGCCAACCGTACCAATCGCTGTAGCGCCAGATGTCCATCCAATGCCGTCCCCACCGCTCGCCGTAACGCGGGCTCGCCAGCAGCTTGTCGACCACCCTCTCGTAAGCGTCTTTGGAATTGTCGGCGAGAAATGCATTCATTTCGTCGGGCGTCGGCGGCAGGCCGATCAGGTCGAGGTATACGCGCCGCAGCAGCGTGCGCTTGTCGGCTGCAGCTACCGGCTTCAACCCGCGCTTTTCCTGGGCGGCTGAAATGAACGCATCGATGGGATTGCGTACCCACGCACGGTTCTTCACTTCTGGCACCGGCGGGCGCACGGGGACTTTGAAAGCCCAGTGATTCAGCCCGGCTTTGCCGGCCGCGAGAGGCTCATCATACGGCGCGCCGGCGTTAATCCACCGGGCGATCTGCTCTATGGCCGCGTCAGGCAGTTTCTGGCCGCCGAAAGGCATCCCCGGCTGCTCCAGGTGGCTGATCCGCTTGTAAAGAACGCTCGCTTTCGCATCGCCCGGCACAATCACTGCGCCAGTATCCCCGCCTCGCATGAGCGAATCGCGGGTCGACATATCAAAGCCTGAACGCTTGATTTGGGGATTGTGGCATCGGATGCAGTTGGCTTCGAGCAGCGGTTTGATTTGTGACCGGAACAGGCCCGAGTCGGCGGCCGGCTCAAACGGCGCGCCAGCCTGGATCCAAGCGCCGATGCGGTCGATGATTTCCTGCGGCAGCCGGTCGCCCTTGTAGGGCATATGCGGCTCGGCAACGTGCGACACTAACTTATAGAGCAGGCTTGCGTTAGCATCTCCGGCGACGATTGCGGGGCCGTGCTCGCCACCCTTGAGTAACCCATCTTTCGTGGAGAGATCCAGACCGCCGCTTTTCATTTGCGAGCCGTGACACGGCATACAGCTTTTCTCGAGGACCGGCCGGACTTGCTCGTTGTATAGCTGGCCAAAGGCAGAGAACTGGAGGAAAGTGAAGAAGGCTAAGGCTTTAGATGCGGACATTCCGTCAAGACCCGCAACTTGTAAACAACACTATCCTGTGCTTCCCGAGGGCCTAGTGTCAATCTATTGTCCAGGATACTGGAAACTTACTAGGCCGCTACCACTGGTGCCGTCTAGAATGCCCAAAATGCTTCGATTGATTGGCTTGGCAATACTGGCGGCAGAGATTACGATTTGCGCGCCGCCCCCGACCCTTCGGATCAGCGCGTGGTACTGGTTGAACGCGGCGCCGCGCGATGAATGGGAGCGCGACTTTCGAAACATGGCGGACCTCGGATTCACGCACGTGGATCTGTGCTGGGGTTTGGATGCGGCGGCATGGGCGCTGCGGGTGGATGACACGAAGTTTGCGTTGCAGTCCTGCCGACGCGCCGGGCTGGGCGCCTACTTCATCGTGTGGCATCCGGTGCACAACTCGCTTCAGCGCAGGCCCGAGTATCAACAGGTAGACGCGGCCGGGCGCCTGCGGTTTGCGTTCAATACCTTCAACACCAGATGGCGCGAGACGCAATGGAAGGAGTATCTGCAAGCGGTCGCCAGGCTCTATGCGCAAGATCCAGCCTTCGCGGGCTACATTTTCGACGATTCGTTCGAAATCGGGCCGATCGGGGGTATCGCCGGACCCGGAGGCGCGCCTTCCGAGCGGTTTATTTCCTACAGCGAGGACGACCGCCGCAGGTTTGGCAGGGACCTGCCCAAGCAACCGTCTGACCCGGATTGGGCAGCGTGGACGCAGGCGCGCTCCGGCTGGTGGGAGGATTGGGCGCGCGACACCAACCGCTTTATCCGCGAAGTGGACGCAAACACCATGCACGAGGTTTATCTGGAAGACGAGCAACACGTGCTTTCTCAGCAGGCTCGCGATCGGGCTGGCGTGGACTTTGGCAGAACCGCGAGGGCTTTCGACGCCGTCGGGGCGTATACGGTGGCCCGTTGGGATGACAAGCCGGACTCGGGACAGCGCGCCACCGAACAGACCCGGAACGTTATCGAGAAGACACGCGCCGCGGTCGGGCCGGGCAAGAAGATCATTTACACCTTTTGGGTGGGCAACATTCTTGAGTTACGCAAGCCTGGACCGGCCAAATATCCAACCTTCGAACAGATTCGCGAGATCTGTGAAGCGGCTCTCCAGTCCGGCATCCGCCACCTGGATATGTACGGCTACCGCATCGGCGATTTCATCGTGACCGATGAGAACTGGCCGAAGAAGCGGCCACCGGCCAAGGGACCGTATCCGCTGACGGATCCGTTTCCCGGGAAATACCTCTACGACCGGCCGGAGTTGCATGCACGCCTCGGGGAATACCTGCGAGAACTGCAGCGCCGAAAAAACTGAGGCGTTGTCTACCGGTTCTTCTCAAGGGCCAGGAAGCTGATACCGTAACTCGCGAGATCGACTTGAATCCGCATCTGGCCCTGCTTGAGATGGCTTGCGGGGACCGGCCGCAAGCGAACATTCTCGTCGTCGCTGGGCGCGGCGGCATCCAGAAACAATTGGCGTACAGTGAGGTCAGACGGCGCCCCTTCCACCGCCAGATCCACGTGCACCGGCGAAGTCGAATAATTCCAAAGAAGCACGTTATAGGTGAGGAGCTTCGGGTCCCAGGTGGCGAAGCCGTGCACGGCGGCATCGGTGGAATCGAGACGCAGCCTGTCACCGGTAAGCCTCGACAGCAGCTTGAAGGCGAAATAGGAGGGACGTACGCGGTTCTGAAAATCGAATAGCCCGTCCCATTGCGAGCTGCGATTCCACCAGCGGGCCATGAGGCCGGCGCCAACCGGTGACATGAACCTGGCGAAGTTCTCCAGGTTCACGTGATAGTCCTTGATGTGGTAATAGCACGAGTAATCGAGTCCGCCGGCTTTCATCTGGTAGGCGACTTCTGTGATGAAACAGGGCTGGAACTGCGGATCTGTGGGCGGATCGCGCAGCGCCATGTTCCATTCGTTCAGGATGGTCTCGGGGTGAAGCGAAGGGTGCTTGGCGAGCAGTCCTTTCACCAGGTCGATGGTGCCGCGGATTTTTGCTGGATCGCTGTTGTAGATGTGCCAGGAGACAAAATGCAACGGCGCCTTGCCGGAATCGCAGAAAGAGAGCAGCGCCGGAAGAATCGGGGAGCCCCAATAGGCCAGAGCCGGCCCGCCTACGCGCGCCTGCGAATCGGCACGCATCACCGCCTCGACCGTGTGCTGGTAGTAGCGCGTGTAATTTTCGGGCGTAAAGAGATAGGGACAGCCACCGTTTTCGCCGATGTCGGGTTCGTTCGAGACTTCCCAATAAAGACCGCCTGAACCGCGCTGTTTGTAGTGGCGCACCATCTCATAGATGAGCTGGTCCCATTCTTCATAGCTGGCCGGATCTACGATCTTCTGGTCGACGGTGGGATAAAGCACCTTGGGCTTGAAGTCAATATTCAGGAGCGGCGTGGCGCCGGTTTTGCGGATCAGATCCACCGATTCGTCGAGTGTGTCCCAGTGGTAGCGGCCATGATCCGGGAGGAGGTCGAAATACTCCTGGACGAAGAGGCGAATCAGGCGCGGGTGCAGGTCGCGAATCTCGGCGGCGCGATCCGCCCACATAGGCTCCTCGGAGAGCCCGCCCTGGCCCAGGGCAAAGCGATCCATTTCCATGGGACCGGTGGTGCCGGTGAGGTTCAACCGCAGGCTGACGGCGCGATTTTGTGAGGGCGCCGTTGCTGCCGTTGCCAGGAATAGCGCCAGCCAGAGCGCCCAGTGTAAAGCGAGTCGATGCGCCATAGTTTCATCTAGCTCCGGAATCTGATGCCGGTCAAGGGGTTGTTATGGCTTTGTCCAGCATGCTGGAAGAAAGCTTCTCTGCCGGGTGCTCATCATATAATCTCTGGATTCGCTTATGGGTTCCAGGCTGAAGGGCAAGTCGGCGATTGTCACGGGTTCAGCAACAGGCATCGGCAAGGCCACAGCCGTCCTGTTTGCGAAAGAAGGCGCGCGGGTGGTGGTGTCGGATGTTGATGAAGCGGGCGGGCAGCAGGTCATAAACGCCATCAGGGGGGAAGGCGGCGAGGCGATCTTTGTTCCAGCCGACGTTTCCCGGCCGGCAGACGCCGAGCGGCTCGTAGAAGCGGCGGTGCAGGCATTCGGCCGGCTGGATGTGCTGGTCAATAACGCAGCGGTATATCGCGGCGACGGGAATCTGATGTTGGTGCCGGAGGAAACCTGGGACAAAATCATCGCGGTCAATCTGAAAGGCACCTTCCTTTGCTGTAAGTTCGCTATGGCGCGGATGATTGACGGCGGTGGCGGCTCCGTGGTGAATCTATCGTCAGTGAATGCGCTGATGGGACTAAGCCTGACCGCATACACAGCTTCGAAGGGCGGTGTGCAGGCCTTGACGCGGCTGCTCGCGGTGGAATTCGCGCCGAAAGGCGTTCGGGTGAACTCCATCTGTCCAGGAACGATCATGACCGAGAACAGCATAGCGATTTACCGCGAGAGGCCGGGGCTGGAGGAACGGGTCACGAAAATGTATCCCATGGGAAAGCTGGGAGCGCCCGTGGACGTTGCCGAATGCGCAGTCTACCTGGCGTCGGACGCTTCGTCGTTCATGACCGGCGCGAGCCTGGTGGTCGATGGCGGACTCATGGCGGGGCGTAAGTTCGAACTCGACTACACGTAGCTGCGTCATGACCGGGCCGGTGGAACAGGGAGTGCAGCGATGGCGAGCGCTTTTTTGAGCGACGCTGAGAAGCAAGCTTCGCTTGAAAGAAAAGCATGGCTCCTGGTCGGCTTCACCTGGGTCGCTTACTGCCTGAATTACAGCGACCGGCAAGTCATCTTCTCCATTTTTCCCATTCTGAAATCGGAGCTGCATTTCACAGACGCTCAGCTCGGGCTGACGGGCTCTGCATTCTTGTGGGTTTATGGTTTGTGCTCTCCTATCGCCGGACAGATCGGCGACCGATTTTCCAAACGGCGGCTGGTGGCGCTGAGTCTTTTGCTTTGGAGCGGGGTAACTGCGCTCACGGGCTTGTCTCATTCCGTAGGGATGGTTCTCACGTGCCGGGCGCTGACCGGGGTGACGGAATCTCTGTTCGTGCCGGCTGCGGTGGCGCTGCTGGCTAACGCACACCGTCCGGAAAACCGGTCGCGCGCTTTTGCTCTCTATGGCACCGGGCAACTAGCCGGCATTGTGGTGGGCGGATGGTACGGTGGCTTTATTGCGCAGGAGTTCCAGTGGAGGCTGGCGTTCTATTCGCTGGGCCTGGCGGGAATCCTCTATTGTTTTCCTTATTTTCGATTCCTGAGCAGCTTCAGCGAAGAGGCACACGTAGAAACCAAGAAATCCGGATCGGTGCTGGCGGTTAGCGCGCTGGCCAAGATTCCAACTTATCTGGTGCTGTGCTTTGTTTCGGGCGTGTTCAATCTGACTCTCTGGCTGCTGTACACGTGGCTGCCCGATTTTCTTTACGAGAAGTTCTCGTTGACCCTGGCGGGAGCGGGCTACACCGCGACGGTCTATCTGCAAACGGCGAGCCTTGTGGGCACGCTCGCGGGCGGCGCGCTGGCGGACTATCTCTACCGGAGTTGGAAGTCGGCGCGATTCTGGCTGATTGCAATCGGGCTGTTGCTCGCTGCGCCGTGCGTTCATTTGATCGGCAACAGCGATTCCTTATTCTTCACCAAGCTGGCCGCGGTCGTGTTCGGGCTGGTGGGAGGCTTGGCGCTGGCCAATCTATACATATCTTCGTTCGACGTTGTTCCGGCCGATACCCGAGCCTCGGCCGTGGCTTTCATGAACCTGGCGGGCTACCTGGTCTCTGGCTTTGCTCCGCTGGTGACAGGAGTCTGGAAACAGACCGTGGGCATTCACAGAATGATGAGCTACACGTCGCTGCTGCTGGTTGCGGCGGCGCTGGCGCTCTTCGCAGCAGCGAAATTTCTAGTTCCTTCCGACTATAAGCGGGTCCACTGAAAACGCGGCTGATACTTTTCGTCCGATTAGCTGGACGACCTCGGCGCCCGCGTTCATTCATCCGTGACCGTTGGAGGTAAAATTCCGCCTAGTTCGACACTTCTATGAAACACCGATCATTGTTGCGCTTTCCTCTTTTCATTTTGGCGGTTGCGGCAGCCGCGACTGCTGCGGATCCTCTGTCGCAGCAAATGACGATTTACCGGGACAGCTACGGAGTTCCGCATATCGTGGGCGAGACCGAGGAGGCCACATTCTTCGGCTACGGCTACGCCCAGGCGGAAGACCACCTGGAGCGGATGATGCTGCAGTATCGTGATGCCCAGGGGCGACGTGCCGAGGTTCAGGGCTTTGAAGCGCTGGGCGACGGTTATCTGCACTTCATACCTTACGAATACCGCTGGGATGGCGATTACCTGCAGCGCCTGCTGCGGACGAAGAAGTGCGTCGTCGAGAACAAGAGCAAGATCGATCCCAACGTGTACAAGATCCTGGCAGCGTTTGCGCGCGGGGTGAATGCGTACATCGGGGAGCATCGCCCCGAGATTCCGGCGTGGATCGACTCGGTGGCCGCCGAGGACATCGAGGCGCTGGAGCGCAGCCACTACATGCGCTTCTACAGCATTCACGACGCGCTGCAGAAAATGACCGAGAAGGTCTATGACTTTCCGGATTTCGGCTCCAACCAATGGGCGATTGCGCCGTTCAAATCGGCGAGCGGCCGCATCATGCACGTCGAGCACACGCACATGCCGTGGGCCAACCGCTTTCAGAATTATGAGGCGCACCTCATCACGCCCGGGAAGCTGGACACGGCAGGGATCAGTTGGTTCGGCAGCCCGTTCTTTTTGGACGGGCTCAACGACAAGATCACCTGGTCGGCCACATGGAACGAGCCCAACATGGCCGATGTGTACGAAGAGAAGATCAATCCGGAGAATCATCTTCAGTACCAGTACGAAGGACAATGGCGCGATATCCATGTAGATACGGAAACGTTCCGGGTAAAAGGGTCCAAGGGCATGGAATCGATTACGCTGCCCCTCTACTACACCCACCATGGCCCCATCGTGCATTTCGATCGGGAGAAGAACCGGGCGTATTCGGTCAAGTTGCCAAATTATGACGGAGTCAATTACTCGACCGGGATGTACGGCTTGATGAAGGCGCGGAATCTTGCCGAATTCAAGGGAGCGCTGGCGAGGCAGTTCATGCCGCGATGGAATCTGCTTTACTCTGACTCGGAAAATATCTACTGGGTACACAACGGGAATGTGGCGCGGCGGGCGGCAGGCTACGATTGGTCGAAGCCCGTTCCAGGGTGGACCAAGGAAACGGAGTGGGGGTCGTATTTTCCGTTTGAAGTGTACCCGCAACTGCTGAATCCGCCGTCAGGCTTCCTGCAGAATTGCAACAATCCGCCGTGGGTGGCGACCAAGAATTCCGGTTTGAATCCTCTCGCGCCAGTGCCGTATTACCTGCGCGCGACGCCAAAGGCGGACGCCGGCGAGGAAGCCCTGAACACGCGCGGCGAGAGGCTGTTTCAAGTTCTAGGGCAGGACAAGAAGTTCACACTCGACGACATGAAGGAACTGGCTTTCGATACGACAGTGATGCCGGCTGACGTGATCGTTCCTCTTCTGGACCGTGCGTATCGCGCCAAGCCGAGCTCAGATGCCGCCGTGACAAGAGCGCTCGAGCTGGTGAAATCCTGGGACCGGCGGTCGGCGGAAGACTCGGTGGCGCATACCTATGTCTACTATTGGGGCCGGTCGTATCAGGAGCTCTTCACGGAACACAAGTTCTCGCGCTTCGTTCACTACGGAAGGAGAAAGATCGATCTCGACTCAGCCGAGGAACAGGATGCCGCGCGGCGTGCGTTCGAGGCGGCGGTGGAGCGTATCCAGAAGCAGTTCGGCAAATCCGAGGTTCGATGGGGCGATATCAACGTGGTGGCCCGTGGAGGGAAATTTCCGATGGACGGCACGGGTCTTTACGACGTGTTGCACCCCGACGAAGGAGTGGACCAGGAAAACGGGCAGATGTACTGCAACGACGGGTGGGGGGACCTACTAATCGTGGTTGAGGGAAACCCAAAAGAAATCTGGAGTCTGCTGCCTTACGGAGAATCGGAGCACCCCTCCTCGCCCCACTACAACGATCTGGCCAAACTGCACAGCCAACGGCAGGCGAAGCGCTTTTGGTTCACGCCGGCGGAAATTCTAGCGCACACCGAATCGGTGAGGGGGGACCGAAACCGAATCAACGCTCTGTTGCCCGCGGCGGCGGAAGGAAAGTGAAGATGCGCTGCGTCATTTGCCTATTGATTCTGGCCCCGGCACTCTTCTGCGCGGAACTGAAGGTCCGCATCTCCTGGGGACATGAGAGCGCGGTAGCCTCGCCTTATTACGTTCGTCTGACGCCCGCATCCAGCGGCGTGGAGATCCGGGATGCGGCGGGGTACGAGCTGGAACCGGGCGAAGGACTTAAAGACGATGCCTGGCAAAGCACCGCGGGAGCGGGCGACATCGACGGCGTCACGTTTACGCTGGTTTATCCGCAGCCTCCAGCCACCCGGCTTCAGAATCTGCACATCATCTGGGCGGATCTGATCGCACAAAGTGATGCCGACACGGCCAGCCGCCTCAGTCGTGATCCCGCATTCCATCCTGAGGCGCCCAAGCTGACGGTGCTCATGAATCCGGAGGGCACGCGAGGATTCACGGTCAGCGTCGATCAGTTGCTCGCGGAGAAAGCGCTCTGGGTGCCGCCGTTACATGTTTACGTGACCGCAGGTGACCGGCCGGCGCCTTTCCAGGATCATCAGAGGGAGCTTGCGGCCTGGAAGGGCCAGCGAATCCTGGAACGAGTCGAGACGGAGCCGGAAGCCAGTTACTCGCAATACACAGCTCGCTGGGAGGACATGGGCAGCCCGGCGTACACGCATCCGAATCAACCGGCGCCCGGCCACATCGTCGGGCTTACCTGGGACAGTGCCATTGCCAAGTTCGGTATCGACCGGGGCGGGGGCGTGTGGAACGATTATGGGAACCCGGATCATTTTCGCTTCTGGTTTGAGTTCGGGGATCTCTCTAAGGGCATTCTGAGCACCTGGAAAGGCCAGAGCTTGAAAGACGGTCTTCCCGTGCTGACCACAGTATTCGAGCGGGATGGGGTTCGCTATGAATTAGAGCAATTCGCATATCCACTGCACGGTCCGCCCGGCGAGCGGCGAGGCGACATTCCCATGGTGTTGCTCCAAAAGGTGAAAGCAACGGACCTGTCGGGGAAAGCTCGGGTGATTCCGGTGACGATGTCGCACCGCAGGCAGTTTCCTGCCTTCGTCAACAGCAGCGTGATCCTAGAGCGGGACGGAAAGGCGCAGTTGCTGAGCGATGCCGCATTTCACAACGTGCTATTTGCCATTGAGGGGCTCGACCAAGAAGTGGAGTGGAGCGGCACTCACGATTATCAGCGTGAGGAAAAGCGGGTCACCGCGACGGGCATTTTGAGCCTTCCGGCCAACGGATCGCGCGAATTTGTAGTCGAGTTGCCATCGCCGATGGTCAATGCCGGCGACCGATCGACCTTGGAAGCGATCGACTACGAGGCCGCGCGCCGGGCCACCCTAGCCTTTTGGTCGGGCTGGGAAAACCGCGGGGCGCAGTTCCATGTTCCCGAGCAAGCGGTCAATGATCTGTTCCGGGCCACGCTGTGGCATGCTTTGCGATTGCCGCGACGGCACGGCGGCCAGCAGGAAGGCGTGCAGATTGACCTGCCGTATTCCAATTTCGCTTATTCGCAGACGGGAACTCCATGGCCGGTGAACCAAGCGGTCTACGTGGATTACATGCTCTATGGCCTCAGAGGCTATCACGATGTCGCGGCCGAAGAGATGATGGCCCAATATCGCAATAACCAGGAATACAACGGGCACGTGAATGGCGCTGCCAACTGGCTGTCGTACACGCCCGGGATGCTGTACGCGGTGGCGCAAGACTACCTGCTGTACCGCGATCGAGCGGCACTCGACCACCTGATGCCGTACAGCCTGAAGGCGCTGGATTGGTGCCTGCAAGAAGTGCACCATGCGGAGCAGCGCTCCGGGCCCGCGCGTGGGCTGGTCGCAGGGCCGTTGAACGATGGCACCGGTGAGGGATCCTGGGCCTTCAACCAGGCTTATCTGTACGCCGGTTTGGAGCGCTTCGGACAGATGCTCGAAAGTATCGGCAATGCGCGCGCGGGTGAGACGCTGGAAGCGGCGCACAAGCTGCACGCCGCCATAGCGCAGGCTTTTGCGGCCGCGGCGGCCCGTTCGCCGCTCGTCCAACTCCGCGACCACACCTGGATTCCGTACGTGCCGAGCGAAGCGTTGACGCATCATCGTATTCTCGATCAGTGGTACCCCACCGATGTGGACACCGGCGCCGTGCATTTGCTGCGATTAAAGGCGGTGCCGGCGAATGGGGAGCTCGCGGATTCGCTCGTGAACGATCACGAGGACAATCTCTATCTGAAAGGCTGGGGGATGGCGAACGAGCCTGTCTACAACCAGCAAGGAACCGCTTATCTTTTGCGCGACGACCCGAAAGCAGCCATCCGCACCTTCTACAGTTATATGGCCTGCGCTTTCAGCCATTCGGCTTTCGAACCGGTGGAGCATCGCTGGACGCATGGGCAATACTTCGGACCTCCCAGCACCGACGGAGCCTGGAGCGAGCTATACCGCAATATGCTGGTGCGCGAGGTGGATGATCACACTCTGCTCCTGGCGCAGGCCACACCCAGGAAGTGGCTTGAGGACGGCCAGAAAGTTGAAGTGCTGAGAGCGCCGACATACTTCGGCCCGGTTTCGTTCCAGATTCAAAGCCAGGCGCGCTCCGGCAAGATTTTGGCCACGATCGAATTCGAGGGGAGCAACCGGCCGCAATTCCTGCTGATTCGCTTCCGCCATCCCGAAGAAAAGCCGATCCGGTCCGTCACGCTGGATAGTCAGGACTGGAGAGACTTCGACAGCCGCAAGGAATGGGTGCGGATTGAGAATCCATCGCACAGGAGATATTCCGTAGAAGCCCGCTACTGAAGGGCCTGCCGCAGCCAACCCGAAATCCAAACGGTTCCATTCTGCCGCAAGACAGCGACGGCCGGCGTCGCGGCGACCATTTAGAATATATGCGAGACGATTGCGCAACTTACGGAGCCAGTTCGTCATACTTCTTGCGCTGCTGAGCGGCGTTGCGATGCGCGGGCAGAGCGGCGGCGCTGCATTCACCGCTCACGTGGGCAAAGGCTACGACCTGGTGCAAAACGATCGTTATGCCGAAGCTGCCCAGGAGTTCCGTGCGGCGCTGGAGCTCGATCCAGATGCGGTTCAGGCCCGGTATCAGTTGGCGGTATGTCTCTTTGCCCTGGGTGAGCGCGACGAGTCACGAAAAGAGCTTGTGCGTGTTCGCTCATCCACCCATGGCGACCCCAAGGTGATCTACTATCTCGGGAGACTCGATCTGCTGGGTGGTGATCCCGACGGCGCCATCCGGAATCTCCGATCGATCATGCAGGATCCGCCGTTTGCTGATGCAGCCTTCTATTTGGGATCCGCTTACCTCGACAAGCGAGATCCCAAAAACGCCATGGAGTGGCTGCGGAAGGCCGTTCACGATGACCCTCGGGATTTTCGGTCCCATTATCGTCTTGCCCGGGCGCTACAGCAGGAGGGCCTCCAGCAAAAGGCTGAAGAAGAATATGCTCTATCGACGCAGTTGCGTGAGCGATACAACGAGGCCAGCCGGCAATCCGTCGCGTGCGTTCAGGCCCTGCATTCCCAGGCGATCGAGCAAGCCCGCGAGATCTGCAATCACCTGTTTGATCGCAACGATCCGGACAGGCTCACCAGCCTGGGAATTCTGTACGGCGAGAATGGCGAATATCAAGAGGCCATCGAGCCACTCAAGCGTGCGGCAGAACTCGATCCGGATTCTTTCGAGATTTATCACAACCTGGGGCTTAGTTACTTTCGGCTGAGACGCTACTCCGAAGCGCGGGCGCCGCTCGAAAAAGCCGTAGGCCTGCGACCGAACTTCTTCGGCTCCAATGCACTGCTCGGGGCTACGCTCTACTCGCTCCAAGATGATGAGGCCGCGTACCGTGTCCTGGATTTTGCGCACCGGTTGAATCCCGGTGACCAAGATACTTCCGAGTTGCTTTTCCGTGTTTCTGCAATTCTCGGAGAGAAACTCGCCGCCGCGGGTCAATACGAAGGCAGCCTGAAATTGCTGGAAAAAGCCGCGGCACTGCGTCCGGAAAATCTGGAACTCCAGCGCCGCATTACGGATATCAGGAACCGCCTGGGCCCCATGCGGTAGCAGGAAGTGGCTTACTCGACGCAAGCGCTCATGCCAATTTGTGGGCGAATTGACGGGGCCTCGCCGGCAGACGGTAGAATGAGGCTTTTCGCTTGCGAGGCGCCGCTTGCCACGTGCTCCCCTCAGTCGCCGGTCGTTCCTGCTGGGCGCCCTCGCTCCACATTACTCCTTCGGGGCATCGCCGGTTCTGCCGGTTTTCGCCGACATCACCGACTCCTCAGGGCTGAAATTCAAACATGACGCCAGCTTGACCTCGCAGAAGTATCTGCTGGAGTCGATGGGCAGCGGCGTAGCCATGCTGGACTATGACGGCGATGGCTGGCTCGATCTCTTCTTTGTCAATGGCGCCGCCCTCGAAGATCCTATGCCGCCGGGAAGGATGCCGGACAAGTCCGACCCACGCTACTGGAACCGCCTTTATCGCAACAACCACGATGGCACGTTTACCGACGTCACAGAAAAGGCTGGTGTAAAGGGACACTCCTATGGCATGGGCGTCGCGGTCGGCGACTACGACAATGACGGGCGCCCGGACATTTACGTGACGAACTTTGGGGCCAATATTCTTTACCACAACAATGGCGACGGCACTTTTACCGACGTCACGAAGAGGGCCGGCGTAGAGGGAGGCGGCTGGTCGACCAGCGCCTGTTGGGTGGATTACGATCGCGACGGCAGGCTCGACTTAATCGTGGCCCGCTACCTCGATTGGGATTTTACGATGAATCTCTGGTGTGGCGCGCACAAACCGGGTTATCGCGCCTATTGTCATCCCGACCAGTTCAAACCCGTCAGTCATTTGGTATTTCACAACAACGGTGATGGGACGTTCACCGATGTCTCGCGAGCGTCGCGCCTTGGACTGTCGCCTGGAAAGGGCCTGGGCGTGGCCATCAATGATTTCGACCTTGACGGATGGCCGGACATCCTGATCGCCAACGACTCGTATCCGCAACAGCTTTTCCGGAACAATCGCGACGGCACCTTCACAGAAATCGGCCTGAACGCCGGTATTGCTTACGACGAAGATGGCAACACGTTCGCCGGAATGGGGCTGGACTTCGAAGATTACGACAATGACGGCTTGCCCGATATCTTCATCGACGCGCTGGGAAACCAAAAATACGCTCTGTTTCACAACACCAAGGGCCGCTTTGAATACGTCACCTCGCCGACCGGGGTGGGCGGCATCACCATGCAACATTCGGGTTGGGGCGCGAAGTTCATCGATTACGACAACGACGGATGGAAGGACTTGTTCGTCGGCCAGGGGCACGTGATCGACAATATCGAGCTGACGCAGCCGAATCTCAGGCACCTGGAGCCGTGCCTGCTGATGCGCAACGTGAACGGCAGATTTGAGGAGACCACCAACCGTGGCGGGCAGGCGCTATTGGTTCCGCGCGCTGCCCGGGGCGTGGCGTTCGGCGACCTGGATAACGACGGCTTTCTCGATCTGGCGATCAATTGCAACAACCAACGCGCCGTGCTGCTGCACAACGAAGGGGGCAACGGGAATCACTGGCTGACGATCAACACCGTGGGCGCCGGCAGCAATCGGGACGGCATCGGCGCGCGGATTCGAATTGTGGGCGAGTCCGGATTGCAGCAATGGGCCACGGTCTCTACCGCATCCAGCTATCTTTCAGCGAGCGACAAGCGCGTCCACTTCGGACTGGGAAAAGATCAGATCGCGCGGCTGGTCGAGATTACCTGGCCCAATGGCGAGGTGCAGAAGATAGAGAACGTGAAAGCCGATCGAGTTCTCACAGTTCGAGAAGCGAAATGAACCGGGCTGGATAGGAAACGCCGGACTCAGAATTCCGTCCTGCCCATTGGACGAGATTCATCAACAGTCTTGACCTCACATGCAGACGCCATTAACATGTACGCTACACTGCCGTGTGTTTCCACGGGTCGGTTGCGTGGGGCGAGTAAATTTCTTTCGCTTCGGGGCGTGACTCACCGGGGTTACCGCCCGGCCGGCTCAGGACATCTTCGGTTGTGTGTGCGCGGTTGTTACGTTGAACAACCGGGGAAGGAGCCTGATATGCTGCGCGGACAACTTCGAGCCAGCATCAGCCTGGTGGGAATTGCGTTCTT
>DASQHA010000012.1:0-8178 GCA_035632335.1 Terriglobales bacterium
GCCGTAGTGCAACTGCACCTGGACCTTCACGCCGTTGTCCACCAGCGAATCCACGTAGTCATCCAATCCAGGAGGAATGGCATAGACCCCGCGCTTCTGTTCCACCCAGTCCCAGCTCGTGTAGTCCGAGCTGTTCTCGTATTGGCCGATTCGAATCCAGCTCACCCCGGCGTCGAACATGCGCGTCCACCACCACTTGTTCCAGGGCAGATACGGATCGCGCGGCAGATTGGAGTTGATGCCGAAGCCGTTTTCGATCTGCGACGAGCGTTTCGGCGGAACGCGATCAGGTAGCGTCCGCCTCTGGGCGAACGCAGGAACTGCGAAGAGCAAAACCAGGGCACACGAAAGCGAACGGGACATGATGTCTCCCTATCCAGACGATGTTGAGGCTGTGCGGGACAAGACCTCGGGCTGTCCCGCTCTATGGTTCAGAAAAGCAGCTTCAGCGCGACCTGTCCGATGCGGGGCGAGTTTGCGCTGGTCACAAGGCCAAAATTCCCATTGAGGATGTCCCCAGGAGGGCTTTGGAACTGCGTGTGATTGAACACATTGAAGAATTCTAATCGGAACTGCAATATCGTCGCCTCGGTGATGTGCGTGTCTTTCAGCAGCGCCAAGTCCCAATTGTTGAAGCCCGGGCCGTGGAACATGCGCCTGTTGGCAGTTCCCAGCACGCCGAGGTTCGTGATGGGACAACCGGCGCACAACGCCCCTTCTGGCCAGAACGCGTTTGGATCGAAATATGGCAGTCCGGAGCGCGCGTCGTGATGGAAAGTCAACCTACCGCCGCCGAAATTAGGCGTGTCGACGCCGTTTCCATTCGGTCCTGTGCCATTGGTGCCGAGCAGCGAGTGGTCGTCATTCTCGAACATGGTAACCGGCAGACCTGTAGCAAAATGCGTGATTCCCGTGATCACCCAACCGCTGGTCAGCCGGTTCCGGGCAATTCTATCGAACGGCAAATCGTAGTGGTAACTGAACCCGAAATTGTGCGGCACATCGAACGAGGAGATGGCCCTTCCTAACCGCTGATTCACTAGATTGATTTGCTCGCCCCAACCGGAGGCGTCGTCGATCGACTTGCTCCAGGTATATCCGGCGAGCACTTCGAGCGGTCCGCTTCTGTGCCTGAAGGTGACCTGCAGGGAGTTGTAGTTCGAATTACCGATGGTCATGAAGTAGCCGTTGCTGCCGAAAGCGTTGCCATAGGGCCCACGGGTCCCGTTGACCACCTGGCCATTGGCCCGGGTGAAAATGGCGTTCTCGCTGTTCGGCCCGCAGACGGCGCTATTGGGGGCCAGGTTGCTCATGAGGCTCAAGCAGAGCGCCGGATTGCCAGGATTCGATTCCAGGTCGCTCAGCAGTGAATGGCCTTGCGTGCCCACGTACGAGACGCTCAGGACGCTGGCACTGCCGATCTGACGTTGGATCGAAAAGCTGTAATGCTCGGCGTAAGGAACGCGGTTCTTGTACCAGAGTCCTGGCGAGCTGGAGATGGGCTCAAAGTTGGCCCAATTCACCGAATTGTCCGGGTGGCTGGCAGACACATTTGACGGCGGAAAATTCACCGGGAAGCGCTGGCCCTCGACAAAACCGGTTTCGCGGTCGATGTAGGGCGTGACAAACAGCGGCGGAGCAGGCTGGCTCCAGAAGTAGCCGAAGGGCGCATCGCCCACCTCGTTGAAGCCCGTGGCGTTCTCGAATGCTGTGTAGAAGATGCCGAAGGAAGCACGGATGCTTGTTTTGCCCGGCCCGCCGAAGATCTTCCCGGTAGGCGACCACGCTAAACCGACGCGCGGTCCGAAATTGTTGTGCCGGACCGGAGCCAGGCTCTTCGGGATGCCGGGGTCGCCCGGGAATACCCATCCCGTCGGCGAACCGGGGAAAACCTTGGATTGCAGACCGGGTACCAGGGTCTCGAGCTGCCCTTGCGCTTCGTACCAAGGCGAGGTGACTTCCCAGCGTACACCGTAATTGACTGTCAAGCTCGGCTTCGCGCGCCAGCTATCCTGTGCGTACAGACCGTAGTAATAGGCGCGCGTGTGCAGAGGCGCTTGCACGCCTTGCTGAAAACTGTTGGGCGCGCCGAGCAGAAAATCGGCCCAGTCGCTTCCGGTTTCCTGGCCGTTGAAGCCAAAGGTGCCGTTATTGGCCCCGTAATCGTGCTCGGTGATCTGATCGTAGTGCACATCGGCGCCAAACTTCATGGTGTGGGTTCCGCTGACCTTCGAGAAGTTATCGAGCAGTTGATAAGTGTTGTTGTACTGCCCCGCGAAATAGGCGGGGACGCCGATGCCGAAGCTGTTGAAACCAACGCTAGGCACGCCTTCGTTCGCCTTGTTTTGAACCACCAGGCCCAGCGTGCTGGGGCCTGTGACGAAACCCAGCGAATCGAGCGTCACCCCCAGTCCGCCGCTGGGGAACCCTCCCAGGTTCACCATCCTCATATAGTGCAGCCGGACTTCGTTGACCGCAGTCGGGCCAAAGGTTTTGGTGTCGGCAATGTTGGCCATTTGGGCCCGGCCCTTAGATGTGGTTGCGAATCCCGGCAGGCTGTAGTTGGAAGACGCATAAGGCTGGATCTGATTGAAGTCGTCCAGGAAGTAATACCCGGAGATCATGCCGAAACGGGTGTTATAGTCCAGCCGGTAGCTTCCCTTGTCGTCATGCAGTGTTTGGTTGAAGGCAGACGTGGAGTAGTTGGATCCCGAATTGGCCACGGGAATGTACTTGATCAGGTTTTGGGAAGGAGTGGTGATCACCGATTGCGGAATGACGGCGTTGGGAAAGACACAACTCGTGTTGAGCGTGCAGCCCGGCGTGTAGTATGCTTCGCCGGGGTTCACCGTGTAGCCCAGTTTCTGCGAAAGCTGGTTGGCCCAAGACTGGCCGGTTACATTTCCGGTGAGCTTGCTCGCTATGTCACTCAAGTTGCCCTGGCGGTCCGCCGCCGAAGGTACCGGGATGAGACCCGTGCTCTGTCCCTGAATCTGCCGCGTTCCCTGGTAGTCTACGAAGAAAAAGAGCTTGTCGCGGATGATCCTGCCGCCGGCGGTGGCGCCGAACTGGTTCTGGATATATTTGCCGATGCCGGGGCTGTAGAAATTGCGAGCGTCGAGGTCGGTGTTACGGAGAAAGTCGAAGGCATCGCCATGGAAGCCGTTGGTGCCGGATTTGGTGATGGCGTTGATCTGCCCGCCGCTGTAGTTACCGTATTCCGCGTCGAAGTTGTTGGTGATGATGCGGAACTCCGCAATGGAATCAAGATTGGGAATAATCGAGGTCCCCATGTAGGTCCCCTCCTCGACATTTCCCCCGTTCACCATGAACCCGTTGGCCGATTCCCGCTGTCCGTTCACCGACAAGCTGCCCGGGTTCAGATTGCCCGATACGTTCAGTGCACCATACTGCCCCGACGAAACCGGCGCCACGCCCGGCTGCAAGGCCAGCAAGTCGGTATAGCTCCGGCCGTTGAGCGGCACCATGGTCATCTTCGAGTCGGTGATCACCTCGCCCATCTGGGTGTTGGTGGTTTCCACCTGCACGGCCGCCGAGGTAACAGTCACTTGCTGGCTGGCTTCGCCAAGTTGCAGCGGAACGTCCACCAACAGCGCCGTGTTGACGTCGAGGATCAGGCCGGTCTGCTTGTAATCCTTGAATCCGCTGGCCCGCACCGTGAGGTCGTAGTGGCCGACCGGCAGCGACGGAAATGAATAGAAGCCGGCCACGTCGGTCTTCGTCTCGGTCTTGATTCCGGTCGAAGTTTCCAGAACCGTGATCTGCGCGCTGGGCACAACTGCACCCGTGGGGTCTTTGACTGTGCCGGAAATGCGGCCGGTGACCGCGCCCCAGGCAAGTTGCGCCAATAGACACGCGACAGCCGCGAGCGTCATCGAACGCAGGCGGGCAAGACTTGTTTGTGTCGATCTCGACATGTTTCGCCCTCTCTTGCTCAGGCGGTCATACAGATGACCGCGCATGCGCATCTGACTGTTTGAGGAATAATATCACGAGCTCGTCGGTTGCGCGCCACCCGCCGTCAGAGTCAATGGACTTCCGCCATCCAGATGCTGGACTGTGAATCCTGGAACCAGACTGTGAGGCGGCCGGCGGCGATCGAGATCCCACTGTCCGGCCGGGGGATCGGCTGATAGCGGTGGAAATGTTGCACGGCGAACGGCTCCCCTTCGGGCCGGTGCTGCGGCGACAGGCGCTGAGCCCAAATGCAGCGCGTGCCGTCCCGGGAGGAGAAGAAGTAAAGCAGATCTCCTTTTTGAGACCAGCGCAGACCCCAGGCCGAGCTCAACTCCGGTAGAGCGATCCAGTCTTTGCACGTGCTGCCCGGCTGGCCCTCGACGGGCGCGATGAATGTCTCCGGACAGCCTGGTGGGGCAGCCGGGGCTCTAATGGCCAGCCATCGGCCGTCCGGCGACACGGCGGCCTCGGTGACCGGCCGGTTCAACGCTGGAAGCAGAATCTGTTTTTCACCTGTAAGGGCGTTCCAGACCTGAAGCCGGACGGGAGCCTCCGCGGCGACAACCAGCCGTTGGTTGTCCGGCAGCCACTCGCGCGGCTGGCCGCAATCGTCGCAGAGTCTGCGCGTCGCCCCTCCCGCGGCATCCCAGACCTGGATCGCGGCGCTGCTCCCGGCCTCGCTGATGTAGGCGACTCGTAAGCCGTTAGGCGAGATGAGCGGCTGCTCCTCCGGCCAGGGATTCGCTGCCACAGCAGTTTCGGCGCCGGTTCTCAGGTCCTTCAGCCAGATGTCGCGGTTACCCAGGCGAGTGGAGCAGAACGCCAGCTTGGAACCGTCGGCGGAAATTTGCGGCGATGCGCCGGCTACGAGCGAGCTGTCTTGTGTCAGGCGGTCCAGAACCGGGCTTTCCTGATCGGAGTTGGGGACGAAGCTCGAGATCTGCGCCACGATATTCTCGTTGACGAAAACCACGCGGGCACGCCCAGGCGCCAGGAACCCCACGCGCGGATAGGTGTGAGCTCCCGGCCCGGTGGTCAGCCGCTGGGCGCCGCCGGAGACCCGAAATGTCTTCGGTGAGAGGGCCAGCTCCCAAAGATTGGACGATTCCTTCTGGCCGGCGGAAAAGACCACGCGGTCGCCTAGCCAGTCGCCCGGAATCGGCGGATAGCTCGCGTTGCCAAGCTGCTGGCGGCGAAAAACAGCCGCTGCTCCCGTCGGCAATGCCCGGCCACCGTCGAGCGGAAACACCCGCCAATCGAACTCCGTTTCTCCAGTCCTGACGAGCGCTATAAGGCCCTTGCCATCGGGCGTCCAAAGCGGGTAGCCGGCGGGAGAGGTCCCGGAACCCACCGGCTGCGCCAGGCCGCCCATGGCCGCCACGGTGTAGAGCCTCCCGTGCGGTCCTTCATACGCGATCCTGGAGCCGTCCGGTGAAAAGCGCGGGTTAAACCCGGAGCTGGCGATCTTCGTTTCCATGCGGCTCAGCAACGACAGAACATAAACTCCACCGCCGTCACGATCGGATTCGAAGACAACTCTTGTGCCGTCGGGCGAAATATCGGTCTGGCGGTTCCGGGAGTGGGAGTGCGTGAGTTCGACCGGCCCTTCGCCTCCAATCACCTGCGCAAAAAGTTCCAGGTTGCCGCGCCCACCACGATCCGAGGCAAACACGATCAGTTTGCCTTCGTGTGAGATAGACGGGAAGGCCGAGGTGGAGTCGGTGGAGAACGTAAGGCGCGTAAACGACGGTGGAACCGGCGATTCGGGCCATTTCCGCCAGATGACCAGGAGCGAAACCGCAGCCAGCGCAATCAGCGCCGCCCCCGCCCACCACGGCGTCCGGACCCTGGAGGGCCGTGGGCGAAGCGAAGGTGCAGCATCCCCATTCCTACGGACATGGAAAACCGGAACATACCCACCCTTGGGAAAGTCGATGACCAGGGTGTCGGTTCGCCCTTCGCCTTCGTAATACCGTTGCAGGCGGCTGCGCAATTTCCCCGCCTGCACGCGGACGATGGGGTCAAGGCGCGGATCGAAGGCGTCACCACGGCCGAAAAGCATGGAGCCGAGCAGCGATTCCTTCAAACAGCCCGGATCGCCATCGAGCGTCTTTTCAACAGTATAGGAAAGGAAGCGGCGAAGGCTGTCCGAATGAACGAACTCTTTGCTGGTGAGAATCTTGCCAACCTGGGCGCGGACAAACCCCGACATCGCCTCCGCTTCCACCTGCGGATTCTCGGCGTTGCCGACAGAATCCTTCAAGTCTCTCATGCGTCCTCGTCGAACAAGCATGCCCCCAAGAAGGGCGTGATTGATGGTCCAGAGGCTGGATGATACCCATTCTATCTCACCGCCCTAGCGGTAAGCGGCCGCCACGCAAGTCGTTGATTGCAGACGCCGGTTAACCGTAAACATACGGTAATCGTACCCTAAGGTACTTTTCTTTTGGTTAAGACAAGCAGATAACAGAATCACACCCTGAAGAGAGGTCAGTGCGCCCGACATTCAGCGAAAGAGAGTCTAATATGATGAAATTACGTGTGACTTTAGCAATTCTTGCGGGGCTCCTGCTGGCCACCAGCCTGGGTTTCGCCCAATCTACGCTAGGCTCCATCACCGTGTTTGTGACGGACCCGCAGGGCGCGGTCATCCCGGGGGCTACGGTCACGCTCACGGAGGTCGACACCAATGTCAAGCGCGCGGAGACGACCGGCAGTGAGGGGACCTATGTCTTCTCGGGTGTTGGTCCCGGCAACTACACGGTGACCGTTTCGGCGGCGGGTTTCCGCGAGCTGAAGAGCAGCGTCCTCATACAGACGGCCGCGCAGAACCAGCGGTTTGACGCCAGGCTCGAGGTAGGCGGAACCTCGTCGTCCATCGAGGTCACGGCGACCCCCACCACGATGAACATGGAGAATGCCGAGATTTCGTCCCTCCAGACGGCAGAGCAGGTTCTGGCTGCGCCTACCATGAGGGCCGTGATGCAGATGGCCGGGCTGACACCCTCCACCGTCTTCGACGGCAGTTCCATCATGATCGGCGGCAACCGCAATAACTTCCTCAACCTCACGATTGACGGCATCCAGACCATGCAAAACGCTTTTGGCGGGCAATCCGGCAATCTGACCAACGATCAATCCTATGAATCGATTGCCGAAGTGAAGGTGCTGGAGAGCAACAACTCGGCCGAGTTTCCCGGAGTCGCGACGCTGATCACCACCACCAAAAGCGGCACCAACCAGCTCCATGGCAGCGGCTTCTACACC
The DNA here is from genome assembly GCA_035632335.1 of Terriglobales bacterium. Classification (GTDB taxonomy): domain Bacteria; phylum Acidobacteriota; class Terriglobia; order Terriglobales; family Acidobacteriaceae; genus JAIQFF01. The sequence continues at coordinate 7,246 of DASQHA010000012.1, forward strand.
ACCGACAACAGCGCGCTCAATGCAGGGCCGTTAACGCTAGGCTCGGAACGCTCGCAGGGAATTGTCGGGCCGCAGTTGCAGTGGTGGGGCGGCAGCGTGAGCGGCCCGGTCTACCTGCCGAAAATCTATAACGGCAGGAACAAGACTTTCTTCCTGGTGACCGAAGAACACCGCACGTTCCCGCTGGCCGCGGGGAATTCGTCCACCGGCACCACGACGTTGCCGACCGCGGCCTTCGAAAAGGGCGACTTCTCGGCGTTGCTCGACCCGATCAACGGCAGCCTCCAGCTCAAGAATCCGTTGACCGGCCAGCCGATACCCGGCAATGTCTTCGCCAACGCCGGGCTGCAAGTGAATCCGGTTTCGGCGGCGTTCGCCACCAAGTACTATCCGGCGCCGAACTATTCCGGCACCTCGTCGAACCCCAACAATTACCTCAACAACTATCGCAACACGATCTTCGGCCCCGAGCACATCGACCGGATCGACGTGAGGATCGATCACAACATCAGCAACAAGGATGTCCTTTCCGGCCGCTTCACCCGCCAGGACGACCCCTGGCTGAGAAGCTGGAACCCGCCGGTTCCGGGTTATGGCTACATGAACATTCGCAACAGTACGAACGATTTCCTTTCCGAGACCCACACGTTCACGCCTGTGCTGCTGAACGAGTTTCGTCTCGGCTTTGAGCGGGACGCGATCTTCCGGCTGCCCAAGCAGGATGGCAATTCCTTCCTGCAAGCGACCGGGCTGAGCCTGGGGGGAACGACAGTTCCCAAAGGCACTCCGGGTGTCCCCGATATGGAGATCAGCGGCGGTTTCTTCGATCTCTATCCCAATCCGCTTTCCACGGAAATCAGCCAGCAGTACGAACTGCTGGACAACGTGAGCTGGCAAAAAGGGCGGCATTCGCTTAAGACCGGCGTCCTGGTA
>DASQHA010000013.1:0-4950 GCA_035632335.1 Terriglobales bacterium
TCCAAGGACTTGAGCGCCAGCCGGGCGTTTTTCGGCGGCGTGCTGGGGCTGCCGGAAATCGAGCGGCCCGGGTTTCAGTTTCCCGGAGCGTGGTATCAACTGGGCGACCGGCAATTGCACATTATCGAGAACCGCGGCGAACCAGGCGCCGCGGCTTCGCGGCTGAGCCGGTCGGATCATGTGGCGCTCGAAGTCGCCGACGTGGAGGCTGTTCGCGCGACGCTCGGCCAGCACGGCATCACATTTCAGGAAGGCGGCAATCGCACGCTGGGCATGGAACAGATCTTCTGCCACGACCCCGATGGGCACGTAATCGAATTTGTGCGCTACGGAGGGTGAGCAAAACGCGAAAGCTGGACTTCTCACAACCATGGCGCGGGAGTGAAGGTGAAATTGTCATCGATTTACGGCCTGCGCCTGGACGTGCGCGACTACGTGACTGCCAAGCCGTTCGACATACCCGAAGTGCGCGGGCTGCGCACAACGTCGGGGTGTCGGCCGGCATTGCGATCTTTTTCTGACGGAGCAGGGGTCGGGAGTCGGGAGTCGCTCTGCAAGCGGGGGCGCCAATTTGAGCGGGCCCGGTGCCTGACCGCTCTCTTCTGGCTCCGGTGAGCGCGGTGGCTCTGGAGTCGGCCCAGGCCGTCGCTCAACCTTCAACTGTGGGGTGGGGTGCGAACCGGCGTGACTCTTTCAATTTCCGATAGAGTGTGGTCTTCCCAATCCCGAGGAGATGCGCTGCTCTGCTCACATTTCCTTGAGCCGTCCTCAGAGCGTAGTCGATGTGCAGTTTCTCCATCTGATGAAGGGGAAGCACGCTTGGTGGCGGGGTCGGGGCCTTCGCCTGCGGCTGACTTCCGTGATCGAGGATCTCGGGCGGCAGATCGCACGCATCCAGGTGCGATCCCGACGCCATCGCCACCATCCCCATAATGCAGTTCTCTAGCTCACGCACGTTGCCAGGCCAGTCGTAGCAGACCAGACCGCGCATTGCATCTGGGCTCATCGTCATGGATTGGCAGGCGTAGAGCCGCAAGAAGTGCCGTACGAGGACCGGGATGTCGTCGGGATGCGCACTGAGCGGAGTTAAGCGAACGGTGATAACTTTCAGCCTATGATAGAGGTCTAAGCGGAACCGCTTTTCTCGAACCTCGTTGGGTAGATCTCGATTCGTCGCCGCAATGATCCGGACATTCACTGGTGTGTGCCGAGGGCTGCCTAGAGGGCGAACTTCTTTCTCCTCCAAGGTTCTAAGCAGCTTGGGCTGCATGTTGAGAGGCAGTTCCGCAATCTCGTCCAGAAAAAGGGTGCCCCCATCTGCTTCTGCGAAAAGCCCACGGGACGTCCCTACGGCCCCAGTGAAGCTGCCGCGAACGTAGCCGAACAGTTCACTTTCGATGAGTGTTGGTGGCAAGGCCGCACAGTCCACCGTCATGAAGACTCCGCTAGTGCCGGGTGAGAGCGCGTGGATGGCCCTCGCGGTCAACTCCTTCCCCGTTCCGGTCTCGCCCAGTACAAGGACCGGCCAGCGGTTGCGCTTTAGCTTTTGGACAATGTCCAGGACGCGCTGAATTTCCGATGACTGCCCCACCAGGCCGAAGGGAGCAGCAACGTCCCGACAGCCCGGTGAACTGTTCACAGTGAAGGCGGCTGCCCGCGATGACGCCAGAAAGCTTCGTGCCTATCAGGCTCCTAAACTCAACACTGAAAAATACTCTACAAGCTTTTCGTGCGCGGCGCAAGGGGGTTTTAGCCCCCCCACCCGGCTCGGGCGGGGGGGCACCAGGGGTACTTAACGAGGACAACGAACACGCTGCGCTTGATTTAGTGATAGTACTCGCCACTCGGTGATAACGGTACGAAATTATTCCGATAATGCCATCGGCTCCGATTAAACCAGAAAATTTCCAGAACAGAGCCCAGAGTAAAGACGAAGAATATTATTAAAATTCGTAGGCTTATCTTCATAATTTAATCTCACATTCCTCGCCCACCACCTGCTGAAGCCTGTACGTTCCGAGCGACTGAAGGCCAGGGGCGCGCTCTGAAGCCGCATGAACAGCCCCCGGCTGCAGAAAAGTGTCAGTCAAAATTACTGTTCTCCTGCATCCTAATGCGTGACGCTCCCCCCGTCGATCCCTCCTGTGTGCGGCGTTAGTAGGCATTGCGTCGTGGCGATATGGGGAGGATGGTGCGATGTGGAAGACCGGTTGTACCCTGATTTGGCTTGCCGGGCTCTTTCTGCAAAGTGCGGTAGGGGCGTCAAAACAGACCCCTCAAGAGCCTGCCGCCCAGGGGGCCAGTACCAACCCGGACGACTCCAACTATGTCCTGGCGACGTCGTTTTCGGGCGCCGACATAGCGGGGCAGGCCGGAAACGCTTTTGCTAGCCTCGGGGCGGGGCACTGTGGCGAGGTTCGGATTCCAGCAGGGGAGTACGTCTACTCAAGCACAATTTATGTGCCAACCAATTGCACCCTGGTGGGCGCTGGCCCCCTCAAGACGAAGTTGATTTACGAAGGACCTCCGGCCACGGCGGCGATCGCCTTGATGAGCTCGGATTTCTCTCCTGCAAACAACGCCGCCCTGAGAAATTTATCGGTGTATTCAAAGGCCGGCGTCTGCCCCAACGGCGGAATGCTCGCGTGGCAGTTCGCCGCTTCTAAGTGGGAATGCTATGACGGCATGAGCTACTCAGCGCCGGTCCCTCATCTGGCTGCGGTTCTGCAAGGACAGGTCAATCCTGCCAGCCTGCAAGGTGGTCATGGCAATCAAATCAATGACGTGTACGTCAGTGGATTGACGCCCGATCCGGCGATGCACTGGGCACAGGGGGCCTTCCACTTTGGCGTATGGCTGCATGGGTGTGAGGGGTGCAACCTCCGAGACGTCACCACGGAGGGCAGCGACGACGGGTACTTTATCGGCCCGGGGGCTGAAGACACACTGGCGCTGCAAGCCGTGGCGCGCCTCAACCGCAAGAGCGGTTTCGAGTATAGCGGCCAAAATGGCTTTAGCTGCTATGCATGTGTGGCTAACACCAACCTATGGAGGGATCATGCCCCTGATCCTGAACGATTTGGCGCAGGCGTGCGGGCGAGCTCAGACCAATCCAGCAACACCGCCGGCGGGGTACGATTTGTCGGCACGAGCTTCCAGGACAATACCACGGATCTCGTCTCAAGCTCAGGTACTGTGATGGAGGGGGTGTTCGACGGGTTTCAAAGCGCCCGCGGCGAGTTTGGCAACGTCACGTTCACAAATTGCACAATTCGGGACGCCAGCCTGGTGTCCAAATCTTCGGCGGCCCACGCCGATGTCGGCTGCTCGGTGGCCGGATCTCTCAATGTGGCAGCCGGGGCCGCCCAGACGAGTGAGGCCATGCGTACAGACGTGCCACAGGATGCGCCCTCTGTAGGCGGCTCTACCTGGTATCCTGCCCCGAAAAGCGGTGAGCAAGCACCCAGCAACGCGGGAAGAGCAGCCCTGCCGGTGACCAGCGAAGGGGTCAACCTCGGAGGGATGCTGACAGGGATATTGACTCGGCAGCCCTCGCAGGGGGCATCCTCACTCAGTGCTGACACCAAGGATTTCCGCCCTGGGGTCGCCAGAACTAAAGCGGCCGTTGCGCGGGCCCAGCGCCTTCTGGGCGGTACCAGCGTCGACGCACAACCTGGTGGCGGATCGACCAGCGGGGGCGCCCTTGTAACCGCGACTAATTTTTCTGGGAGCAACATCGGAGTGCAGGTTCAGAGTGCCTTTGCAAGCTTCCCGGCCGGCACTTGCGGAACGGTGCTGATCCCGGCCGGCAGATATACGTACAGCAATACGATTTTTGTGCCGCCGGGCTGCACGCTGGAGGGGATGGGCGACGGCGCCGGCGCGACCCAGCTCATCTACAACGGGCCGCCGGCAACGGTGGCAGTGGCGCTGATGCGGTCCGACTTCGCGCACGGCGACGACACCAACGTGCGGAACCTGAACATCTTCACCGACGCAGGCACCTGCCCTAACAACGGCATGCTGGCATGGAACACGGCCGCCAGCGGCTCCAACAAGTGGCAGTGCTTCAACGGCGCCGCTTACACGGCACCGGTGCCTCACCTGGCCGCCATCCTGCACGGGCAAATCGACCCCACGGTGACCGGCGACAGCTCCCGCAACACGATCGAAAACGTGGAGATTAACGGCCAGAATACCGGGCAGGGCGGTTTTCACTTTGGCGTTTATCTGAACGGCTGCGAAGAATGTGTGCTGAAAACGGTGAGCGTGCTGGGGGCCGACGATGGTTTTTACATCGGGCAGGACTCGAACGGAAACTTATACGACCAGATTACCGCGCGGTTCAATCGGCGGTCGGGCATTCACTTGCGCGGGTTCAACTCTTCCACCTTCATGGCACCGCTGATGGAGTCAAACCAGTGGCTCGGCCATTCTTTTGCCCCCGGTTACGGGATCGGGTTCCTGTGCGATGGGGAAAACGCCGTGGGAAGCTGTGACGTACGAGTTTACGGCGCCTACTACGGAGCCAACTGGCTGGATATCAGCGCTCCTGACGTAAACCATCCACTGACCGGTTACGTGGGCGCCACCGGAACCAAGGTTAACCGCGGGAATATCGCCACGAATATAGAGGGCTACTTTGAGGACGCGACCTTGCAGGGCTGCGAGATCCTGGACGGCACGAAGGTCCATGTATTGACGTCGGGCACCTACCTCTCCTACGACTGCTTCGTAGCCAGCGGGAAAATTGATGACAATAACGGAAACGGAGGCCGGCTGATCCATACTGACGGCGGAGACAGCTTCAGCATCAGCCAGGCGAGCGCCGCGATGTCGTGGTCTTTCGATCCGAGTCCTGGCGGCCATACGCCGATGACGTTTACCGACACCAGCCCGGTGGGGGCGGGGTCGTACGGGTTGATGTTCAACGTGTCGAATAACGCCACG
>DASQHA010000014.1:0-26478 GCA_035632335.1 Terriglobales bacterium
GCCGCGGTCAGCGGTTTTGGGATCGGCGCGCGCTTTTTCCAGCGCCACCAGCCGGTCGCGGGCAAAGGTGACGTACAGCTTGAGGCGGAGATCGGGATCCATGGCGGTGTCGCGCAATTGATCGATCTCCGGATCGGTAAGGGGATCGCGCTTTTGTTGTCCTCGCGCCGGCGAAAGCAGGCTGAGAAAAGCGCATAACGCGAGGCTGAGTCGGAGGCACGTCATTGGCTGTTCTTCTTGCCAAACATGGCGGAAAGCAGGTCGGTCCGCATCTGCTCCAGTTGGTCTACGGTTTGTTGAATCGGCGCCTGGTCCTCGAACGCAACCGTACGTTTCACATCGCGGAACTTTTCCGCCATCTTGCGCAACCCGATTTCGACGTTCTTCATTTTCTTTCCAGTCTGAATGGAAGTATTGGTCGCCTTCCGGGAAAAGCTCACCACATCCTGCAGGCCGGTTTTGCCGGCTTCAGCATTGCCGGCGTTGTAGAGCTTGTCCACACCTTCGGCTTTCTGGCGGGCGATTTCCAGATAAAGAGCGGGACGGTCCTCGAGCCGGGCGGATTCGGCGCGCGCGATAAGCTGATCCAGGCTCTCGTCCTTCTTCATGGCGAGGGCAGGCAGAGCCGCGGCAACAGAAGCCGCCACCAGGAGCATGAGACTCGTGAGTCGAATGCGCGTCATGGGCTATTTTTTGGGCTCGATGGTGATCAGGCGATGGCGGGCCTGCCATTCCTGGTCGGGATAGTTCCCCGTCGCCGTGTCCAGAAAGCGATGGTAATTCTCCGCTGCCGGCTTATATAGACGCAAGTGGTCGTAGGCGGTCGCGCGCAAAAAATAGCCGATCGGAAGCTCGGGCAGGAGCTGGGCCCGCGCATCCAGTGCTTTGATCACCAATTCATAGTTTTTGTTCTCATTGGCCGCCGCCGCCAGCTCGCCGTATGCCGGGCCCATCCCGGGCTTCAGCTGGATTGTAAGCAGCAGCTCCTGCTGGGCCTCGGGAAACTTGCGCTGATTGAGCAGGACCCGGCCCAATCCGAAGTGCAGGTCGGGATCGTTGGGCTTGGCCGCAAGCAGCGACCGGTACTGGGCCTCGGCCAGATCGTACTTCTTGGCGTTGGCATACAAGTCTGCCAAGTCGAGCTGCAGCGAGGGATCCGCGGGGGCCAGCTTCAACGCCGTCTGCAACTCGGCGATGGCCGGATCGTTTTGCCCGTCCGCAGCCAGCATGCGACCCAGTTGCATATGCGCGCCTGCGTCATTGGGATGAAGCGCCACCAGCTTGCGCAGGATCTCTTCAGCTTCCGTGTAACGATGGCCGCGCATATAGATGTTGGCCATGCCGGTGAGCGCGTCGGTGGACGTGGGATCGAGCGCGAAGGCCTGTTTATACTCCTGCTCGGCGTCGGCAAAACGGTTTTGAGTTTCGAGCAGCGGGCCGGCGGAGAGGTGCGGCTCGGGATCTTTCGGATCGAGCGCTGCGGCCTGCTTGTAGGCTTCGATGGCGCCGTCGGCATCTCTGGTCTCGAGCAGGTGGCCCAGGGAGAGCCAGGCTCGCGCCTGCCCCTCGGCAACGTGCGCCGTGGGCTTGAGCCTGGTGGCGGCGCGCAGGAACTGTTCGGCATCGGGTTGGTGGGCCTTCGCCAGCATGAGACCAAGATTGAGATTGGATTCGAACACGCTGGGCTTGGCGGCCACCGACTTGCGGTAGGCGGCAATCGATTCCTCAGCCCTGCCCAGCGCGTTGTACACGAATCCGAGATCGAACCAGGCGGCGAAGTTGTCGGGATCCCGCGCCACCACTTTTTTCAGCAGAGGCTCGGCGGTGGGATAGTCCTGTTTCTCGATCGCGCTTTCAGCCTGAATGAGCTCGGGAGGGGAAGAGGGATCGTCGACCGCCACTTTGTGATGGCGCACGCTCGGGCCGCTTTGGGCGTTGGCGGCAACAGCGAACAGTGTAAGCAACACGATCACACGTAGGCCCAGACATCCTCGTCTGGGCGAGCGAGCGCTGTTCGCCGATAAGTTCGCTTCAAATTGCATGCCGCTCGCCGCGTCTGCCGAGCTGGGCTCCGCTGGGCAGGTGAGGACACCTCCCCCTATGCGGGCGTTCTTACTTCCGTCCGTTGCTTGGCGTTCCATTTCCGTTCAACACCCGCGCCAGAAATTTTCCGGTGTAGGAATTCGGCAGCTTCGCAATCGCCTCGGGCGGGCCGGCACCTACCACGTATCCCCCCCGTTCGCCGCCTTCGGGACCGAGGTCGATGACCCAGTCCGCCGTCTTGATGACTTCCAGATTATGTTCAATGACCAGGATGGAGCCCCCTGCTTCAATTAGACGGCGGAAAGCCGAGAGTAGTTTGCTGACGTCGTCAAAATGCAGCCCGGTCGTGGGCTCATCAAAAATATAAAGCATGCGATTGCGGCGGCGGGCCTGGCCGGTAACTCCTGAGGGACGGCCAATATCCCGTGACGCCGGCTGCAGGTGGGCGGCCAGCTTCATGCGCTGGGCTTCGCCTCCGGAAAGCGTGGTGGCGGACTGGCCCAGGCGCAAATAACCCAGCCCCACTTCCTCGAGGACGCGCAGCTTCTCCACCACCTTGGGTACGCCCGAGAAGAAATGCAGCGCCTCCCGGACCGTAAGGTTCAGGACATCATGAATGTTCTTGCCGCGATAGCGCACATCCAGCACCTGGGGCTTGTAGCGCGCTCCCTTGCACTCTTCGCAGATCAGTTCCACGTCAGCCAGAAATTGCATTTCCACGGTGACGGTGCCGTCGCCCTGGCAGGTTTCGCAGCGGCCTCCGGGAATATTGAAGGAAAAATGCCCGGCGGTGAAACCGCGCTTCTTGGCCTCGGGCAGCGAGGCAAACAGATCGCGCATGCCGTCGAAGGCCTTGATATAAGTGACGGGATTGGAGCGCGGCGTCCGGCCGATGGGAGACTGGTCCACCAGGATGACGTCGTCGATAAGATCTTCGCCCTCCAATTCGCTCCAGTCCGGGGAGGGCAGCGGTTCTCCGTTGGTCTGTCTCTTGGCGGCGGACAAGGCCTGAAACAGCACGTCGTGCAACAGGGTTGACTTGCCCGACCCGGACACACCCGTGATCGCGACCAGCATGCCCAGCGGGACCGCGAAATCAATGTTCTTGAGATTATGGGCCCGCGCTCCGGAGATTTTGATCTGCCGCGAGCCGGGCTTGCGGCGCGCCGCAGGCAACTGGATTCCCAGCTCGCCCGAGAGGTAGCGCCCGGTCAGGGAACCCGGCGCCTGCAATATTTCCTTGTAGCTCCCGGCCGCAATCACCTGCCCGCCGCTTTCTCCCGCGCCCGGGCCGAGATCGAGAATGCGGTCTGAGGCGCGCATGACATCGGGATCGTGCTCCACCACCAGGATGGTGTTTCCCAGGTCGCGCAGGTCGTGCAGAATCTTGATCAGGCGGTGGGTGTCCCGGCTGTGCAATCCGATGGACGGCTCGTCCAGCACATACAACGTCCCCACCAGCCGCGACCCCAGGGAAGTCGCCAGCTGAATGCGCTGGGCTTCGCCTCCGGAGAGAGTCGAAGCCAGCCGGTCCAGAGTCAGGTATTCCAGGCCGACGTCAATCAGGAACTGCAGGCGCTCGTGTATTTCCTCCAGCAACTTGTCGGCTATGGCGGATTCCTGAGCGCTCAGCTTGACCCCGGAAAAAAACTTTGACGCCTCTTCGACCGTCATGCTGGTGACCTGGCAGATGTTCTTGCCATCGATCCGGACCTGCTGGGCTTCGATGCGCAGCCGGGCGCCGCCGCAGGCCGAGCAGGTGGAGTATCCGCGATAGCGGCTGAGGAAGACGCGCACGTGCAGCTTGTATTTCTTGCGCTCAAGATAGTTGAAGAACCCGCGTATGCCGGGGAATTTGCCTTCGCCTTCAATCACCTTTCGCTGCTGTTCGGGCTCAAGCTCGGTCCAGGCGACATCGAGCGGGATGTCGGCTTGCTTGGCGAAGCGTTTGAGCTCGGCGAAGAGCGTCCGGTATTTGGGCTTGGTCCAGGGATCGATCGCGCCTTCGTTCAGCGACTTCGACTGGTCGGGGATGACCAGGTCCATATCGAAGTCGATGGTGTTGCCGAAACCCTGGCAGCGCGGGCAGGCGCCGTAGGGATTGTTGAAGGAGAACAGGCGCGGCTCGGGCTCCTGGTAGCGCAGATTGCAGTGCTTGCACTCAAAGCGCTCGGAAAACCGGAGGCGCTGTGCGGGCTGATCGTCGCGTGGGGCAGTCTCAAAGATGACTTCGCCGGCCTCGCGATAGCTGATCTCGATCGCGTCCACGATGCGAGCGCGCGCCTCGGGGGAAACGACGAGCCGGTCAACCAGCAGGAACACCGGCTGGCCGAAGTTGACGTCGAGCAGGGATTCCGGGGTGGAGAATTCGAAGATTTGGCCGTTCTGGTAGAGCCGGTTGAAACCGCGCTGGCGCAGTTCGAACAGGCGGGTTCGCAGCTGATCGGAGAGGGCAGCGTCGGGGGTGCTCTTGCGGCAGCGCGGGCGGGACGCCCCCGCGACAGCCGGCGGGACGCCGGCGCTACGGTCCGGGGTCCGTTTCCTCGGTCGGGGTTCTTTCTCTTCGGCGCTGGCTGAAGAGGCGCCGGCCTGGAGCGGGAATAGGGCATTCAGACGAGTGCCCTCACCCAGCGCGAGAACGGCCGTAGTTACTTCATCGACCGTGTCTTTCTTGACCTCCTGGCCGCACTGTAGGCAGAAAGTGCGGCCCACGCGAGCAAAGAGCAGCCTGAGATAGTCGTAGATCTCGGTGGCCGTGCCCACTGTCGAGCGCGGGTTGCGCGTGGTGTTTTTCTGGCGGATAGCGACCGCCGGGGCGATGCCGTCGATGGAGTCGGCATCCGGCTTCTCGATGCGCTCCAGGAACTGACGGGCATAGGCGGAGAGCGACTCCACATAGCGGCGCTGGCCTTCGGCGTAGATGGTATCGAAGGCGAGCGACGATTTGCCGGAGCCGGAGACGCCGGTGACCACCGTTAATGAGTTGTGCGGAATTTCGAAGTCCACGTTCTTGAGGTTGTGAACCCGGGCACCGCGAACCACTATCGTTTCCGTGGACATCAGTTAAAAAGGACCCGTCGCCGCCGCGTTCGTGCCTATCTTCGGGAGGTGCACAGAAGGCTTCAGGAGCGACTGGCGAATCTTTCTATTATAAGGCAGGGTGGGATGCTGCGGAGATATCCGGAAAATCCAGCCGAGCTCCGCTCGGGGCCGGACGGGTCAGACCCGTCCCTACAAGATACCGGAAGGGTTATTGGTTTTCTTCGTCGCGCTTCTTGCTGTAGCGGACGGCCATGCCCGCTCCCAGCGTCATGAAAGCCACGGGCGGGAGCAGCAACACCAGGACGGCGCGGCTGATGGCGTTCTGGCCTTCCTTGCTGGTTCCCTTAGCGCTGCTGTAGCACATGATGCAGCCCTGGCTGAAGGCCGGGGCAACCCACAGCAGCAGAAACATCGCGAGCGTGACAATTCGCAGCTTCATCTCGGGGCTGTGGCGATCCCGACGCCCAGGTGCAGAATGCGGAATGCGTCGGGCAGAAATACCAGCATCATGGCGAGGCAAAATACCAGCGAACTCATGGTAACCCACTTCATGGCCGAAATCTCAAACTTCAGATGCATGAAGTAGCCGATGATCAGTCCGGCCTTGATGAGCGACAGGCCCATCAGGATCGACAGCATCCGGATCGGCTCCATGTTCTGATAAGCGAGATAGACCTCGATGCCGGTCATCACCAGCAGAGCAGCCCATACCCATAAAAATTGCCCTTTGGCATGATGTCTGTGGTTTTCGGCCACCCGCTGTTCCAAGGCTAACTGGGTTGCATCCATCATTTGAAGTAGAGCTCCTCAAAAGTTTTGGGCTAAAACTTTTCCCTAAACAATCCTCGTCGACATCAGGTACACCAGCGGAAAAATGAACATCCAGACCAGGTCCACGAAGTGCCAGTAGAGGCCGGCTACTTCAACGTCCGAGGCGTCATAAACCTTGGGCTTCAACCAGAGAATGACCGAGATCACCACTGCCGCCAACAGCAGGACATGGGCGCCGTAGTGGAACGGGCTATAGGCGGGCGTGCCCAGCCAGGCCACCAGCCACAATCCCAGCAGAATAGGGATAAACCATTTTCGCAGCGCGATGACTCCGAGATAGACCACGCCCAGCGTGACGTGCAACATGTGCATTCCGGTCAAACCGAAGAAGGTAGCGGCAAATTGCGGCACGGTTTTCGTAACGTTCACAAACTCGGGATTCCCGGGTGCACCCGGAGGCACGGGGAACACCGGCAGGCTCAAGCCTTCGGCGATCAGGTTGGTCCACTCGCGGCCGTGCAACACTACGAATCCCAGGCCGCACGCCATGGTGGCAAACAACCAGAGACGCTGGGCCTTGGCGTTCCCCTGAACCGCGGAGCGCACTGCGAACACCATGGTCAGCGAGCTGGTGAGCAGGAACGCGGTCATGAATGTCGCGTTCCGGATGCTTTCCGAATGAAACGGCGTCGGCCAGTTCGGGGTCGAAATGCGGCCGTAGGTGTAGGCGTACAACAGGGCTCCGAAGGTCAGCGAGTCGGAGAGCAGAAACAGCCACATCCCGATCTTCTTGGAATAGGTGCCGAACAGGGAAGGCTCGTAAACCCCCGGCACCTGCTGGAGAGCCACATCAGACATGGATTGATCTCCCGTTATTAATCTGGTGAAGCTTGTTCCGCACACCCGGGCGGCTAAAGCCGCCTTCTAAGAACCGACGTTATGCAGCGCTGAAGCGCTGCTCCACCCAACCCTGACGCGCGAACCGTGACTACCGCACGAACTCCAGAAGCGCGAAGATGTAAAGCCACACCAAAGCCATAAAGTGCCAGTACCAGGCGGTGACATCAACCACGATGCGCCGGTCTTCCACCGGCTTGTGGCGGAGCGCCGTGGCACCCGCGTACAGCAACACCAGGAGACCTCCCGCCAGGTGAAGCGCGTGGGCGCCGGTCAGCACATAGATCATCGAACTGCTCGGGCTGGTGGCCAGATAGAAACCGCGATTCCCCAGCTCGCGCCAGGCCATCCATTGTCCCGTCAGAAAAGCCAGTCCCAAGGCGACAGTTGCGCCCAGCCACGGGAAGTTCCGTTCCTTCCCGATTGAAACTCCCGGAATCGATCGAAGCGGGGCCAAAGCCGCCTGGCGGGTAATCTGCCGCCGGGCCAGTTCCACGGTGATGCTGCTGAGCAGCAGCAGGAAAGTGTTGATCAGGAGCAGCGTGGTCGGCAGATTGACCTGCAGCCAGTCATGCACGTACCCGCCGGTGCGGTCGTCGAGCGTTGGCAATCCCCGGCGCATCACGTACACGCTGGTGAATGAAACAAACAGCATGGAGCTGGCCACCAGCCCCACAATCAGTCCCAGGCGGGTACGGCGCAGACGCTCACCGTGGTCAGAAGACCCATCGCCGCCGCGATCACCCCCGCCGCCGCCCGGCAGAGGCGGACGCGTCCCCCCGCTTCCCCGGCCAGTCTTAGGGTCTTTGACGACCTGATCGGTAATTGTGACTGTCGAACTGAACGCCGCCATATATCTTTCTGTGTCTATGTGGCCGCGGGCGACTCGCCCGCGCGGTTTTGTGGCGCCGGCGCCGCTTTCAATGCGTCGGATATGTAGCCGGGTCCGTCTGCATTACATAATCCTTCGGCGCTCCCGGCACGCTGTACTCATACGGTCCGTGATAAACCACCGGAGTCTTGCCGCCAAAATTGTCATGCGGAGGCGGCGTGGCTGTGGTCCATTCGAGCGTCGTCGCTTCCCACGGATTGTCGCTGGCCTTCGGTCCCTTGAACATGCTCCAGAACAGATTGATCACAAAAATGAACTGGGCGGAGATAGTGACGATCGCCGCATAAGTGATAAACCGGTTCAGGGGAATCAGGTGCTGCAGATAGGCCAGTTCGGTGAACTGAGAATAGCGCCGCGGCTGTCCCGCCATTCCCAGATAATGCATGGGCATGAAGATGGCATAGGTGCCCGCCAGGGTCAGGAAGAAGTGCACCCGGCCCCACGTCTCGTTCATCATGCGGCCGAACATTTTGGGGAACCAGTAGTAAGTTCCGGCGAACATACCGAAGATGGCGGCCACGCCCATGATCAGATGGAAATGTCCGACCACGAACGCGGTGTCATGCAGCGGGATGTCGAGCACCGGCTGCGCCAGGAAGGGGCCGCTCAGCCCACCGGAAACGAAGAGGGAAACGAAGCCGATGGCGTAGAGCATCGGCGTCTGAAAGCGTACCCTCCCGCCGCGAATCGTCCCCAGCCAGTTGAAGGTTTTGATCGCCGAGGGGACGCCAATCGCCATGGTCATGATGGAAAATGCGAAGGCCGAGTACGGGCTCATGCCGCTCATGAACATGTGATGACCCCAGACCATGAAGCCCAGGAAACCAATGCCCATGATGGCGTACACCATCGCTTTGTATCCGAAGATCGGCTTGCGCGAGAAAGTGGATATCAGCTGTGAAGCCACGCCCATGCCGGGGAGGATGGCGATGTACACCTCGGGGTGTCCGAAGAACCAGAACAGGTGCTGCCAGAGCAGCGGCGAGCCGCCCTTGTGTCCCATGATCTGGCCATTCACCACCACCAGTGGGACATAAAAGCTGGTTCCGAGGTTACGGTCCAGCAGCAGCAGGATTCCCGCCGAAAGCAGGACGCCGAATGCCAGCAGACCAAGGATCGCGGTGATGAACCACGACCACACCGTCAGCGGCATGCGCATCATGGTCATGCCCTTGGCTCGCAGATCGAGGACCGTAGTGATGAAGTTCAAGGCTCCCATCAGCGACGCGACACAGAAGATCGCAATGCTGGTGATCCACAAGTCAGCGCCCAGTTGCTCACCCGGCCCGGCGCTGGGCAGCGCGCTGAGCGGCGCGTATCCGGTCCAGCCATGCAGGGGAGCCCCTCCTGTAACGAAGAAGGCTGCGAGAATCACCACGAACGCGATGAAGGTTGTCCAGAAGGAAAGCATGTTCAAAACGGGGAACGCCATGTCCGGCGCGCCGATTTGAATGGGCAGGAAGTAATTGCCAAATCCTCCCTGGGGCGCCGTGGTCAGAACGAAGAAGACCATGATGGTGCCGTGCATCGTCAGGAGGCTTAGATAAGTTTCCGGCTTGATCTCGCCCAGCAGCGGCAGATTGGCCGTCGGCCAGATCATGTGAATGCGCATCAGCAGCGAGAGGAACATCCCGACAAACACGGCCGTCAGCGCCAGAAAGTAATATTGCAGCCCGATGACCTTGTGATCGAGGCTGAAAATGTACTTCCGGACAAAACTGGTTGGGGCCGCGTGCGCGTGAATGGCATGCGCGTGAGGGTCGTTTCCGTGGGGATCGTGAGCGTCCTGGGCAACCATTATTGTTTCTCCGCCTCCCGCGCCGCCAGCCATTTGTCGAAGTCATCCTGGCTGACGACATGCAGCATGCCGTGCATCTTGTAGTGGCCGAGACCGCAAAGCTCGGCGCAGGCAATCTCGTACTCCCCGACTTCGGTAGGAGTGAAGTGCATGTGGATCTCGAGGCCGGGTACCGCGTCCTGCTTGAAGCGCATACTGGGAACAAAAAAGCTGTGGATCACGTCCACGGCGCGCAATCTCAAATCCACCTGACGATTGACGGGGAGATACATGGTCCCCGTAACCACGTCATCTTTCGCGGCAGCATCGGAGGTGTCGAGGCCGACCGCGGCCTCGTTTCCGGCGGAAGGATCCATCAATTTCGGGCTGGTGGCGCCGAACTTGCCGTCCGCGCCGGGGTAGCGGAAATACCAGGCAAACTGCATGCCCGTCACTTCCACCGGAACCGCTCCGGCCTCCGCCGGCGCAAAACGCTCATGAGCCCAGACACTGCTGCCCATCAGGTTCAGGCCTACAAAAAGAACGGCGGTGAGCGCCGTCCAGAGCACTTCGAGCTTGGTGTTCCCGTGGGAATACTCGACCTTCTTGGCGTCCGGCCGGTCACGGTACTGCCACACGAACAATCCCAGCGCGCCCTGCGCCGCCACAAACACGACGCCCATCAGCACATAGGTGAGGGCAAACTGATTGTCGATAAAAGCCGCTGCCGTGGATGCACCGTGGGGCAGCCACCAGGTTTTGGCCACGAAGAAGTAGGTGCTAAAGAAGGTGATCAGCCAGATAATCGCGAGCAGAGCGAGACCCATCTACCAGACCTCCCGAAGGTCATGGAATGCGGACTGCGATTGGGTGAATCAAAATTGCTTCTGCGGATCGCGGGAAGTCTATCACAGCTGTACGTGAGGGGCGCAAGCATAAGCGTGAACCCGCCTGGGAAATCTCTCTAGAAAAAAGATGAGCATGAAGGGCATGCGTCACGGGCGCTGCCGCACGCGCGGGGCGCTCGCGCCAACATTGGGCGGACGGTATAGAATCTCCCGCCTATGCCGGCGAAGCCAACAGGCCGCGGTCACGGTGTTCGCCTGGCGAAGAACCAGTGCTTTGTCTGCGGGCCGGACAACGCGGCCGGCATGCACCTGAAATTCAGTTTCGACAAACAGCGCAGGGTATTCGTCTGCCGCTTCCGCCTGGACCAGCGTTACACCGGACCTCCGGGACACTGCCACGGCGGCATCATCGCCACTATCCTCGACGAGGCTATGGGCAAAGTTAACAAGCTGCGAGAGGTCATCGCCCTGACTTCCCAGATGACGGTGGACTACCTGCGGCCGGTGCCTCTCAATAAACCGTTGCGGGTGGAATCGCGCGAGGTCAGCGTGCGCGGACGCAGACACGTAAATGTGGGCGAGATCCTGAATCAGAAGGGCGAAGTGCTGGCCCGTGGCCGGGCCGTATTCATCGCCATCGACCCCAAAATGTTCGCCAAATTCGTAAAGCAAACAAAATAATGTTTGCGCGGGCGCCTCGCCTGTGCGGCGGCGCAAAGCTCCGCAAGACTTCTCTGGCAACCATCGATCCGCCGCCCTGCTCTAGGTCCGGCAAATCTTCAGCGCCCGCGCCAGCTGCTCTGCCCCTCGCCGCAATTCCCGCGCATCCACCGCGGCAAAGCCGAGCAGCAGCCCCTGGCGGGCGAAGCGGCGCGCGGAGTAGCGGCTTAGAGGAATTACCTCGACCTCGTGCTTCGCCGCTTCCACAGCGGAGCGATCGGCGTCGATCCCCGGCGCCAGCCATCCTACGGTCTGCAATCCGGCTTCGACCTCCGGAATCTCCAGGAGGCCTCCCAGGCGCGAGCGCGCTGCCTGGAGAAATCCGGCAAGCCTTTCGGAATACAGTTCGCGCATGCGCCGAATGTGCCGCGCGAAATGTCCTTCGGTGATGAAGTCGCAGAGCGCCGCCTGGTCGAGCAGGGGAGCATGACGCATGCTGACCGCCTGCGCGGCGGCAAAGCGGTCCACCATGCCCGGCGGCACTACCAGATACGCCAGGCGCAGCGCCGGAAATAAAACCTCATTGAAGGTGCCAGCGTAGATCACAACGCCCGCGCGATCGAGTCCCTGAAGAGCTGGGATGGGACGCCCCTGGTAGCGATACTCGCTGTCGTA
Source organism: Terriglobales bacterium (assembly GCA_035632335.1). GTDB lineage: Bacteria > Acidobacteriota > Terriglobia > Terriglobales > Acidobacteriaceae > JAIQFF01. Next base: position 11,606 of record DASQHA010000014.1, read on the forward strand.
GTCGTCCTCGAAAATCAAAGTGTGCGAACCCCGGGCCCATTCCAATAACGCCAAACGGCGGCGCAAACTCATGGTCACGCCCAGCGGGAACTGGTGCGCGGGAGTCACGTAAATAAGCTTGGCGCGAGCCCATCGTCTCCGGCCCCATTCCAGGTCGAGGCCTTCCGCATCCACCGGAACGGGACGGACTTTGGCGCCGACTGCCCGGAAAACAATGGCGGCTCCGGGATAGCCCGGGTCCTCTACCCAAACCGGATCGCCGGGATCGATCAGCAGGTGGGCCGCCCGCTCGAGCGCTTCCTGCACGCCCGAAATGATCAGCACCTGGTCGGCCGTGCACTTCACCCCGCGTGAGGCGTTCAGGTAGCCGGCAACCGCCTGACGCAGCGGACGGTATCCCAGGGCTTCGCCCCCGGACAACAATTGCGCCGACGCTCGCCGCAGGCGGCGGGCCACCACCTGGGCCCAGAGCGTGGTAGGAAAGACATCGAGCGCAGCCTGGTTGGCGCGAAACGCTCGCGTGATGCGCGGTCCGCCGCTGGGATACAACCGCAGACGCCTTGCATACGCCGACCAGTCGACGCGCTGGGGCCCGGTACTTTTACGCGGGCTGGTGCGCCCGACCTGCAACAGATCATCGGGCAGGACCTGGCTGACATAGGTGCCAGCCCCAACTCTGCCCTCCACGTATCCCTCGGACTGCAACTGCTCGAAGGCGGTGACCACGGTCGCCCGGGAGAGTTTGTATTCACGGGCCAGGTCTCGCGTGGCCGGCAACCGGGCGCCGGGCGCGATTCGGCCTTCGAGTATGGCGGACCGAAGTTCGTCATAGAACCAGCGGTAGAGCGGCGTCCCGGCGAGAGGCGCCGAGAGGCTCAGGGGCAACGAGGTGGCCTGTTTGGGCAAGAGCAGTCCTTGGTCTTTGGTCCTTGGTCTTTGGTCCTTGGTCGTTGGCCCCTAGCTCTTGGATATCGGTTTTGACTTTGGCCAACGGCCAACGACCAACCGCCAACGACGCTAAAATGGTACGTACAGAATAGCCTAAATGGACCTTATGACAAGTCCAATCTGGGGCTAGTCTGGAGGTGGTTTGGTTTATCCGAGGAGAAGCTTCATGTCGCAGAACAACGGAAGTTCGACCAGCTTGCGTTTGAAAACCGGCCTGGCGGAAATGCTGAAGGGCGGCGTCATCATGGACGTCATCAACGCCGAGCAGGCCGTCATCGCCGAAAAGGCCGGCGCGGTATCGGTGATGGCCCTGGAGCGGGTTCCGGCGCAGATTCGCGCCGAGGGCGGCGTGGCGCGCATGGCTTCGCCCAGGAAGATTCGCGAGATCATGGCCGCGGTTTCCATACCCGTAATGGCCAAGTGCCGCATTGGGCATTTCGCCGAGGCGCAGATTCTGCAGGAACTGGGCGTCGACTACATCGACGAATCCGAAGTCCTGACCCCGGCCGACGAAGCCCACCACGTCGACAAGCACGCCTTCAAGGTCCCCTTCGTCTGCGGCGCGCGCAACCTGGGTGAAGCGTTGCGCCGTATCGCCGAGGGCGCGGCCATGATCCGCACCAAGGGAGAGGCCGGAACCGGCGACGTCGTCCACGCCGTAAAGCACATGCGGCAGATCGTGCAGGAGATGAGGATTCTCACCGTCCTAGGTGAAGAAGAACTCTACGCCAAAGCTAAGGAGCACCAGGCGCCGTATGAACTGGTGCGGATGGTGGCCAAGGCAGGGAAGCTGCCAGTGCCGAATTTCTCAGCCGGCGGAATCGCGACTCCAGCAGATGCGGCGCTGGTCATGCAGCTGGGCGCGGAATCCGTGTTCGTCGGCTCCGGCATCTTCATGCAGGATTCAACCAACTTCGCCGATCCCGAAGAAGCGGAGAAGCGGGCCAAGGCAATCGTCATGGCCGCCACCCACTTCGACGACCCTAAAGTATTACTTGAAGTCAGCGAGAACCTGACCGGGGCCATGAAGGGCTTGGCCGTATCGGGACTGGACGAAGCCCACATGCTGCAAACCAGGGGCTGGTGATCATGGGCGGCGCGGACCTTCTGGTTCGCGCTGTTCCCCGAGAGAGCCGGGCGCGTCCCTGATCCATACCGGCGTTCAATCGAACCCGTTTGCTTCCGCAATTTCATGGATGGAGCTCTGCGCCGCGCGCAATGGCACCGAGACATTCACCTCATTGTCCGGTTGGTTCACTTCCACCAGAAATGAGCCGCCTTCCTTGGTTATGCGCACATGGTCGGTCGCGTCGATGACCTCGACCAGGACTCCGTCGGGGCAGACTTCGAGAGCGGGAACTGCCGCGTCAATGACGGGCAGATATGGACGCAGTTGTTTCGATGCCTTAGCCAGATGGTGATCAGGGACAAACTTCAACGCGGCCGGTACCAGGGCGGCGGGAACGATCAGATTGACCCGGGTGCCCCCCGCCCGGTTCTCGCGCACCTTGACGTGAATGAATCCCTCGCTGGAAAGCGCTGCTGCGCCGATCAGCGCGGTTCCCATCACGCCCACTCCAAGCTTGGCAAGAAAGATCATGGGAATTTCCTCGTGGTCTTTTTGGTTTCTATATTCTCGCTTCGTGGACGGGTAATTGGCTTATTCACCCGAGCTGCGCGAGTCCACCCAAACCCGGACATTCTGGTTCTGGCCCGTGACCTTCACCAGGTTCATATCTCCCACGTTCTCAAGAGCCTTGACTGCAGCTTCGACGTTCAGTTGGTTCTCGCTGGTCTCGGAAATCAGGGCCTGCGCGACGTCCCAGGGAATCGTCACGTCAATGTTCTGCCTGTTTTCCTTGTCGGCCACATGCACCACCATCAGCCCGTGTTCTTTGGCGACGCGAACATCATTGCCCACATCCTGCACATTCACAAATTCGCCTTCCGGAGCGGCCTTGAGAGCCTCGAGAATGGCTCGGACGTTCACGTTATTGGCGTCGAGGTGGCCAATGCGGACCTTGCCATCCCGCAACTGGCCATGATTGATCGCCGGGATTACCTGCTCTGCCAGAGAGAGCGGAAGGTTGACGCGAACCAGTTCGTGCGTGCCCGCGCTGCTGACCCTGACGTGGATATAACGCGTGGTGGTCGCCGCTACCGCGAAAGTCGCCACGAGCAGGGCGGAGAATACCACCAAGGCAGAGAAGCCTTTTCCACTAGTTTTCATGTTGTCCTCTCAGGACGGATGGCGATCGTGCGTTCCCATCAGTAGCCTTGAACGTCCTGGGAGAGTTACGTAGGAGGCGGAAAGAAAGTTCCGGGGAGTGTGATTCGTCGGGAGTGATTCTTGAATGGAATGTTTCGGGCCCGAAGGCGCCGGGCGACGGGAGTCCGCGCCGATTCTAGTAAAATCACACCCGACCGGGCAGCAGCCCCGCCGCAACAACGATCCATGAGCCAGGACCGAAAACCCGCGACCATCGGCGTGCTGGCCCTCCAGGGGGACTTTGACGCCCATCGCCGCCGGCTCGAAGAGCTGGGCGCCGAAGTGGTGCTGGTCAAGAAGCCTGAACAGTTGGACGACATTGATGGTCTGGTGATCCCTGGCGGCGAGTCCGGGACATTTCTCAAGCTGCTGGGCGAGGCTGGTTTCGAGAAGCTGAAACAGTTTGCCCGCACCAAACCCACCTTTGGAACTTGCGCCGGGGCGATCCTGCTGGCCAGTGAAGTAGACAATCCAAAGCAGGCGGGATTGGGCGTGCTCGATATTGGCATTCGCCGCAATGCCTACGGCCGCCAGGTGGACAGCTCGATCCGCCAGGGCCGCTTCGTCGAGGGAGCGTTAGGCGAGTCGCCCATTGAAATGGTCTTTATCCGGGCGCCCAAGATCGAGAGAGTCGGTTCCGGAGTTGAAGTCATCGCCACCGAGGGTACGGACCCGGTCGCCGTGCGCCAGGGAAAAGCCATGGCCGCGACGTTCCATCCGGAGCTTTCTGATGATACTCGCGTGCATCGGGCGTTCCTGGATTTAGTCGGGAGCGGAAGCAAGAAACCGCGCGATCCCGAGTAGATCAATTGCGATACAAAATCACTTGCTGGGCAGGAATTCGATCTTGACGTCTTTGCCGGCGGGCTTCAAATCGAAGTCGGCGGTTACCAGAACGTGGTCGAACGAGTCCGCCAGCTCCACTCCGAAAGCATCCGCGTAGGGAACCCTTCGATGGACCTTGATGAGCGCGGCGCGAACGGCCCGCTCCGCACTTACCGGGACAATGTCGAGCCCGAAGTCTTCCAATCGCGCCAGAACGAGGTCCATGGTGGAGCGGCCACGGGTCTTGCAGGTCACGCCCGCAATCTCGCCCCAGTGTATTGCGGAGATGATCGCCTTGCAGCTCCCATCGAGATGCGACTTTATGATTTCTGCGACACGCTCGGAGCCAGCCTCGTCGTCCAGATAACGCAGCACAGCGCTGGCATCGAGGGCGTAGGTTACCATTTGTCCTTTTCGCGGTGCCTCTTCAAGGCAGCGGAGAGAGAAGGTCCGCCTTTGAGCATGCCCCGGGTCCGGTCAACCAGTTCCTTCGAAACCGGCTCCAGAACGATGCGCGAGTCTTCCAGCGCGACGGAGATTCGAGTCCCAGGCTCAATCCGGAGAGAGGCCCGGAATTCCGCTGGAATCACAAATTGCCCCTTGCTGCTTACAGTAGTAATTCTACGAGTCATGGCTTACATTGTAGCACATAGTAAGAATCTCCTGGCTGTCAAAATCTCCGCTTGACAGCCGCCTATATGTAACGCTATGGTTACGCATTATGCGGAACCGTTCGGTTACATATTCCCGGGAAGCCGCCTTCCATGCCCTGGCCGACCCCACCCGCCGGGCCGTGCTCGACCTGTTGCGGCAGGGTATCCAGCCCGCGGGACAGATTGCGCGAGCCTTCCCAGTCTCGCGGCCGGCGATTTCCAAACACCTGCGGTTGCTGCGCCGCGCCCACCTGGTGCAGGAGAGGCGCGAAGGGCGGCATCGTCTGTACCAGCTGAACCCCGAGCCCCTGAAGGCTGTGGATACCTGGCTGGAACAATATCGCGTTTTCTGGGAGGCCAACCTGAACAGTCTGAAGGCATTCGTCGAGGCCGAGCATGCCCGCGAAACCGCCGGCCTCGCGGACGGGAGGCCTGACAGCCGTAAACGTTCGAAAGATAAAGAGTAATAGAACCTTGCAACATCAATCACGGTCCCCGCGACCGAATAAACGAGGAGGAAGTTGAATATGAAAGCAATCCGTATCGCAATCGCTCTGCTGTTTGTGCTGGCCGCCACGGCCGCTTTTGCCGCATCGGCGGCGCAGAAGTCTTTCGACGAACTCAAGGCGCTGGACGGGGCCTGGGAGGGAACCGTGAAGAACGGGCAGCCAGTCGAGGTGGATTATCGAGTGACGTCGGGCGGGTCCGCGCTGATGAGCGAAATCAAAGGTAAAGAAGACATGATCACCATGTTTCATCTCGACGGCGACCGCCTGCTGATGACCCACTATTGCGGTGTGGGAAACCAGCCTCGCATGGTGGCGAGCGCTTCGCCCGACGGCAAGACGTTCACTTTTTCCTTTCTCGATGCCACCAATCTCGCCACTCCCGACGCCGCGCACATGCATCGCCTGATCATCTCGATGCCGGACGCAAATCACCACACCGAAGAGTGGGTGTTCACCGACCACGGCAAAGAGATGAAGGAAGTCTTTGATTTGCGCCGTAAGAACTAACAGTGATCCGCGGGGACGGGCGGGGACGCCCGTCCTCCATTAGATTATTGAGGATGAAACCATGACGACGATGCCGGTATCTCAAATCACGCCCGACCAGGATGCGGTGGTCACGGAAATCGAAATCGCAGCCCCTCCGGAGCGGGTCTTCGAAGCGCTGACCGATCCCGCCCAGCTGATGCTCTGGTGGGCGGCCACTCCCAAAGGGGCGCGTTGGGAGATGGACGCCCGGCTGGGCGGCAAATGGCGATACGAACTGACCGATCCCACCCGGAAGAAAGTGGTGAACGGAGTACGCGACTTCAAGGCGCAGGGAGAGATCACCGAGTTCGATCCTCCACGGGTGCTGGCCTACACCTGGCGGGGGAACTGGCACGAACATCCGGAGCAGCCGTCGACGGCGCGCTGGGAGTTATCGCCAACCAGGACCGGCACCCGGGTGAAGGTCACACATAGCGGCCTCGCCAACGAACCGACTGTCCGCAAGGATTACGCGGGTGGCTGGCCAGGGGTGCTGGAAAAACTCAGAAAGCACTGCGAATAGAAAACGAGAACAAGGAGAAAGATCATGGCGACTGCTACAGTTACTCCCGACAATGACGTAGTTCTCGCGGAGGTTTTCATTGCCGCCCCGCCCGAGCGTGTCTTCCAGGCAATTACCGACCCCAAGCAGATGCCGTTATGGTGGGGACAAAAAGGTCTGTATCGCGTCACGGAGTGGAAAGCCGACTTGCGCCCTGGCGGCAAGTGGCAAAGCGACGGCGTGGGAGCCGATGGCCACACCTTTCGAGTGGAGGGCGAATACCTGGAGATCGACCGCCCTCGCCTCCTGGTCCACACGTGGGTCGGAAGTTATGCCCCCGGGTTAAAGACAGTGGTTCGCTGGGAATTGGAAGCGCGCGGCGTGCACAACTTGCAGCATTCGGGTCCACAGAAAGCCGGAACGGGCACGTTCGTGAAGATCCGCCAGGATGGATTTGCCGGCAACATCGAACAGGCCAAGGGCCACGGGGACGGTTGGATCCGGGTGCTCGGCTGGATGCAGGCTTTTGTGGAGCAGGGAAGGACGATCGAAACGCGCTAGTGTGCGCTGTCATCCTGAGCGAAGCTGGACTTGCGCGGAGCGCAGGTCCAGCGCGGTCGAAGGACCCCTATTGCGCTACTCAACTGTCGGTGCAGGGAAGTTGGCCGCATTCTCAAACGCAGCGCAGGGAAGAGGGTAGGGGTCTTCGACTCCGCCTGTGCGGTCCCTTGCGACCGCACAGGCTCCGCTCAGCATGACAGGAACTGGCTATGCGGTCGCTCCGAACCTGACCGACACCAGTTTGGAAACTCCCGGCTCCTGCATGGTTACGCCATAAAGCACGGGCGCGATGCTCATGGTCTTCTTGCTGTGGGTGATGAGTACGAACTGGGTTTGCAGGCTCATTTCTTTCACCAGTTCGGTGAAGCGGCCGATGTTGGCTTCGTCCAGTGGCGCGTCCACTTCGTCGAGGATGCAGAACGGGCTGGGCTGATACTGGAAGATACCGACCAGGAGGGCCAGCGCGGTCAGGGCTTTCTCGCCGCCCGAGAGCAGTAAAACGCTCTGCAGCCTCTTTCCGGGAGGCGAAGCCACCACGTCAATGCCGCTCTCCGCGCTGTTCTCCTCGTCGGTCAGCCGCATGAAGCCCTGGCCCCCGCCAAACAGCTTGCGGAAGGTGGCCTGGAAATTCTCATTGATCTTGTGGAAGGCCTCTTCAAACTTCTGCCGTGAAAACGTATCAATCTCTTTGATCGTGGCCTGGGTGTTTTCGATTGAGTCGCAGAGATCTTTCCTCTGGGTTTCAAGGAAAGCATGGCGCTCGGCGGTTTCCTTGTATTCCTCCAGCGCCATCATGTTGACCGGACCCATGGCATCGAGCCGGCTACGCATGTCGCGATAGATCTGGTCTTCCACGGTAAGCTGTTCGCCGCGCGCGATGGGAATCGCAACGTCCGCCATCAGTTCGTGGCGCTGGATGCCGAGGTCGTTCAGGCAGGTCTCGGCCATGTATTGTGCGTCGGACTGCAGCCTGGCCGCGGTCGCCGAGAGCTCGGCCCGGCGGTCGCGCAGCTGGTCCAGCAGTTGTCGGGCGTGGTGCAGTGCCTGATCGATTTCCGCCAGGCGGGCCCGCACTTGTTCCGACTCAACCTGCAGCAGGCCGTCGCGGGTTTCACAGGCATTGCGCTCGGCTTCGAGGTCCACCAGCCTGATTGCAAGCTCCTGGTTCTCGGTTTCGCGCCGCAGTTTCTCTGCCGCTGCGGACTCGATGTGCAGCCGGAGCGCGACCACGCGCTCGATCATTTCCGTAACCAGGGAATCGAGGCGCTCGAGCCCCGCCGCGGCGCTGCGATGCCGCTCTTCGAGTGTGGCCACGCGGGCGAGACGCTGCGAAGCGTCCTGCGCGGCCTGATCGCGGCGGGTGCGCAGACCGGACAATTGCTGCTGCCCGGCAGCGGCCAGGTTCTCGAGTTCGATGCGCTTTTGCTCGGACCCGCCAATCTGCATCCGCAACTGGTCGAGCAGTGCGCCTTTTTCCGTGCGCTCCGCCTCTAGCCGTTGCAGCTCCTGGCCGGACGCCTGCAGGCGTTCACTCGCGCGTGCGAATTCGGATTCCAGTTGCTGCAGCAGGTGGCCCGACGTCATCGCCTGCTTCTCCGCCTCGCGCTTTTCGCCCTCGAGGCGATCCAGCAGGGAAGCCAGGTCTTTCATTTCGCGGCCCAGGGTCAGGACGCGCATTTCTTCATGGCGCAGCGCCTGTTCCAGCTCGCCCAGCTGGCGCAGGACGTCACGCAGCTCGCGCTTCATCGACAGCGGGCCTTCCGCGCGCTGCTTGCCGCCGGTCACGGTCACGTTGTGGAAGCATTCTCCCGACTGGGATAGAAAAAACGCGTCGGGATTTTCCAGCGCCAGCTCGCGGGCAAAAGCGGGATCAGGGACGATGTAGCCATCCCGCAGTTTGGGCAGGATGACTTCGAGCGACCGGCCAAACCCGTTGAGCACGCGAATCGCATTTTTCAGCGGGACAATCGGACGCTCGGGCTGCACCTGGTGCGCGTTCTCATCAATGGCAAAGGAAAACTTGGCTTGCGAATCTTCGGGATGCACCAGGAAAGTTGCGCGCCCGTCCACGTCGGTGCGGAGCAGCCGCAAGCCTTCGTCCGCAGCGTCCCAGGATTTCACCACAATGTAATTGAGTTCATCGCGCAGGAAGTCTTCAACCACGCCTTCGTAGCGCGATTCCACCTCGAGGAAATCGGCCAGCACCCCGGCGGGCGCCATCCCACCCTGCATGACTCCGGATTGAAAGAGGCGGCGCACCGACTCAGTTGAGTATCCGTGCTCGGCGATGACGGCTTCGAGAGAACCTTTTTTGCCGATTGCGGAGGCATACTCGGCGCGCAGGCTGTCGAGATGGTTCTTGGCTTCGGATTCTTCGTGACGCCGGGAGTCGAGCGCCTGCCGGGTCTGGCGCAGTTCTTCAGTCAATCCCGAGACGCGCTGCGATACGGTTTCAAATTCCAGTCCCAACTGGCCGCGCTGCCCGCCGAAGGCTTCCATCTGCGAGGTCGCCGCAGCCATCTCCGATTGCAGACGGTGGGCCTCGCGCTCCACTCCGGCCATCCGCTCTTCTACCTGGGTACGCTGATTGCGCAAGTTGGAAGCCGCTGCCACCGCTTCCACAATCATGACTCGCGACTGTTCTTGCTGATGTTCGAGCTCGGCCAAAGCCGTTGCCGCGCTGGCCGCTTCCTGTTCGCTCTGCGCCAACTCCTGTTGCGCCGAAGCCAGGTCGCCCGCCGCCGAGTCCAGAATCTGGCGGTTGGCATCGCGCTCGGCTGCCAGCGCCGCCAGGCGGTCCTGGGCCTGCGCCAGTTCGGCATCGGACGCGGCCACACGCTCCACCAGTTCCGCGCAGCGTTCTTCATTGTGACGACGCTGGGCAAGAGCACGATCCGATTCCAGCTTGAGCTGGCTCAACCGTTCGCGGTTCTCGCGGACTTCGGCCTCAATGGCGTAACCCCGCTGGGTGCGCTCCGCATGCTCAGACTCGGATTGCTGAACCATCTCAGCCTGCCGGCGCATGTCTTCCGAAATGCCGCTGATCTGCGCATCCAGCGCGGCGCTCTCCTGCTCCAGTTGGGCGAACTTGCTGGCCAGCACCAGGCGCAACTTGGCTCGCATCTCTTCCCGCAGCTTCGCATAGCGCTCGGCTTTGGAAGCCTGGCGCTTGAGGGAATTCATCTGCCGCGTGACTTCTTCGAAAATGTCATTCACGCGGGCCAGGTTGATCTTGGCGTCTTCCAGGCGCGCCTCGGCCAGGCGCTTCTTGGTCTTGAACTTGGTGATGCCCGCAGCTTCTTCAATAATCGCGCGGCGATCGGTGGGACGGCTGCTCAGGATCTGCCCGATGCGCCCCTGCTCGATCAGGGCATACGATTCTGGCCCCAGGCCGGTGCCCATGAAGAGTTCCTGGATATCGCGCAGGCGACACAGCTTTCCGTTCAGCAGGTATTCGCTTTCGCCGCTGCGGAACAGCCGCCGGTTCACGACGATCTCCCCAGCCTTAAACTGTTGCTTGAACTGTCGCCGGCGAATCTTGAGAACGACTTGGGGTCCGGCGGTCACGTCAGTGGAGGCCCGGACGTCCTCGCCGGGCTGGACGGGCGGGACGCCCGTCGCTCCATCCGGCGCAGTGACGGCAGCTTCAATCTCTTCCACTTTTCCTGGGCGCGCCTCTTCGGTCAGGCGTTCAGTCTCATCGGCGGCCTCGGCCCGCACTTCGGCTTCGTCCCAGTCCTCGGCGGCGCGCGGCATCTCATCCTGGATCTCGACTTCGGTGGGCTCGTGCGCGTCCGCCCCGTCGTACACCTCGGGATCGATCAGCGTGAGCGAGACCTCGGCCATGCCTGTCGGCTTGCGATCGCGGGTGCCGGCAAAGATCACATCCTCCATGCGCGAACCGCGCAGGGTTTTGGCCGACTGCTCGCCCAGCACCCAGGAGATGGCGTCCGCGATGTTGGACTTGCCGCAACCGTTAGGGCCAATGATGGCGGCCACGCCGTCCCCATGAAACTTGAGTTCGGTGCGGTCGCAGAACGATTTGAATCCGAGAATCTGAAGCCTTTTCAGTTTGAGCAACTTCTACTCCTTAGGGTCGCCGAGTTTGTGTGGCCGCGGCTTCTTGTAGCGCGGGCGTCCCCGCCCGCGTGACCGCGTCCGCCTTTCCAGCTCTTATCGGGACGAATACAGGAATCATGTAACCATCATCAGCCCGGTTAATTGATTGGATTCCTCCAATACGCCGCTCTGCTGAGCGCCTCCCAGGCTGGAATCGGCGAGGCACAAATTAGAGCTACTGTAACGGCCAAATCACGCCGGGGTCAAGCACGAAAACACTATATCTGGTATGGCCTTACGCTCGACCGCGCCAGATTGAACACACAATGCAGCATATGGCTGCAAATTCGGTGAGGAAGTGACGAAGGAGGGGAGAAGCGCGAGAGCACAACCAGCCTACACCCAATGGCAGGGCGAAGACAATATTGTGGTCACGCCGGAGGGGCAGGATTCGCCGCCAGGGATTGGCAAGAGGATGCCGGGAATAGTCCTGGGACCCGAACGCAGCACACTTGACCTGGTCTGCCAAAAAAGCTGAGAATCCCCGTGCCCGAAAACCTGCGTGCTCGCAAACGCCCCGGGCACCGCGCTGCCGTCAGCGCCAAGGAGCAGCCCATGACCGTCAAACAGGGAGACCTCTCGCTTCTGCAGCATCCGGCGTCGCAGGAACTCTTGCACTCGAAGATTCCGGCTCGCCTGGCTTACGTCTGGACTGACGGCACGCCCCGAGTCGTCCCGATATGGTTTCACTGGAACGGACGGGAGATTGTGATGGCAACGCCGCCCAAGGCTCCGAAGCTGAAGGCCCTGGCCAGGAATCCGAAAGTGTCGCTCACCATCGACGACAACGATTTCCCCCACAAGGTGCTGCTTATACGCGGCACCGCACGCCTTGAAACCGTGAATGGGATTGTGCCGGAGTATGCCGCGGCCGCAGAACGCTACTTCGAGCCCGCCGTGAGAGAGGCCTGGATGGCGCAGCTTCGCACCCGCGTCTCAAGCATGGTGCGGATTGCGATTACGCCGGAGTGGGTTGGTCTGCTCGATTTTCAAACCCGTTTTCCCAGCGCCATCTCGGCATAAAACACGCAGGCCCGAAAGCCCTCCTTCGACTTCGCTCAGGATCCGGGCGGGCGAGCGCCGCTCGCCCTAGCGTCAACCTGGTCGCAATCATGCCGGCTGCGCCGGCTATGCGCCCAGCTTCTCGAAGAACAGGCAGATCGATTCGATTCCGCGATAGAAATTCGGAATGTGAAACTTCTCATTCGGGGCATGCAGGTTGTCGTCGGGCAGGCCGAAGCCCATCATCACGGACGGAATTTTCAGCACGTCCTGAAAATCGGTGACGATGGGAATCGAGCCGCCGGATCGAATGAAGACGGTTTCCTTCTTGAACACATCGTGCAGAGCTTCAGTAGCGGCCTTGATGTATTTGTTGTCCGTGCCCACCACGCACGCCGGGCCGCTGCTCCACACTTTGATCGCGATCTGAATGCCCTTGGGCGTGAGCTTCTTCACATAGTTCTTGTAACGCTTGAGGATGTCGTCGGGGTCCTGGTTTGGCACCAGCCGCATCGAAACCTTGGCTGAGGCCTTCGCTGGAATCACGGTCTTGGCGCCCGGAGCGACGAAGCCGCCCGGCATGCCATGCACTTCGAGCGTGGGACGCGCCCACGTGCGATAAAGAACCGAATATCCCGGCTCGCCCGTAAGCACCGTCGAACCTACTTCCGTTTTGCGATAGTGCTCCTCGTTGAAGGGCAGCCGCTTCCACGCCTTCAATTCATCTTTACTGGGCGCTTTGACGTTCTTGTAGAAGCCCGGGATTAGGACCTTGCCCTTGGCATCCTTCAGTTTGCTGATGATTTCAATCAGGCCGAAGAACGGATTGGGCGCGGCCCCGCCGTACATTCCGGAGTGCAGATCGGTCTTTGCCCCCACCGCTTCAAGTTCGGTGTAGACCAGGCCGCGCAGCCCCACGCATAGCGTCGGAAGGTCGGGCGCAAACAGTTCGGTATCGCAAACCAGCGCGAAATCGGCTTTCAGCTTGGACTTCTGCTTGCGCACATAGGCCGCGATCGACTCGCCGCCCACCTCTTCCTCGCCTTCAATAATGAACTTCACATTGATCGGCAGCTTGCCGTTGTGGCCCTTCATCAGGGCTTCGATGGCCTTGATTTCCATCCACAGCTGGCCTTTATCGTCGACCGCTCCGCGGGCGTACAAGTTGTTGTTGCGCTCGGTGGGCTCAAACGGAGGAGAAGTCCATTCGTCCAGCGGATCAGGCGGCTGCACGTCATAGTGCGCGTAGCAGAGCGCGGTGGGCTTGCCCGGAGCATTCAGCCAGTCGGCATAGATCAGGGGATGGCCCTGGGTGGGGATGACTTCAACATGCTCAAGGCCAATGCGGCGCAGGTCAGCGGCCACAAACTCAGCCGCTCTCTGGACGTCGGACTTGTGCTCATCCAGAGTGCTGACGCTCGGAATGCGCAGCAGGTCCTTAAGCTCGTTGAGGAAGCGCTGCTGATTGCCGCGGGCATAGTCGATTGCGGGAGATGCCATGGGAGTGTGCCTTTCTGGGGATAAAACGCTTAAGTATATCCGACGATGCGGAGGGAAGCGGAGAGCGCTTCTTCCGCCCTTTCAGGGCTCGGTCGTATTTCGCGACTTCACCCAGGGCTTGCGCCCTGGGCTACATTCTCGCGCCGCTCCGCGGCTCGGGTAGCGCCGCGGCCCCACCCGCTTCGTGGCTCAGGTTTACGTAGCGCCGGCGTCCCGCCGGCTGTCGTGGGGGCGTCTCGCCCCCACCCGCGATGACAGTCTTCCAGCAGCCATAGAGAAACCACACGTACATTCCCGTTGCCGGGCCGCTGAGGGCAGGATGCCCTCAGGACAGCCGGCCGGAGGCCGGCGCTACGCTGCGTCCTTCGCGGCTACGATGATGGTGTAGGTCAGGTTGCCGGAGCGGTATGCGTCCAGAATGATGTCGATGCCTTCCACAAATTCCCTTGCCGCGCGCGGCAATAACTTCACCGCCATGCGGGCGGAGCGCGCTCTCTCCTGACAAATTTCCCAGGTGCTCAAGATTCTGGAGGTGAGGTCTTCGCGGTGGCGCACCCGCATCCCCGCGGATTCAATCGCCCCCTGGTATTGGTCGGGTGTCCACAGTTCCGGACAAAGAAATGCCCGCCCCACTTCGCGGACCCGGGGAAGATCCATGGAGCCCGTCCACGCCGCCAGGAGCAACTGGCCGCCCGGCCGCAGGGTGCGTGCAACCTGGGTGAAGTAACGCGCTTTGTCGGCAAAATGTTCGGAAGATTCCATCGTCCACACCAGATCGAACGCCGCCACCGGGAAGGAAAATGAGTCGGCATTCGCGACCTCGAAGCTCGCCCGCCGTTCCACCCCAGCCTTGATCGCATGTTCTCTCGCCAGCCGGGCCTGCTTCGGACTGAGCGTCAGCCCGGTTCCGCTGCAAGAAAGCGCTCGCGCCAGATGGATCACAGTGCCGCCGTGGCCGCAGCCCACGTCCAGTACATGAGCGCCGGGGGAAAGCTCCAGCAGGTTGACACAGTAGTCGAGCATCCGGACCTGCGCCGCGTCAGGCGCTTCGTGCTTCTCGAGGAATAGCCCGTGATGAATGTGATCGCCCCAGAACGTGCGATAGATGAACGCGAGAGAGTCGTAGTGGTCTCTGATCTGATCGGGAGTGACGAGCGTGGTAGTCATGAATTCTGAAAGCGATTCGGCGAAAATGCCGAGAGATCATATTCGAGTTTGCCGCCGGCGATCATCTGGGCCATTACCTGCGCCGTAACCGGAGCGAGCAGGATGCCATCGCGGAAATGGCCCGTAGCCACGAAATATCCCGGGCTCGCCGTGGCCCCGAGAATCGGCAGGTCATCCGGCGACCCAGGCCGCAGCCCGGCCCAAGCTTCGAGCATACGAGCCTCGGCCAGCGCCGGCACCAGATCGATCGCCGCCCGGTGCAGGCGCTGAATCGTGTCTGTGTCAGTCCG
>DASQHA010000015.1:0-1560 GCA_035632335.1 Terriglobales bacterium
GCCCCTGGTCAGCCGCCAGCCCTTTCCGCTCTGGGGCGCCGAGATGCGAACCACCAAGGATTCCGGCAACTCCAGCTACCATGCCGGTTTTGTCAAGGTGGAGCGCCGGCTCTCGCATGGCCTGTCATTGCTGGCGCACTATACGTTCTCGAAGAACCTGTCCATGATCTCCGACATCAACGAAGCCGCCGTAAATTTCTACAACCCTGGGCTCGACAAGGGGCGGAGCCTGAACGACATTCAACACTACGCCGTCATCGCCACCACCTGGGAACTCCCTGTGGGCCCTGGCAAGTCTTTCCTCACGGCCGGACCCCTTAGCAAGATCGTGGGCGGCTGGACGACCAACACGATTATCACGTTCCGCGGCGGATTCCCGTTCTCTGCCCTGGCATCGGGCGATGTTTGCAACTGTGGCCTCGCGGGCCTGGGTGAAGGCAGCGACGAAAGGGCCCAGCAGGTGGGCGATCCCGGGAGCAGCTTCACCCAAAGCCGCGTGCAGTGGTTTAACACTGCGGCGTTCGCCCAGCCTCGCCAGGGTACTTTCGGCAACAGCGGCAAAAACATCCTGAGCGGACCGGGCGCGGCTAACGTGGACTTCTCTGTTTTCCGCATCATCAGCCTGCGGGAGAGGGTCAAGCTGCAGATCCGTTCCGAGTTCTTCAACCTCTTCAACAAGGTGAATTTTGGCAACCCGGGGACCACGGTCGGAACCACGAGCTACGGCGTCATTACTTCGGCCGCCGATCCCCGCATCATTCAGTTCGCTTTGAAGCTTCAGTTCTGAGTCGCCGGGAGGCGGCCAAGGAGCATTGTCATGATGAAACGAAGAGAGTTCGGCGAGCGGCTTGTCAGCGGCGTTATCGGCTCCGGCTTGGCCGGCTCCGCCAGTCGCGGGACTGCCTTCGCGCAGCCCGCCGGCGCCCCCAGGAGAAATACGCTGATGCACGTCGGCGGCGACTATCATTGTGTCGCCG
Organism: Terriglobales bacterium; assembly: GCA_035632335.1. Lineage (GTDB taxonomy): Bacteria > Acidobacteriota > Terriglobia > Terriglobales > Acidobacteriaceae > JAIQFF01. The sequence continues at coordinate 978 of DASQHA010000015.1, forward strand.
GCCCCAGCGCGTCCGACATGGCATCAAAGACAAACCTGGAATACAACCTGCGCTATGGCGTAAAGCATCTCACCGCACAAATTCACAAGCTATCTCCGGACGGCGGCTGGGACCTCGATGAGCTGAAGAGGATGAAAGACAATTGCGATCAATACGGTGTAAATTTCGAGGCCATAAGAACGATTAGTGACTCACCGGATTCCAGAGGCACGAATTACATCAGGCTGCGGCCCGGCCCGGAGCGCGATCGGGAACTTGACAAGATCATTGGCAATATCAAAAAGGCCGCCGAGGTAGGCGTAGGAATATTGACTTATCACTGGACGGTAATACCGATAAGGCGAAACACCCGAACACCGGGGCGAGGCGGAGTCACCTACGCTGGTTTCACGCTGGAGGACAATTGGAAGGATCTGGCTGTAGGCCAGGCAGGCAGGGTTACGGCCGACGATTACTGGGAGCGCATCACGTATTTTCTCCATAAGGTGATACCGGTGTGCAAACAGTACGACGTGAAACTGGCCTGCCACCCTTATGATCCACCGGGGCTTCCCTTCGGCTATCAGGGCGCCGATAACTGGGA
>DASQHA010000016.1:0-2687 GCA_035632335.1 Terriglobales bacterium
AAGAAGGTGCTGGCTACGGGCCAATTCGCCAAGAGGTAGATGCCGAGACCCACGGCGACTATGCCGGAAAGGACTGTCCACCCCCACCAGGGAAACTTAATGACACTCGCCCCGACTGCCCGGAACAGCCCGCCGACAATGAAGAGCACAGCCAGCACCATGGTCACGCCCTCCGCGCCTGCGTTGGGGTGGCGAATCAAGAGGTATCCGATCCCTCCTCGAATGAGCGCGCCCAGGAGGAACAGGAAGAATACGGGCGTCGCGACAGCGAGAAACGAATTTATGAGCCAGAACACCCCGCTGATCACCAGGATCCAGCCCAATACCAGGATGGAAAAAGTGGTTGCGGTCTGCGCTTTGAGTATGCAAGTGGCGCCCAGGACCATTAACAGGATTCCGATGAGGAGGAACCAGACCCGGGATTTTCTAACTTCCGCTATCTCAGCCATGAACACATCAGAGATCTTTGCCATTGTCCTGCTCCTTGTGCGCCGGTCAAAACCGGCGAGGTGTAGTGAATGAAAGAGTCATACGTTGAAGGATTAGCGACCCACAACGGCCCTGAGTCATGCGGAGTCACTCGCAAGAGTGGCGACGAAGCGTTGACAGGGGAACGTGCGGGCCGGGTATTCAGCCGCGTAAGTGACTTACTCCGGGATGCCGACGCTGTAAGGAGAAGCGGAAGGCAGCATCCGGGGCGTCGATATCGCGAGGCGCCACGGAGTCCCGCGCGGTCAGAGACCCCGCGCACGCACGGAAGCACCTCGCACGGGAACCGGGAGATCCCCTGTCCATCCGCGGCAGTCTCTGCTGGGGATCGTGTCGGGAAGTCTAAGGACGCACGCCGATGATGAACGGACAGGGGAAGTCGGACAGACCTGAAGTACCTGAGAAGTCTCCGAACAACGCCGGGCAACCGGGGACGGAGGGGATGGAGGGAAGAGGTCTGGCCAAAGGGAACCCGAGCCAGCAAAACGCGTCCCGGACACCGAGCCGGAGCGACGCGCCCAGTGCGCTGGAGCGGGTACGTCAAGCAGCCAAAGGTGATAGGAAGTTGCGGTTCACCGCGCTCCTGCACCACATCTATAACCTGGAAACGCTTCGCAGGGCCTACCTCAGTCTGAAGAGGGAAGCTGCGCCGGGCGTAGACGGGGAGACGTGGCGGCACTACGGCGAGGAACTGGAAACGAATCTCCGGGACCTCTCCGATAGGCTGAAGCGAGGAGCGTACCGGGCGAAGCCCGTGCGTAGGGTGTACATCCCCAAGGCCGAGGGGCGGCAAAGGCCGCTCGGCGTAACGGCGCTGGAAGACAAGATTGTCCAGCGCGCGGCGGTCGAGGTGTTGAACGCCATCTACGAAACCGACTTTCTTGGATTCTCCTACGGGTTCCGGCCAGGGCGCAGCCCGCATCACGCGCTGGACGCGCTCTACACGGGACTGCTGACGAGAAAGGTGAACTGGGTGCTCGATCTCGACATCCAGGGCTTTTTCGATGGGCTTTCCCACCCTTGGCTGGTCAAGTTCGTCGAGCATCGGATTGCGGACCGGCGCGTCGTGCGGCTCGTCCAGAAATGGTTGAACGCCGGCGTGCTGGAGGATGGGAAACACTTGCGGGTGGAGGAAGGTACGCCCCAGGGCGGCAGTGCCTCGCCGCTTTTGGCGAACATCTATCTCCACTATGTCTTCGACCTGTGGGTTCAGGCATGGCGTCGCAAGCGCGCGCACGGCGACGTGATCGTGGTGCGGTTCGCGGACGATATCGTGCTGGGCTTCCAGGCGAAGTCGGATGCCGAGCGGTTCCGGGCGGAACTGGAGGAGCGATTCCGAAAGTTCTCGCTCGAACTGCATCCCCAGAAGACGCGCCTGCTGGAGTTTGGTCGGTTTGCGATCAACAACCGGCGGAGAAGCGGCGAAGGGAAACCGGAGACGTTCAACTTCCTCGGCTTCACGCATATCTGCGTGAGGAAGAGGAGCAACGGAATGTTCACGGTGTTGCGGCAGACCATGCGCAAGCGGCTGCAAGCGAAGCTCAGCGAGGTGAAAATCGAACTGCGGCGACGCCTGCACCGTCCCGTCCCGGAAGTGGGGCAGTGGCTGCGCTCGGTGGTCAGCGGGCACTTTCGCTACTATGGCGTGCCCATGAACGGCCGCGCGCTCGCCACCTTTCGATTCCAGGTGGGCTGGCTCTGGTCTCGCGCTCTCTCGCGGCGTAGTCAGACCGGTCGCGTTCCCTGGGACCGCATGGGGCGCTTGCTTCACGCTTGGCTCCCTCCTGTTCGCTCCTATCATCCTTATCCCTTGCGCCGCATGGGCGTCGTTACCTAAGGCAAGAGCCGGATGCGGGCAACCCGCTCGTCCGGATCCGTGGAGGGGGTCATGGGTTAACCATGATCCCTACTCCGACTGAATTGATTTGACCGAGAGTTTTCCTCACGCCGCTAACGTTCCTCCTCGATCCTCGTCTATCGTTGGGCAATACGAAGGCCAAACCTAAGCTCTTGAAAACACTTCGACAAACGAACTATAAAGTCGCGATCTCTTCGCGAATCCCGTTAAAAATTGCCTGCCAGACACGAGTGACGACGCGTCTGGCTTCGCTACCCATGCGCTGTAATTGATGGATACTGGGCGGCCAGGAGATGCAACTCCGATCGGGCCTGCAACAACTGCATAAGATGAGAACGGG
>DASQHA010000017.1:0-3260 GCA_035632335.1 Terriglobales bacterium
ACCCGCCGCCGACATCGACGGCGATTTCGGACTCACCCAGCGTCAGTATCGACTGGGCCGCCGAGGCAAGCAGCGCCGCGGATCGGGTCGTCGAAGATCAGGAAAAGAGCCGGCGGCAGGCGCATGCATTCGCGCCCGCACCGAACGGGATGTTCGCGCGGCCACGAGCCGGGCCTCGCGAGTTCGCGTGGCAGCCGAATAAGGTGGAGATCGTCCAGGGGATCGCCACTGTGATCCGTCTCGGCGACCGCTGCGGCCTCGTGCTGTTCGTGATCGTGCCGGTCGCCGGGGGATGCAGCCTGGACAAGCTGCCCGCGCGGGGCGACCTCTTCGACCACATGCACGAGCACGATTGAGCTTGATCCTATTGGGTTTTCCCGGAGGCGCCCTCACCTATTGATGCTGCGGGGGTGCACTTGTAGAATGCGCGGCCCTCCTGGTGCGGGGTGGAGCAGTCTGGCAGCTCGTCGGGCTCATAACCCGAAGGTCGCAGGTTCAAATCCTGCCCCCGCTACCAAATAAAAACAAAAACTTATGAGTGCTTTCTCCAAACGGAATTAGCGCCGCTGTGACGAAAACGTGCCGTAGCCACGGCACATTTTAGGCACAGACGTGTTCTTCGCGTGGCCATCGCGTCACGCCAGGGTCGATCAATCAGACGCTTAGACGCGAGGTGCGACGCACGACCTTCGGGTTCGGGGCCCGAAAGTCGAAGCGGCTCGAAGCCGCGCGCCCGAACTTTGCGTTGGCGCGGATCGTCGCGGCCGGTAGCAACCAGGCCGCGGATATCGTCCAGCGGATTTTGCCCATCTCGTCCGAGAGTTTACGTGGCGCGCCCTCGGACTAGTACGGGCAGCGACCCCTGCTCACAGAGGGCAGCGGCCAGTAGTCACTTGTCACTCCCTATAGCGTGTCCATATGGCTCAACGCCAACCGTGGCTGCTCTCAGGGCTGCAGGCAACGGCTGACTCCAGATTCAAGGCGGTTCCACGCGCAGCGCGCCGCAGCCAACACAGTGGCGGCAAGAGCCGCGAGCGGCAGGACAATTGCGGCCGCCAGCAGTGCTGCGGTGCCGACCTCTCCCGTGATCAATCCCGCGTCGGCAAGATCGGCTTGGGAGAGGACGGGCGCCGCGCGTCAGCTCCGTGTTGAGTACGCGCGATGGTCGACTGGTGCCGCGCGATAAATAGGATGAGAACGGCGCGTCGCCCAGGATGCGAGATCTGCCGTTGGCGAATCGAAGGCCTGGACGTCATCTGCACTCGCGGTCACGAAACCGACCTTCAGATGGGCTTGATCGGCAGCCACAAGAATGTCGTTGTAACGCACGTTCACCGCCCGTGAGCATGCGAAGTCGATGCCGACGCCGCCGGTGATGCCAGAATCCCAGACGCACCTGTGCGCGACCCCCTGTGAATTCTGGCTGTCAAGTAGTCCGAATGGCGTGGCAGCGGATCTCCAAGCCGTCACACGCGCCTGATCTAGTTTGCACGGATCGATAGTCCGGCTGAACCAAGGTTGTGGTCTCGACGGCGCAGGAGCGGCTTGTGAACCCTACGAGTAACTCCACAGGCGCTTAGGTACCCGCTCGCCAACAACTTCGCGAAAGCTGGACGTGCGCCGCAGTTGAGTCGGGTGCGGAGCGCTAGGGCGTTCAAAATCAAGGGAGAACTCTCATGGCGACGCGTGTCGAGCGCAGGATCGTCCTTAATCGAAGCATCTCTCTGCTTGCTGGCATAGGCGCTGCGCTCCTGTCGGGTCACGAAGCTCAAGCACAGCAGCTCCCTGAACCCGCCGACGCTCCGCTGACGGTTCCGTTGGTCGTGCCGAGCACGGCTACGGCGTCGCCAAATCCCCCGATCCCGCGGCGCCCGAGCGCCATAGCGCCGTTCGAACGGCAGCTTTCAGCCGCCCCCGCGGCGGGGCAACCGACCACGATTTCGGCGGGCCGTACGCCAACGACTTTCTCGGTTGGTAACTCTGGTGCCGCCAGCTATTCGATTCCTGTGTGGACACCGCCTGGCGTCGGCAGCGTCCAACTCACATTGGCGCTGAGCTACAGCAGCCGAAGTCGCGACGGCTTGTTAGGAGTGGGGTGGAGCCTTGCGGGACTCTCCACGATCACTCGTTGCAATCGAACCTGGGCTCAGGATGGTGCGCCCCAAGGGATAACCCTCACAACGAGCGACAGACTTTGCCTTGATGGTCAGCAGCTGAAGGTCGTCACCGGTACACCAGCCACGCCCGCACAGGGCGGCACTACATTCGCCACAGAAATTGAGTCGTTCTCGCAAATCACCGCGGCAGGCAGCAGCGGAAGTGCACCGACGTCGCTGACGGTAACTACCAAGAACGGACTGATCTATGACTACGGGCTTACGGTCGACTCCCAGATTCTCGCCGGGCCGAATGGGCCGATTCGCACGTGGGCGTTGTCGCAGATCCGGGATCGCGTCGGGAACAAGATCAAGTTCAGCTACTACAACGATGCCGAGTCCGGCTCCGGTTACACCGATGGAAGCTACCGAGTAAAAGAGATTGACTATCCCTACACGGCGAGCGGCCAAGGGCCGTTCTATTCGGTGACCTTTGCCTACAGTGCGCGTCCATCGGGAGCAAACACTCCCGGAGGCTATATCGCTGGGAGTCTAGTTACAGAGCCAAACGAGCTGACCACAGTCTCGATTCAGAACTACGGCTCTTCGACGCCGACGAAGGTCTATTACCTAACATACAGCACGAATTCGGTCAGCAGCCGTCTACAGCTACAACAAGTTCAGGAATGTTCTGCAAGCAACTGCCTCCCGGCTACAACCATCGCATATCAAGCTGGAGCGCAGGGCTGGTCAGGCTCCGCGCTCTCAGCTGGCGTCCAGTCCTCCACTCAGGCGTCGCCCATTGCGATAGATCTCAATGGCGATGGCCTCACGGATCTACTGTACCCGGTGACTGTAAACAGCAGCAGCGTGCATTGGTGGATCGTCTTTTCAACCGGGTCCGGCTTTGGCTCTCCCGTGGATACGGGGATAACCACCGGGAATTTTCCAACCATCATCATCGGGGCGTTTTCCGGGTCAGGCCAAAATCAAGTCTTTGTCGGGCAAAGTGGATACTGGTACGTCTACACCTGCAACACATCAGGCTGTACTGCAGCGAACACCAACGTGCCGGTGAACGGCGAAATGTTCGCCGCCGACTATGACGGCGATGGCTTGCCCGATCTGGTATCGGCAGTAGGCAATAGCGTTCTCGTAAGGCGA
>DASQHA010000018.1:0-5320 GCA_035632335.1 Terriglobales bacterium
TGCAGGCTGACGCGCAGCCCGCGGCTTTCGAGCAGGCAGCCGATGGACGAGGCGGCGATGCCCTTGCCGAGCGAGGAAACCACGCCGCCCGTAACGAAGATGTACTTAGCCATTCTGAATCACCCCTGCAAGCGAAGTCTCAAACAGTTGGGCGACTTTTTGCAGGTCCGCCGGCGTGTCGACGCCCACGGACTCATATTCGGTTTCGACCACATGGATCTTGTGCCCGTTCTCCAGAGCGCGCAACTGCTCGAGGCGCTCGGCTTTCTCGAGCGGGCCCACGGGCAGCGCGGAATAATGGAGCAGAAAATCGCGCTGGTAGACGTAGAGGCCGATGTGCTTGTACCAGATCATGTCTGGGGCGCCCTCTCTCGGATGGGGGATGGTCGAACGGGAAAAGTAGATGGCGTTGCCCTCCCGGTCGGTCACCACCTTCACCACGTTGGGGTCGCTGATCTCGCGCGCGTCCTCGATGCGCTTCTTGAGCGTGCCCATGGGGATGGAGGGGTCGTCGAGCAACGGCAAGATGGCGGCGTCGATGGCGACGGGATCGATGAGGGGCTCGTCGCCCTGGACGTTGACAATCCACCCGGCGGTATCGGCCGATGCTACTTCGGCGACGCGATCGGTTCCGGAGAGATGATCGGGCCGGGTCATGCGCACATCGGCGCCGAAGCGCCGGGCCTCATCGAAGATACGCTGGTCGTCGGTGGCAATGATTACGTTTGTTAAGTATCGCGCCAGCGAAACCCGCTCCCACACGTGTTGGAGCATGGTTTTAGAGCCGATGAGAGCGAGGGCTTTGCCGGGGAAACGGGAGGAAGCGTACCGGGCGGGGATCACGCCCAGAATTTTACGGCGCACAGAGGATCATACCACAAAAGTCGTGTGATAAACTGAGGATCAGAGGTCGGGAAAAATGGGCCGCCGGCTCGGTGCGTTGAGTGTTTTTGTCCCTGCTTCCCTTCTTCTGATTTCGGCCCTCCCTCTTATCTGTTCGGCTGCCGACGAGAAAGCGCAGGCGCGCAGCGACGCCAAAACGGAAATCATCCCTCGCGCCAAGCGCGGCGACGCGGTTTCTCCGGACGTTCCGCGGAGCGACATTCGCGTACAAAGCACGCTGGTCTTGATTCCGGTGACGGTGACGGACCCGCTCAACCGCTTTGTCACCGGCCTGGATCGCGAAAACTTCCGCGTGTTTGAGGACAAGAGCGAGCAGAAAGTGACGCACTTCGCGAGCGAAGATGCGCCGTTGTCGGTCGGCCTGGTCTTCGACACGAGCGGCAGCATGGGGAGCAAGCTCGACAAATCGCGGCAGGCAGTGGCGCAGTTCTTCAAGACCGCGAACCCCGAGGACGAGTTCTTCCTGATCCAGTTCAGCGACCGGCCCGAGCTGGTTGTAGATTTCACCACGCACCTGGAGGAGATCCAGAACCGGCTGACCTTCATGCAGTCCAAGGGGCGCACGGCGCTGCTGGACGCCATCTACATGGCCCTGCACAACATGAAGAAGAAGGCGCACAACCCGCGCAAGGCGGTGCTGATCATCTCCGACGGCGGCGACAACAGCAGCCGTTACACGGAAAGCGAAATCAAGAACCTGGTGCGGGAAGCCGACGTCCAAATCTATGCGATCGGCATTTACGAGCCGATGGCCAACCGCGGGCGCACGCCCGAGGAACTGTCCGGCCCGAGCCTGCTGACGGAGATCTCAGAACAGACGGGAGGGCGCCAATTCTCGGTAGAGAACCTGAACGAGTTACCCGATGTGGCCGCCAAGATCGGGATCGAGCTGCGCAACCAGTACATTCTCGGTTACACGCCGAGCAACCAGGAACGAGACGGCAAATATCGCCGGGTACAGGTCAAGCTGGTCCAGCCGCGCGGCCTGCCTCCATTGCGCGCGTTCTGGAGGCTTGGCTATTATGCTCCAGCGCAGTAAATTCAAAGCATTGACAAATTTTCCCGCAATCATTCTCTGTTTCACGCTGGCGGCATCGCCGGCGGCCGTTTGGGCGCAGAAGCCCGATAACGAGGCGGTGTTCCGCGCCGATACGCGTCTGGTGGTGTTGCACGCGACCGTGGTGGATAAGAGCGGCCGCCTGGTGACCACGCTTCCCAAGACCGCCTTCCAGGTTTATGAGAACGGCGCAAAGCAGGATGTGAAGCTGTTCAAGCGGGAAGACATTCCGGTGTCGCTGGGGTTGGTGATCGACAACAGCGGCAGCATGCGCGACAAGCGCGCCAAGGTGGCGGCGGCGGCCGAGGACCTGGTAAAGGACTCCAATAGAGACGATGAAGTTTTCGTGGTGAATTTCAACGACGACGCCTTTCTGGACACACCGGATTTCACCAACGACATCAAGGTGCTGGAGCAGGCTCTGACCAAGATCGATTCGCGCGGCGGCACGGCCATGCGCGACGCCATCCGCATGTCGATCGACCACATTAAAGCCAAGGCCAAAAAGGACAAGAAGGTGATCCTGGTGGTGACCGACGGCAACGACAACGCGAGCGTGATCAGCCTGGAGAACCTGGTGAAGGAGGCCCAGCAGAGCGAAGTGATCATCTACGCCATCGGCTTGCTCAGCGAAGAGGAGCGGCGAGAGGCCAAGCGGGCGAAACGCGCGCTGGATGAACTGACGGTAGCCACCGGCGGGCAGGCGTACTATCCCAAGGAACTGGCCGATGTGGACCGCATCGCGCACCAGGTGGCCCACGACATTCGCAGCCAGTACACGCTGGCGTATACGCCGTCGAACCAGACGTTGGACGGATCTTACCGGCAGATTCGCGTGGTGGCCAGCGGGCCGGGCCGCCCGGTGGTGCGCACGCGCACCGGCTATTACGCCACGCCGGAGATGGCCAGCCGCAAATCCACCCACTGATGCTCGGACTGGCGTGGCGCCTGGCCCGCGGCTACCGGTTGCGGCCCTGGCGCAGCCCTTACCTGCGCTGGCGCATCGAAACCTATTCGGGCATTCACGCCGACCAAATCGATTTCCACACATTCTGGCGGTTTGTCTGGCGGCATCGCGCGGAACTGGCGCAGTATCTCGCTTGGGCAGAACGGGAGCGGAGATTGAGCCACAGGCCCGGCAGTCCGAACAAACCGGCATAAGTCGGGAATGCCTGGCCCTTACGCGCGTGGTGTCAGCCTGACAACATTTCACATCCTCGGGCCGCTCGCTTTACGCGCGCGGTTCATTGCTTTCTGGCCAGCATCGAACTGCGACCGTAAGGGAGCAGCATTTCTGCAACTTGGTACCAGGGGCCGGTGCGGCTATAATTTGAGAAGTTGATCACGATTCTCAATCTCGTCTGGCTGTTCGTGGCGCTGGGCGCAGTCGGGGCTTTGCTTGTGGCGGAGCGCGGGCGGACTGCGACTGTCACTGCCAGGGGCCGGCGGCTGGTGTCGGTACTGCTGGTGACGGTTTCGCTATTCCCGTGTGTTTCGGCGAGCGATGACGTCATCAGTTTCGCCTATGTCAGCGCGGGGCTGGAAACCAGAAGCGGCTTCGGTCATTCGGTTCCCGATGATTCCAACACCAACACCGTGATTTACTTCGCGTTGCAGAATCTGGAGCACCTGCAAGTTAGCGCATTTTACACTCTGTTTGTTGCGTTCTGTTTCTTTGGTTTTGTAACTTATCTGGCACCGAGAAGCGTTTCGCGGCAGTTACCCTCCTTCGTAAGCAGGGCTCCACCTCTCGATCAAGCCTTTTAACAACTTAGTAAGTTAGATTTGGGAAGGAGAATGCGGCTCGGAGTCGAGCGCGCGCTCGGCTACTTTCGAGTCAAGTGAATCTCGCAGTAAGTTGCGAAGTGATCCGATGAATCGCACGATCTTAGTGGAAGTAACTCTGAGTCTGGTTTCAGGTATCTTCCTTGCAGGGTGCGGGGCAAAAGGCAAGATACCGGAAAACGACTCCGGGGCGCCGCCGCCGGCCAAGGTAGAGCGCGAACCGGACGCCAGCCTGGTGAAGGTGGATCATCCGGAGCAATTTCCGCTGGCCACGGCGGGAAGGCACGATGCGGCGCGGGAGTTGAACGTTACGGGCGTGGTCAGCGCCGACGTTTCACGAAACATCCCGGTGATTACGCTGGCGTCGGGCCGCGTGGTCGAGATTCACGCGCGGCTTGGGGACACGGTCTCGAAGGGCCAGCTTCTTTTGAAAGTGCAGAGCGAGGATATCGCGCAAGCCTTCTCCGATTACCGGCAGGCGGTGGCTGACGAAGTGCTGGCGAAGGCGCAACTCGACCGGTCGAGCATTTTGTACGACAAAGGAGCGATCGCCAAGAAGGACCTGGAGGTCGCCCAGGATGCCGAAGCCAAAGCCGTGGTCACTGTGGAAACGGCTACAGATCACCTCACGGTGCTGGGAGCAGACCCGAAGCATCCTACGCCCATTGTCGAGATCTATGCGCCGGTTTCCGGCGTGATCACGGATCAGCAGGTGACGGCGGCGTCGGGTACCCAGGGCCTCGCTTCACCCAACCCGTTCACCATTTCTGACCTGACGCACGTCTGGATCCTGTGCGACGTCTATGAAAACGATTTGGCTAACGTGCGCCTGGGCGAATACGCAGACATTCGGCTGAACGCTTATCCCAACCTGCTGCTCAAGGGCCGCATCGGCAACATCAACCCGGTGCTCGACTCGACTCTCCGCACGGCGAAGGTGCGCCTGGAAGTCAGGAATCCGGGCATGCTGCGGCTGGGCATGTTTGTCACGGCGACGTTCCATGGAATGACCAAAGAAGTGCACGCGGCGGTTCCGGCGAACGCGGTGCTGCACCTGCACGACCGCGACTGGGTGTACGCCCCGGACGGAGCGGGGACGTTCCGGCGGATCGAAGTCGTCGGCGGCAACATGCTCGCCGGCAACATGCAGGAAATCATTTCGGGTATTGAGCCGGGCCAGCAGGTGGTGGCCAACGCATTGGTCTTACAGAGCACCGTGGAGCAGTAATGATTCGCGGTCTGGTTGACTTTGCCCTGAACAATCGCCTGCTGGTGCTGGCGATTGCCATCCTGTTGTTTGTCTGGGGCATCATTTCGTTCCGCAATCTTCCCATCGAAGCTTATCCCGACGTGGCCAACAACTACGTCAACATCATCACGCAGTGGCCTGGCCGCGCGGCGGAGGAAGTCGAGCTGCAGGTCACGATTCCCATCGAAATCGTGATGAACGGGCTGCCGCATCTGGAGCATTTGCGGTCTACGTCGCTGTTCGGGCTTTCGAGCGTGATGCTGATCTTCGACGATGAATCGGCGAACGACTGGAACCGGCAGAAGGCGCTGGAAAGACTCGCGCAG
>DASQHA010000019.1:0-1984 GCA_035632335.1 Terriglobales bacterium
CGCCATCAACGAGCAGACCGCTTACAAGGTCCCCGGCAACAGCCACACCTCGCGCCATGCTTCGGTCGAGCTCGTCTACTGCGAAAAGACCGGCAACATGGACCTGAAGGACGCCGCCATTCGCCGCTTGAACTGGGCGACCTACATGGTCGATACCGACGGCAAAAACCGCTATCCCCGCGACGACAACTGGCTCACCGACGGCTACGGCGATTACGTCCGGCACTATCTCCGGGCCATGGCTGCTTTCCCCGAGCTCGCTCCCGAGGACCAGAATCATCTCTTGCGGACGACTTCAATGATCCAAAACATCAGCTACCAAGCGGATGCCATCACCTATACCAAGTTCGACAACAACTCCATCGAGCGCTTCAAGCTGGGTGGCTGGATTCCCAAATCTGTCGCCGGCGGCAGGATGCACTGGGACCCGAACACGAAGGTGCTCGCCATCCAGGCCAAAGAGAAAACAGTGCGCATTGCACGTTGATCAGCTACGGACGTACGGCTGTGCGGGTTCAGCGTTCATCGTCTCGATGAGCCCACCCCGTGCTCTCTATCGGCGCCAAACCCGGCAACTTTCTCAACCAAGCGCTGGTTGCCCAACACGAAGCCGAAGAACGTGTAGACTTAGGCGGTTGTGATCGGTCCGGCCATTTGAAATAGAAAGGGGAATTCATGAAGTACATCATCAGCTGGTTCGAGCGCCCGCAAGGTTCGCCTATCGAGTATGAGAATGCCCAGAAGCGAATCCTCGATGTGTTTGGCCAGTGGAAGGCGCCAGCCAACTTCAAGATCGAGTTTTTCGTCATTCGTGTGGGGGAGTGGGGTGGGCATATGTTGCTGGACTGCGACGATCCACTAACGATTCACAAGTTTTGCTCGATGCTCCCTGCATTTGTATTCCAAGTGCACCCCGTGATCCGCGTCGAGGACGCAGTCCGGGGCGAACTCGAAGTAATCGCCTGGCGCGACAGCCTGAAAGGCAAGTGACATCTTTGCCTACTTCGCAGCTCATCCTGGCCGCATCCGGGGGTGACTTCCAACTTCCGGATGGCCCGTGATCCGACCAAAGCAGCTCAACCCCATCGAAACAACGCTATGGTTGCTGGTGGGAAGGGGATTTGAACGAAGCCGCCCGCGCGGCGGACGCTTCGCGTGCGCGTGGGTCAGCAGCCAAGGGTTGGTGGGATATTGTCGGGTCACGAGGAGGTGTCCCTGTGACCCGTTTACGCAAAACGATGCTCGAGGAACTCGAGCGTCGTAACTTCTCCCAGAATACAACGCGCACTTACGTTCGCATCGTCGAGGACTTTGCCAGGTACTTCCATCGGCAGCCCGACCAGTTAGGCCCGGAGCACATCCGCGAGTACCAGGCGCACCTGTTCCGCCAGCGAAAACTGGCGGCCAACACGGTGACGCAGCATGTGGCGGCCATCCGCTTCCTCTTCGTCAAGACGCTTAAAAAGTCATGGAGCGTGGCGGCGACTCCTTATCCCAAGAGAGCCGTTCGTCTGCCGGCAATCCTGAGTCAGGACGAGGTCGCGTGCCTCATCGATGCGGCTCTCAACCCGTTCCACCGTGTTCTGCTGATGACGCTCTATGCCACCGGAGTGCGACGAGCCGAGTTAACGCACCTGAAGATCAGCGACATCGACAGTCAGCGCATGGTCATCCACATTCAGGGTGGAAAGGGCCGGAAAGACCGCGATGTGATGCTCAGCCCGAAGCTGCTGGAGGCGTTGCGCGAACACTGGCGCGGTCTGCGTCGCAAGCCCCGCGTATGGCTGTTTCCCGGCAACCGCTGGCACACGGGGGATCAGCCGATCCACACCAATGTGGTCTGGCAAGCCTGCCAGCAGGCGGCCCACCGAGCCGGCATCCAGAAAGAGCTTCACCCGCACACTCTACGCCACTGCTTTGCTACTCACCTGCTCGAAGCCGGTGCGGACCTGCGCACGATCCAACTGCTGTTGGGCCACCGCGA
>DASQHA010000020.1:0-10551 GCA_035632335.1 Terriglobales bacterium
AACGTTCCGGGCTGGTATTTTTCAGATACGTCAGAAGCCGTCGGCGCCTGGCGACCATCATTAACAATCCTCTTCGCGAGGCGTGGTCCTTTTGATGCGCCTTGAAATGTTCCGTAAGCTGGGCAATGCGCCCGCTCAGGATAGCAATCTGTACTTCCGGTGAACCTGTATCAGCTTTGTGGGTCTGATTCCTGGCAAGAATCTGCCGCTTTGCGTCTGTCGCCAATGCCATGCCAGAGCTTGCTGCTCCTTGTCTTCTCTTTATCTCGTTTTGGTACGTTTCATAGGATATCACAAACTGGGAGCTTCAGGCTTAGGTCGCGACCCTAGTACACCCGGAAGCAGAATACCTGGTCCGACCCGCGGGGCGTGATGGAATATTCGCCGTTCGGCAGTTCGTCGTTCACTTCGAGCCTGTAGAGATCGTCGGCCACGTGGGAAACGGTGCATTGCACGGGCCGCGCCACCGGCTTCTTCTTGTGGGTTAAGATCACTTCGCGCCGGCCGTTCTTCGACTCCAGCCGGTAAATCTCCAGGTCGTTCGGAGCCAGCTTGTCGGCGCGAATCAGGAAGATCGGGCTGGCGAGCGGCGTGGCCGCCGGCGACGTCGTGCCCTCGACCACGGCAATCAGGTCATCCTTGCGCGTCTCCTGCTTGGCCGTGCCGCTCTCGGTCGCAACCAGATTATCCGCGTGCACGAGATATGGCAGGTCCGCTTTCTCCGGCTGGGGCCCGTTGTATTTCTGGCCGTACAGCACAGCCGCGCCAAGCAGCGCGAAAAGAGATGCCCGCAACATTTGTTTCTAATTCTATCTGCTTCCGAGCCACGGCTCCAGTTCCGGGCTGTTGAAATTCTCGATCTCGAGATCCACGTCCGGCAGATGATCGTGGGTCGTCCTGACGCCCACCACGCTCATGCCCGCCGCGCGCGCCGCCTGGATGCCGGCGAGCGAATCCTCGAATACGATGCAACTGCCGGCATCGGCGCCCAGCAGCCTGGCTGCCAGCAGATAAAGATCGGGATGCGGCTTCGGATTGGGCGCCTGGTGCCCGTCCACTACGACGCGAAAATAAGAACGCAGGCCCGAGGCATCCAGAACGAAGTTGACGTTCTCGGGCCCGGCATTGCTCGCGAGACCAATGGGCCACTCGCGGTGGCCCTCCAGAAACTCGCGCACGCCCGGCACCAGCGCCTCTTGCACCATGGGGCCGATGGTCTCGCGGTACAGCCGCTCCTTGGCCGCGCCGTGCGCGCGCACCTCCTCGGCGGTAAGCTGCTCGCCGAAATAGTCGCGCACGATATCGTCATTGCGGCGGCCGTACATGCGCTCGAGCATGGCCTGGTCGGTCTCGATTCCAAAGCGCCGGCCGTACTCCGTCCACGTGCGGCGGTGCACCGGGTTGGAATCGATGAGCACCCCGTCCATATCGAGAATCAGCGCCAGATTATGCGCCAAGCTCGCCTTCCATCCATTGGAGGTAATTCCGGGCGCCCTCGATCACCGCGAGCGCAATCACTTCGGGGACCTCGTAGGAATGCAGCTTTTCCATCTCGGCCTGCAACGCTTCAAAACGGCTGCGGGAAGACTTGATGATCAGCAGCCATTCGCCCGAGTCCTCCACCTTTCCCTTCCAGCGATAAAAGCTCCGCACGCCGGGCGCCACGTTCACGCACGCCGCGAGGTGTTGTTCCACAAGGCGCCGCGCGATCTTTTCGGCCTCCTCGGCGCTCGAAGCGGTGCTCAGCACAACAATTTTGTCCGTCATATGAATTTTTCGTGCAGCAGAATCTTCATCCGATGGTACTATTTATTTTTCAGACGACAACTTCATGAGATCTCCAGGCGCAAAATTTGGTTACGTGCTGGTAGTTCTGGTGGCCGCCGGCTATGTGTTCGTGACCTTGCGCGGGCCGCAGGGTATTCCGGCGTTAAAGGAGAAGCAGAAACAGATCCGCACCATCGAGCAGCAAAATGCTGATCTGGCGCGAGAAATCGAGTTGCGCCGCGAGCGCATCCACCGCCTCGAGGAGGATGACTCCGAGCAGGAACTCGAGATCCGGCAGCGCCTGAAACTGGTGCGCCCCGGCGAGAAGGTTTTCATTCTCCAGGAGCCGGTGGCCCACAAGAGCCCGCCCACACGCCATTAGTCGAATCGGCGCAGTCGCAAGCAGTATCCCCTCCAGCGATGCTATAAAGGGAACAAGCCCACCGTGAGCCACCCTAGCTCAGTTGGTAGAGCGGCTGATTCGTAATCAGCAGGTCTCCGGTTCAAGCCCGGAGGGTGGCTCCAGAACTCCTCTGCAAACAAAGAACTTCCTGAAGGCTCTCCAGCTCTATAGGCCTGTGGTCCGCAAGAACTTTGTCCGCGGCGAAAACGCCGTCCGGTAACACTCTGTAACGTGCAATCCTGAGCGTTCATGTCGCGCTCATCGGTTTTTCGCGCCGTGGCACACGCTTTCTGACATTGTCCTTGGTCGCTTCTCCTGCGTTGCGTTTAACGTGACGCAGTAGTATGCTGAAGCAGTGATTCGGTCATTCCGTGACAAGGAGGCCGAAAAAGTTTTCCGGCGTGAGTTCAGCCGGAAATACCAAGGCATTGCCCGAGTGGCAAAGCGGAAACTGGATCAAGTCCATGCGGCAGCTGCACTCGCGGATCTAGGAGCCGCTCCGGGGAATCGCCTGGAAGCTCTTGCCGGTGACAGACAAGGGCAACACAGCATTCGGATCAATGACCAGTGGCGGATCTGTTTCCGGTGGGTCGATTCTGATGCGAGTGATGTTGAGATCGTCGACTATCACTGAGGTTGAACAAATGACGAGAAAGAAGAAGATCATGCCTCCCATTCATCCTGGTGAAACCCTTCGCGAGGACTTTCTGAAACCACTTGGCCTTACCGCGAATCGACTCGCCATGGAGCTAATCGTGCCGGTGACACGGGTGAATGATATTGTTCGGGGCAAACGAGCGATTACCGCGGACACCGCGCTCCGCCTGTCGCGCTATTTTGGAACGACGCCTCAGTTTTGGACAAACCTTCAGGCCAACTACGACCTCGAACTGGCAGAAGATGCTCGGGGTGCTGAGATTGTCGATCGCATTAGGCCACATCATGCCGCTTAGCCGGGCGTTGCGACGCTCCAAAGTACCGAAATCGCGCTGCTCCCATTTTTTGCTGTTACGAAACTGTGTCAAAACCCCATCAATTTGAGGTGTCGGGGGGGCATTTGAGCGAGAGCAGGCTGCGGGAGGCGCACTACCGACTGGCGCCGCTGGTATGCGGTCTACCCCTTTGGGCCGGAATACCCGAGGCGTGCCGAACACCCTGGATGTAGAATCGCGTACTACAAAGATGGCACCAGTAGGGCTTGCGCCCAAAAAAGTGCAACAGCCAATCGAATAGGCCGCGCGACGGCGTGACACGGTTTGAATGGCAATTGGGGCAGAGGTAGTCGCGCTGATCGTGAAGGTCCCCGATGGTATTCGCAATGCCCATAATCAGCCTTCTCTCACGAAGCGACGTGCTGCGGTGCGGAAACTAGATTACGGATATCGAATGCTTAACCGCAGCGCAATAGCAGTCTGCTGTTGCGCCTGGTGAAGTCGCTCCTTGATCCGGCTAACCACAGCCTTTGCAGACTGAAGCTTTTCGCGGTTTTGTTCAAAGCCAGGAATTCGGATATCGATAAATTCGTTGCGAAATAACTGATCCGAGGCGAGAGGTAGCAATACCTCAAGTTCCTCAATGGTCAAATGTAAGAAGGGCTTCTTGGTAGTCGTTTTGTGCCTGATTTCTTGTTGTAGTATAGCAGAAACGGCACGATGCCGGATGACATGAACCATAGCGCCTATCCTTGCACTCAGGAGTCTCGACTTGGATTGGCGCATGATAATTGTTCCACCCGAATCTCCACCACTTTCAAGCCGCACTGCGTGCACCAAGCGCCGAGAATCGGGTGAATGAAATTCCCGCACGGGCACCGCACTTCCAGTGCACTGGCAAACGGGTAGGGCTTACCGTCCTGACAGTTCTTCGTCGCTTGATCTTCAAAGACCACAATCATGTTCATGAGAGAGCGCCCTAGAACCAAAAGTTATAGTCTCGACTCTCAGAAGAGGTCAGTCGGCGGGATTGTCAGGCTATCCGGCCTCTGAGGGGGATTACCGACTTTTAATTTGTGATCTGATCGTAGCACGTTCGGGGCCGGGCTCATCATTTTTTTTAAATTTTTGGAATTCTCTGAGTTGACCGATCCTCGCTATAGCGCCCACGTTTGCGCCCCACCTCGCTGCTTTGAATCGACCCATGCATTCAACCAGGGCCGATTGCCGTGCCGATAAGCTGAACCACGCGCGTGATACCATCATCGAGTTGCATGCGAATCACCGCTATCCACACCCGCTTCATGCGGATCCCGTTCACGGAATTGCTGCGAGCAGCTTATGGAGCTCGCTCCCATGCATCGTACCTGCTGGTCTCGATCGAAACAGACCAGGGGCTTGCCGGCTATGGCGAGCACGACGGCTTGTTTTACGAGACCGCCGAGGCCTTCATATATTCGGAGTTAAGACCTCTCCTCATCGGGGAAGATCCCCTGCAAATTGAGTTTCTGACGGACAAGACCGAGCACTTCCTGCTATGGAACACTTTCGCGGCGTACCCGCTGGCGGCCATCGACATGGCGCTCTACGACATCAAGGGGAAGGCCCTTGGAGTTCCTGCCTACGAAATTCTAGGCGGCCTGTATCGCGAAAAGATGGACACCACCGGCCTGATTCATCTTCACGATGTGGAAGAAGACGTCGCCTCCGCAGTTCGTTGCGTCGAGCGTGGCCACAAAGTACTGAAGGTGAAAGTGGGTTTCGATCTCGAGAAAGATATGGAGCGCCTGACGGCGATCCGGCAGGCTGTGGGTCCGGCCATTCCATTCCGCATCGATCCGAACATGGCTTGGAGCCCGCGGACCGCAGTACGCTGGATCCGGCGCATGGAGAAACTCAATCTGCAATGGGTGGAACAGCCGGTGCCGTCCTGGGACATCGAGGGTCTGATCGAGGTGGCGCGAGCCGTCGACACGCCGTTGTCGGCAGACGAAAGTTGTATGACGGTCCGGGACGCGTGGCGCCTGGCAGAAGCCCGGGCGGTGGAAGTTTTTAACGTGTACCTGACTGAGGCCGGAGGAATCACTCGCGCCCGAGAGATTTTGGCCATCGCGAACGCGGCGGGCATTGCTTGCGTGATCGGAACCTGGGGCGAAGGCGGTGTTGGACAAGCGGCTGTTCTCCATCTCGTGGCAAGTTCCCGCAATTTTGAATACGCCTCCGACACAGCCTATGGACTGGTGGCGGACGATTACATCACCGAACCGTTCCGCTTCGACGAAAACGCGCGTCTCACGGTGCCTCACAACAGCGGGCTGGGAGTGGAGCCTTCGCCGGCGAAAGTCGACCGCTACGCCCATATCGAGGGCGAGGATCGGGTGTTTGCACAGGGACCCGGAGAGAGGTTCATTCCGCGTTCGCGAATGATCTTGTGATGCGAGCTCTGATGGCCCGCGTAGCTGATGCCGCCATCTACTATCCCGAGTATCGATATAGAGTCTGGGGCTACGGAGAATGGATCGCGCTGGAAGGACTGCTTGCAGCCGCGCGTATTTGTGAGAATTCCCGTTACCTGGGGTTTGTGGAGGGATTAGTCGCCGGCTGGATCTCGAAACGCGAGCAGTTGATTCCAGCGGACCACGTTGCTCCCGGCGTGGTGCTGACCGAGCTGTATGCGCTCACCGGCCGGGAGGTTTATCTGGAGCGTGCCTTAGCACTGGGCCGCCTCCTGTTGGATTCTCCTCGAAGCTCGCGGGGAGCACGCCTGCTGCGGCCGGACGCTAACCAGCACGTGTACGTAGACTGTCTCTACTCGGATCCGCCGCTTTTTTGCCGGCTGGCACAGGTCACGGGAGACCGCGTCTGGTTCGAGCAGGCTGCCGGCTATGCTCTGGAGTTCTGGAACGCCCTTGTGGATGCACGAATTCCGCTGCTTTACCACGGCTACAGTGACGTATCGGGCGATCACATCGGTCTTCTGTGGGGGCGCGGGGCCGGTTGGGCCTTGCTGGGCCTCGCAGACACTCTGACCGGCTTGCCTGCCGGCATTGAAGGCCGTGACACTCTCCTCGCCGACTTCAGGAGCCTGGCCTCTGCCCTGCGGGATCTCGAAGCCGACACCGGTGATTGGCATACGGTTCTGGATCACCCGGAGACGTATTTGGAAGCCTCCATCGCCTGCTTTGTGTGCGCTGCCTTGCGCAAAGCCATGCGCACTGGCTTGTTGGATTCTTCATTCGACGAGTGCGCCCGGCGAAGCTGGGAGGCGTGCACCAGATCCATTTCCGGAGCCGGCCAGATTCTTGTTTCGGAGGCAACACCCGAAGGCGACCTGGCCTCCTATCAGTCGTTGCGCCTGGGTGTTTACCCTTGGGGCCAGGGACCAGCTTTACGCGCCATCGAGGAGCAATTGAAAAGCAGCGGCGCAGCCTAACCCGCTACGGCCTGGGCAATCTGCAATTCACCCTGACACCCTCCCTATCGGTTTGGAGGAAGGTCTAGAAGATGAACTTTAGCGCCACCTGGCCGATGCGCGGCGTGTTACGAGTCCCGAAAACCTTCCCGAAATTGCCCGACGATAGAGTCCTGACCGGCGTGCCGAAATCCGGGTGGTTCAGCGCGTTGAAGAACTCTCCTCGCAATTGCAGCCGCATGCCCTCGCGGACGCGGAAGTTCCGCAGTAGCGCAGCATCCCACACCTGGAGGCCGTCGGTATAGAGGATGTTCCTCCCGGAGTTGCCCCAGCTATAGGGTGCATTGAACACGAATGCAGAAGTATCGAACCACTCATTGATTGTCGGATTGCTCAGCTTGCCGGAAGCAACGCGGTCGGGCCGTTGCGGACCAGATCCAGTGTTGGCAATGTCGCGCCCCGAGGAAATGGTAAACGGCGAACCTGATTGCAGAGTCACGATACCGGAGGTCTCCCATCCGCTGACGAGGTAGCCCAGAACCCGGTTCGAGGGCGACAAACTCTTAGCTCTCCCGAACGGCAGATCGTAGATGTACCCGACGCTCAGACGGTGCCGGTAGTCGAAGTTCGAAACCGCGCGCTCGAGCCTCAGGTTGTATTCATCCTCATAGCCGCTCCCGTAATCTGAACTGGTATCGTCGATCGACTTGGCCAGCGTGTAG
This sequence comes from Terriglobales bacterium, assembly GCA_035632335.1. Taxonomy (GTDB): domain Bacteria; phylum Acidobacteriota; class Terriglobia; order Terriglobales; family Acidobacteriaceae; genus JAIQFF01. The sequence continues at coordinate 7,237 of DASQHA010000020.1, forward strand.
GCTGCGATGAGAGAGAGGCCGTTCGAATACAGCTTCTCGACCTTCATCTGCAACGAGTGGTATATCGAACTGGCGACGTTCGCCACTTCATAACCCTCGGTCAGACTCGGGAATGGGCGTCGCGGATCGACATCGCCCGGCCCGGGCAGAGGGCGATTGAACGGGACATTGGTTTCAAGCTTGGTGCCTTTGTTGCCGACATACGCGATTTCGACGCTGGTCGAATGGCCCAGTTGCCGCTGAATGGCGACATTCCATTCCTGCACGTACGGCACGCGCGAGCGCGGGTTATAAATGATCGGTTGAATGGAGGGGGTGGCTGCTCCCGGTGCACTGAACGGGGCGAAGAGATGCTGATTGTCCAGGGTGGGCACAGGCAGCGTGTTGCTGACACCCTGCGAGATGATCCATGGAATCGACGTCGCCGTGATATTGGAATAATTGTTCCCGTTCATCAGCTCGTAGTAGACTCCATAACCCATGCGGAATACCGTGTTCTTAAGAAACGCCGGCCGGTAAGCGAGGCCGAGCCGCGGCGCCCAATTGTTCTTGTCCGGGAAGCGTAGCGTGCGGTTCGGCAGATTCACGGATTCAGCGGTCGTCATGAGGTTACCGAACAGGTTCCACGCCAGCGCCGCCAGCGGCTGCGCGGCGAGATCCGGCAACTGGCCGTGCTTCTGGGCAACGACGAACTTGCCGGCGGGCGGATAGAAGATGGTCAATTGGTTCCGAGTATCGACCGGCCAGGTATCGTATTCGTAGCGAACCCCCAGGTTCAGCGTCAGATTGGGAGTGACCCTCCAGTCGTCCTGCCCATAGAACGCATAGTTGTAAGTGATTTGGTTGTAATTGCTCTGCGGATACTGCCGGAAAGCAGAGATCGGGTACCCCAGCAGGAAGTCCGCCCAGCCGTCGCCGGTATAATCGCCGCTGTAGGAGGCATCGCCCCGTCCCGATGTGGCCGACTGGCTGGACCACATGAACTTGCGCAGATCGACGCCCACGCGAATCTGGTGCCCGCCGTGGATGATGGAAAAATCGTCCAGGATTTGCCGGTTATCGGTGGGGTTAATCAGGGGATCCCAGTCAAAACCATCGACGCCCTGGTAGTTCGTGATGCTGAGGCTCGGAAATCCCGGGAACCGCGCTGAGGTCTCGTCGAATCCTTGCAGGCCGGACTGGACGGTGTAGTTGGTGCCCAGGATGGAGGGCGTCAGGACGTTCTTGAACCGTGTCCAGCCGAGAGAGAGCGTATTCATCATGGTGGGACTGATGGTCCTGTTCCAGTTGATGTTGGCTCGCTGCGCGCGTCCGCGCCGGATCAGGCCACCGTCTTTCGGCATGGTCGGACCCAGCCACCCCGACGGGTCGAGCAAAGTCCGCTGGTTAAATGTGTAGCTGCCGAACAGCCGGTTGCTGTCGTTGAGGTAATAGTCCACGCGGCTGCTGGTTTGGTCGGCCTGTAGTGTCGAAGGTGGCGAATAGATATACTGCGTGCCCGAGTTCGGCAGGGGGAAGAACGGAGTGAAGAATGTGGCGACCTCATTGATCCGGCTCTGCGGGATGCGGTTGTTTTCGAAAGGCTTGCCGTTCAGAGGGTCCATGATGGGAGGCAAACCCGAAAAATCACCCTGGCGCTGCGCGGCCGTCGGGACCGTGAGGCTGTAGTCGTTGCCGCTGTTCTGGCGTGTGCCTTCATAACCGGCGAACCAGAACAACTTATCCCGCCGGATGGGACCTCCGGCCGAGCCGCCAAACTGGTTCCGTCTCAGGGGAGAGACGGCCGGCTGGAAGAAGTTGCGCGCATCCATGTCGTTGTTTCTGAGGAACTCGTACGCGCTGCCGTGAAAGCTGTTGGTGCCTGATTTCAGCCGTACCGAAACGTTGGAAGGTCCCATGCCCTGGTCGGCGGTGAAGTTGCCGCTCTGCACACGAAACTCCTCGATGGCATCGATGGAGGGGCTGATCGGAAACCCTTGAAATAACTGGTCCACGTTCATCACGCCATCGATCGTGGAGGTGGTCTTGGTGGAACGCTGTCCGTTAATCAGCACATTGGAACTCTGGGTCTCGTACGTGGTGCCCGCGGTTGTTGCGCCGGGAGTGAGGGCTACCAGTTGGACAAAGTCCCGGCCGTTCAGCGGCAGGTCGACAATTTTCTTATTCTCCACACTTTGACCGGTTGAAGCCTGCTCCGCCTGCAGCAGCGGGGAGGTGTCCACCACGGTAACTTTCTCGGTGACCTGCCCAAGTTGCATGGTCACGTCGGCAACACCCTTCTGCCCGATCGTGAGATATATGTCCGAAACCGTTACCGTTCGGAAGCCGGGCGCTTCCACGGTCAGTGTGTAGCGCCCGATGGCAAGCGGCGAAATAAGGTATCTCCCCGCCACATCGGTTATGGCACGGCGCTGTACGTTGGTCTCAACGTTCCGCACGGTGATGGTGGCGCCCGTCACCACCGCGCCGCTGGGGTCGGTAACGGTACCAACTAACCCGGCCTCTTGGGCGCACAGGAACGGAACAAACACGACGAAAAACAGGCATACTAAGATAATTCGATTAGTCATGGCAACGACCTTCCTTTAGCACTAATCAGTCCGTACTAGCTTCCGTCTTCCGAAGTGCAGCACTTACTCGCGTCGGTTCCAGAAGTGGAAGAGCGGTGTTGATTAGTCGGATGATCATCCGAGTGGTGAAATCCGATAAGTTCCGCACGGCCACCAGCCTCGACCGGCGTACACTAACCTGCCTATATGCTAAGAGCGTGTCGCAACTCGGTCAAGACTACAGTTGGAACTCGTCCAGCCAGTCGCACAAAATCTCGTTGAGACAGTGACTTAGTAGATAGCTACTATGGTCGGGTTTTTCCTCGGAGACCCCTATTTGTGTTCGGTCATCTCCACCCAGTAGGCTTCATAAGGGCGGAGGGTTATGCGGATCGGATGGTCTTGAAGGTCCGAAACATTGGCCGTGCGAATCTGATCAAGGTTGTTCACTGGAGCCTCGGCATTCAGCCGGACAACCCGGACGAGACCGTCTTTTTCGAATGGAAACTGTACCGTGACTTCGTGCGGTTTCCCTGGCCAGCCCGGGGGAAATTCCAGAGGATTACGTTGACCCATCGCCCGCCGCGCGCTGCAAACGCATGGATATCAGGCACTGTTCCGGTGACGGGCAAGTTTTGTCCCCTGATGAGACTTAGAAACTTGAAAGCGTAGTAGTCCGGTCTCACGCGGCCCTGATTGTCGAAAATGCCTTCGTATTGCGGCATGTCATTCCACCAGCGTGCCATGTTGGCCACGCCCGCAGCAG
>DASQHA010000021.1:0-7136 GCA_035632335.1 Terriglobales bacterium
TAATGACCCCAAAAATGTCATCCTGAGCGGAGTGGCCGCTTCGCGAAGCGAGGCAGCCGCGCAGTCGAAGGACCCCTATGAGCGCAACCGGACGTAATCCGGCAGAAACTTCAACGTCAGGGAATCCCGCGTGATTGCCGCGCTAAGGGGTCCTTCGACTCCGCCTGTCCGTTCGCGAGCGAACGGACAAGCTGCGCTCAGGATGACAGTGGCTTTAAATGCGAGAAAGATGAGCCAGCAAAACACATTGACAAAGGCGCCGCAGGCCTGCAATCGTTTACACCGCTTGCCGGAAAATCGCCTAGTCCGGCTCCGCCGACCCACGAAGGAGAACTACTCATGTTGAGGACCATCGATTGGACCATCATGATCGTGTATTTCGTCTTCGTGCTCGGAATCGGGGCGGTCCTCAAGCGCTATGTAAAAACCAGCACGGACTTCTTTCTCGCCGGACGCTCCATTCCCGCCTGGGTGGCCGGCCTGGCCTTCCTTTCCGCTAATCTGGGGGCGCAGGAAGTGATCGGCATGGGCGCTTCCGGAGCCAAGTATGGCATCGCGACCAGCCATTTTTACTGGATCGGCGCCATTCCGGCCATGGTCTTCGTCGGCGTTTTCATGATGCCTTTTTACTACGGATCGCGGGCCCGCTCCGTGCCCGAATATCTGCGGCTGCGCTTTGACGAGAAGACTCGCGGGCTGAACGCCGTTTCCTTCGCCATCATGACCCTGTTTTCTTCCGGCATTTCCATGTATGCCATGGCGAAGCTGATCCAGATTCTGCACATCTTCGACTCGCCTTTCGCCCGCCTGGGACTGCCCCAGGCATGGATCTTTCATTTCTCCCTGGTGATCTCGGCCCTGGTGGTGCTGGGATACATCCTGCTGGGCGGACTGACCAGCGCGATCTACAACGAGGTGGTGCAGTTTTTCCTGATCGTCGCCGGATTCCTTCCGCTGGTCTGGCTGGGCTTGAAAAATATCGGCGGCTGGCAAGGTCTGAAAGCCAATCTCGATCCTTCTTACACGCATTCCTGGCTGGGCATGACGAACGCCCACACCAATCGCCTGGGCGTGGAATGGTTCGGCCTGACGTTTGGGCTGGGTTTCGTGTTGTCGTTTGGATACTGGTGCACGGATTTTCTTGTCATCCAGCGCGCCATGGCGGCCAACTCCATGAATTCCGCCCGTTGCACTCCGCTGATCGCGGCCTTTCCCAAGATGCTGTTTCCTTTCCTGGTAATCCTGCCAGGATTGATTGCGATTGCGCTGCCCACGCAGAATCTGGCGCACCTGGCGGGCGGCAACACCACGATCCAAGGCCAGTCCGAGGGTCGGGGATTGATCCCGGCCAAAATGGATGCCTCGGGCCAGCCCATCCGCGACAAAGACGGAGCGGTTGAACTCGACTATGACCTGGCCACCCCCAATATGCTTTTGCATTACTTCCCCACGGGAATCCTGGGCCTTGGCCTGACCGCGCTGCTGGCCAGTTTCATGTCGGGCATGGCGGGGAATGTCACCGCCTTCAATACGGTGTGGACTTACGACATCTACCAGTCGTACATCAACAAGAAAGCCAGCGATGCGCACTATCTCTGGATGGGCCGGATGGCGACCATCTTCGGCATCGCGCTGTCGGTGGCCACGGCCTACATGGCGACGCGGTTCAACAACATCATGGACATGCTGCAGCTGGTATTCGCCTTCGTGAATGCTCCCCTGTTCGCGACTTTCCTGCTGGGCATGTTCTGGAAGCGCACCACCGGCCACGGCGCCTTCAGCGGGCTGCTGGGAGGCACCATGGCGGCCGCGCTCCACCACGCGCTGACCCTGCCCCAGGGCGGCGTCCCGGGCGTGAAAGGCGGATGGATCGCTACCCTGCACGTCTATCCCAGCGAGATGGCGCAGAATTTCTGGACCGCCATTTACGCCTGGACCACCTGCTTCGTGATCACGATCGTAGTCAGTCTGCTCACCCAGGCCCACGAAGAGAAAGAACTGGCGGGCCTGGTGTACTCGCTCACCGAACGCCCAACCCAGCAAGGTCTGCACTGGTATCAGCGGCCCGCCGTGCTGGCCGTGGTGGTCCTGGCGGCCACCGCCTTGCTGAATATCGTTTTCCGATAGGAGAAAAGATGGGACTCGACATTCGACTGCCGATTGGTTTCCTGTTCTCCATCTTCGGAGTGCTGTTGATCGTATTCGGGGAACTCAGCGACAAACGTATTTACGAGCGCTCTCTGGGCATCAACATCAATCTCGAGTGGGGAGTGGTCATGCTGCTGTTCGGCGCGGTCATGCTCTTTCTGGGGCGGCGGGGGACCAAAGTCTGAGCGGACATCGGACCTCGGGCGTCAGACGTCGGACCTCGGGTGCCGGACAGCAGAGAGCAGCCACGATCTCATTTCAGCAACAATCAGGAGTCACCATGCGCACGATTCGATCACGGGCTATGGAATTCGTCTTCTTTTGGGCGGTTGCTGTCATCCTTCTGTCAGCCCCTACCCTCAGCGCGCAAACGCCGCCACCTCCGCCGATCATGATGGGCACCGCCTGGTATCCGGAACAATGGCCGGAGTCGCGTTGGGAGGCCGACCTCACCCTGATGCAGCAAGCCGGAATCCACATGGTGCGGGTGGGCGAATTTGCCTGGAGCCGAATGGAGCCGAGCGAAGGCAACTACGACCTGGACTGGCTGGATCGGGCGGTCACCGCCGCCTCAAAACACGGCATCTACACGGTCGTTGGCACGCCCACTGCCGCCCCGCCGGCCTGGCTCACCCAGAAATATCCCGAAACCTTGCGGGTAGATGAAGAAGGCCACCGCCTTGAGCACGGAAATCGGCAGCAGTTCAACTTTGCCGATCCCAAATATCGCGAACTAGCGCGCAAGATCGCCGAACAGCTGGCCAAGCGCTTCGGACACAATCCCTACGTACTGGGCTGGCAAATTGACAATGAGTATTCCGACATCTCGTTCGATCCCGACACCAAGGCGCAATTCCAGCAATGGCTCAAGGCGCGTTACGGCACCCTGGACAATCTGAATACGCGCTGGACCACTTCCTACTGGAGCGAAACCATTTTCGACTGGAGCCAGATTCCGATTCAGACGCAATACGGTAATCCCGGCCTGCTGCTGGCCTGGAAACGCTTTGTCAGCGACACCTGGCGCAGTTATCAGAAGAACCAGCTGGAGGTCATTCGCGCCAATGCCGATCCCAAACAGTTCATCACGACAAACACCATGGGCTGGTATGACGGCTTCGATCACTACGTGGTCGAGAAAGATCTCGACCTCGCCGCCTGGGACGATTACGTCGGCCAGGGACACCTCGATCCTGCCAAAAATGGCTTTGCCCACGACCTGACTCGCGGCTTTAAAGACAAGAATTTCTGGGTCATGGAAACCCAGCCCGGCTCGGTCAACTGGGCGCCCATCAACAACTCCCTGGACAAAGGAGAGGTGCGGGCGATGGCCTGGCACGCCGTCGGACATGGCGCCGATGTGGTCAGCTACTGGCAGTGGCGCAGCGCCTTGAACGGCCAGGAGGAATACCACGGCACCCTTCTCGGGGCGGACGGCACGCCTGTCCCCTTATATAAGGAAGCGCAGCAGATCGGCCAGGAGTTTGCCAAAGCCGGTTCGGCGCTGGCGGGCACATCGGTGAAATCTGAAGTCGCGATCCTGCACTCTTACGACAGCCGCTGGGCCATCAACTGGCAACGCCACAATAAAAACTACGACCCCGACGCAGAACTAGTCAGCTACTACGGACCGTTGCGGGCTATCAGCCAGTCCATCGACGTGGTCGAGCCGGTGGCGCCTCTGAACCAGTACAAGCTGGTGGTCGCCCCCGGGCTCAACGTGCTCTCAGATGCAGCCGCCAAAAACCTGATTGAATATGTGCGACAGGGCGGACACCTGGTGTTGGGCCAGCGCTCCGGCATGAAAGATGAGGACAACAGCTTGCAGCCTGAACGCCAACCCGGCCCGCTCGCGGACCTGCTGGGCGGGCGAGTCGAGCAATACTACGCGCTGGTCGATCCCGTGGCGATCGAGGGAAAGTTTGGCCCGGGACAGAGCAAGTGGTGGGCTGAGTTGCTGAGCGCCAATGACAAAGACACCGAAGTGCTCGAAACCTACGGCAAGAGCAACGGCTGGCTGGACGGCAAGCCCGCAGCCATCACGCGAAAAGTCGGGAAAGGGCGCATCACCTACATCGGGGCCTGGCTCGACGGCTCCGCCATGACCGCGGCGGCGAAATGGATGACCGACATCAGCGGCGTGAAACCCGCGCTGGGTGCGGTTCCGCAAGGGGTCGAAGTGTATCCGCGCTACGGCAATCGGGGAACAGTTTACATTCTGGTAAACCTGTCAAAGACTGACCAGACCGTCGCACTGCCATCCGCCATGAATGACGTTCTCGAAGGCGGATCGAAGCAATCGGTCAAGCTTCCAGTTTATGGAGTGGCGGTCTTGTCCAAATAATCTACCCGTGTGGGGCGGACACTCTTGTCCGCCGCTTTTGACTTTGATTTTGGCTTGAGTTTGACTTCGCGTTCTCAAACTTTCGCACTCGGCCGGCCCCGACAACCAGCAACCCTAAAGTCAACTTCAAAAGCGGCGGACAGGAGTGTCCGCCCCACACGTGCGGACTAACTGATCCAGCTGAGCAACTGCTTGAGGTCGGTCGGATTCGCCGACTGCGTCCCGCCCGGCATTGCCGGGCCAATCGCCACCGCTTCGTTGTGGCCTTCGAACCATACCAGGAACGAAGACTTCTCAGCTCCGGCCAGGCGTTGCTGGTTCAGATAGGTGTAGTAGGATCCCATATCCGCGTCCACCAGGGAGCCGGCAGGATCGAGGTCGGCGTTGGTCTGACTTGCCGACAGCAACTCATTCATCGGCTTCTGCCTCTGGCGTGGAGCAAATCGCACCAGCAAGGTGAGAGGCTGGGCCCGTCGCAGGGTTTCGCGCGCCGCCCACTGCGCGAAGGTGGTGCTGAAAATCTGCGTTCCCGAACCCTCGGTCAACAGCTTGACCTGGAAGCGATCGAGCACCTCGTCGCCTTTACCCGATCTGCCCATTCCGAGGTCCGCGGGACGCATCTGCGCCAGCAGCGTGCGCAACGCTTCCGGCCCCATGCCGGGCTTCTCGATCTCTCCGTGCATTTTGCGCAAGAGCACCGCGCGCTCGGGGGCCAGCGCGCCGTAGGAGACACAGGTGAGCGCGGAATCGTGGTCGGCTTCCTCACCTCCATCGATGTACCAATGGCCATACGGAGCAGGATGCGCCTTGGCCCTGGCCGCCACCGCATTCAGCAGCGTCTCCAGTCCATTTTCGGGATTCACGCGGCTGAAATATCCGCCATGGGCGCGCAGTTTGCGAAACAGGGGCTCCTCATGTGCATCCACGCCCTGCCCGATGACGGCGATTCCAAGGCGGGGCACCGGAGGCGGCTCCGGCGGCGCCACGGCCTGCAGACGGCCCGCGTACTCGATCGCCGCCTTGCGAAAGGCATCCAGTTGATGAGTGGCCCAAAGGTGGGCTGACAGCTGCTCGACAAACAGGCCGGGAGAGTTCACCCAATCAACACTTTCGAGCTTCGGGGAGGGAGTGATCTGGGCGAATCCCTGGAACCATTCTTTCAGCTGGGAAGGGGACAGAGAATTCAGATTCGCCAGTTCCTTCTCGATGGCGTTGCGCTCGGGAGGAAACTTGAAATCGTAGTCGATGACCTCGCGCAACAGGCTCGGGACAAAAGTCAGCGGCAGCTGTTGCAGAGCCGCCACGCAGCCCGTCACCAGTTTTCGGGCCTGAGGCGGATAGCCCTTGAACTGCTCCGGCTTGAGGTCGCCTGGAAGCATAAGCGCTACAACAGCTCCGGAATCGGCTTGCCCTGCGCCAGGGCAGCGGAAAAATCCAGCATCGACCCCAGGGTCGGCACCAGGTCGGTCGACTCCATGGCGCGGTCGAAAACTACACCCGGGCGCACACCCGCGCCCAGAGCCATCATCCAGGTGGTGCGGGAGAGCGTGTCGCCGGTGCGATGATGCTGAAACCCGTTGCCCCCGGAGTCGTCATCCGCATCGCGCCCAAAATCCGGCAGGATGAAGAGCGTGGTGTTGCCGGCATATTCCGGCTCGGTCTGGATGGCTTGCCATATTTCGGCGCACAGCCGGTCGGTCCTCCGGATGCCGTCGATGTAGAGCGAATAGGCTCCGGCGTGGGCGATATCGATGTCGTGCATGGTGATCCACAAGAGGCTGGGCGCCACCTGCTTCATCAATTGACGCGCGATATACACCGAGAGTTCGTCCGGACTCGAAAGCGTCCGCGCATGGGTTTTGAAATCGTTCACGGAGAGCTTCAGCAGATTCTCCAGCTGCTCTAGCTCAAACTCGCGGCCTCCGAGTTCAGGAGCGTAAAAGGGCGTCTCGTAGTTGTCCCGCAGCAGATGGTCGAAGTCGCCGCTGGCGCCTGACATGGCTGCGGTCAACAGATGCTTCGGCAGAATCACGGTCGCGCCCGATCCTCCGCCATACGAAGGATGATTGCTTTCGCCAATGCGGTTGAAACCGTTGCTGGGAGCCACAACCCAGGCATCCGAGGGTGGCCGCCTCAAGTCTTTGCGGAAATACTCGAACACGGTCGGGTTCGCGGGAGGGACAGCAGCAAAGTTATTGAAAGTCTCGTAAACGCCCGTGACCAGGCTGGCGGTGGCCACGTAGTGCCCCAGGATTCCTCGATTGACGACCTGGGTGAAGAAAGCCGACTGCGGAATGAGCTCGCGCATCAGGTGCGGAATGTTCTCCTGCCCTTCCGGCGCAAACGTCTCCTGGTCCCGGGCACCGCCGCCGAACGTGATGACCACCACTTTTCTCTTTTTACGCGGCGCCACGGCCCGCGCCATCGCGCTCGGGGCCAGCATCGTGCTGCCCAGCGCCAGCCCGGCCGCGGTCCGCAGGAAGTCGCGGCGGGTGCAGGCCAGCTGCCGGGCCAGTTCGCGAGGGGAGCACGCCGCGGCCGCGGCCCGGCCCCTGGCGGTCTGCAATGAAAAGTGTGTCATGACAAGTTTTCTTCGATGTAGGCGCGAGCGCCCGCGCTGGCCCTTGCACGAGCGCGGGCGCTC
>DASQHA010000022.1:0-1784 GCA_035632335.1 Terriglobales bacterium
TGATCGGGACGAGCGGGCTAACAGCCAAGCGGTTACAAGGATGGCCATTCACTTGCCACGCTCGGCCCTGTGAATCTCCGAGTACTCTTCATCTGCTCCTTCGTCCCGACCATGGCTGGCGTCGCGTTCTTCGTGGCATTCCTTTGTGTCGTGGTTGGAAGCCCACTTTCCGGGCAAGAGTTCCGAATTGGATTTGTGGGGGGCACGCCGATTACCTCCAGCTATGTGCGTTCAACCTCGGTCTATCCCGGCGATTCTGTAAATCCACCGAGTATATTCACGGCTGAGAGTGGGCCGCGGAGTTTCATCGCTGGCTTAAGCCTGGAGGCGCCGATTAGCAGCCGGTTCTCCATTGAAGGCAACGTGCTGCACCGGAATCTTTGGGCCAAGACGATTTACACGCTGAATCCCGGTTCGACTGCAGCCAGCACAACCACCAACCCGTTCGTCGCGAGCACTACATGGGAATTCCCGGTGCTGTTTAAGTACACGATGGGCGCCAACCGCTGGCGGCCATTTGTCGATGGGGGCGTCTCCTTTCGTTCGCTGGAGCGGACGTTCGCGCCGGGGCCCTCGCGGCACGGCCTTACCGCCGGAGCAGGGGTAGCAATCGAGATCGGCCGCATTCAGCTCACGCCGCAGCTCCGATATACGCGCTGGGCGCAAAGCAAAAGCAATGGCTATTACGACGTGAAACGGGATCAGTTGGAATTAGCGACAGGCATCAGCTACCGGATGCCAACGGCGGTGGGCGAGGGGAGCCAACGAATGGCAGTGGGTGTTCTGGGTGGGGCGAGGCTGAATGAGACGTTAGCAGGAGTACCCTATCGACTGGACAAACGGGCATTCGGCGGCGTGTCGCTTGATGTGAATGTGCGGGCAGGATTCTCGATCGAAGCCGACGGCATCTACAAGCCAATTGGAACAACGGGGAATTCCGTACTGACGTGGGAGTTCCCCGTGCTGTTGAAGTACCATTGGGGCGTTCGAGGAGCGCGATTGTTTAGCGAAGCTGGACCGTCGTTCCGCGCTTCAGGTAATCTGCAGTCTTCGATTCCACCGTCGCGTTACGGATTCACGGCCGGGGCAGGTATCGAAAAGCGGGCTAAGCGCATTGGAATCGCTCCAGCCCTACGGTACACCCGTTGGAGCGAGGGGCAAGGGTATGGCGGATCTCCGGGGAGTACTCTCTATAATCCCAACTCGGTGGAATTCATCGTTGGCGTCTCTTTCTGAGCGACCTTCGAAATGAACGTCCAGCCCGAATCTCCTGTCACTTCTTCACCCGCTTCCGCCCCGCACGCCGCGCCGGCCGACCGCGCTCCGCCAGTTTCGCTTCCAGCTCCTCCACGCGCCGGCGAAGTTTTTCCGCCTCGGCCGCATCCTGCGCCGGCGGCCACGCGTGTCCCGCCAGCAGGTTGCGCATGAATTCGAGCGGGCTCGAGGCCACGCTCTTCGCCTCCGAAAGCCGCGTGCGCAGTTTCTGGGAGCCAGTCGCCGCGGCCTGCTGCGCTTTCTGGTAGAGGTCGAGCGTGCTGTTCAGGTACCACGACAGGAACTCGTGCGTGGCGCGGTCCGACGCCATCACGAGCTGCCGCAGCATCTGTAACGGCAGCGCGATCTCGCGGTCGCGCGCGTCTTCAAGAACGATCTGCGTCAGGATCACGCTCGTCAGGTCCTTCGATGTGCGCGCATCCACCACCTGCACATCGATCCCGTCCCGGATCATGCGCGCGATGTCTTCGAGCTTCACATAACGGCTGGCCGCGGTGTCGTAGAGCCGC
>DASQHA010000023.1:0-2580 GCA_035632335.1 Terriglobales bacterium
TTCTCTCGACCGCGCGGGAGTCGATTCGGACCCACTCGCCAGTTCTGGACTACCATCCCGCACCGGAGGCGGAATTTTGGCCGACCCGTCCTGCGCAACGCTGTCGGTCGAAAATGACCGGTTCAGACACGGGCTGCTAGCGCCTCTGGACGGGCATGCTGATCGGCTTTCAGGAATCGCATCTGGAAAGTGCCAGCAGTCGAGGATTGAATGCTCACCTCGCCCACCGAAAGAGAAACCGAATATCCTCGCGTACGTGCCACGAATTGAACTGCACCAGGCGCCTGGCCTTCGTTTCGCTCAAAAGCAATCGGGATACTGGTCAAGGACGGACTCGCCCAGAGTATGAATGGAGAAGTCAGGAACAGGCAGAGAATCACATATTTTTTGTCACAACGGTTGCACCTCAAAAGTCACTTCGCACTGTCAATCTTGTCTTTTGGTAGGACAGCGGAGCATTTTGATGGCCAGTTCTTGGCACCGCCGAATCTTGCTGATGTCCATCACGGCACCTTCCCGATAGTTTCTCAAAAGGTGGGGAGAAGTGTTGGTGCTGCCGGGCGCAATGATACAATCAGGGCGCAATCAAAACTAGAAGGCGGGAATGGCGCATGGCGAGACACGCAGGTACAAATCGAGATTTGCTGGCAATGGCGCTGGTCGGCTATGAAGCCGAAATCGGCAAGATCAACGCCGCCATCAGAGAGATTCAAGCTCAACTGGGGCATCGAGGACCAGGACGTCCGAGAGCGGCGACAGATGGGACGGCACCTAAGAAACGCACCCTCAGCGCCGCTGCACGCAGACGGATCGCTGCTGCCCAGAGGAAGCGTTGGGCGGCATTGAAGAAGAGTCAGGCGCGGGGTAAGAGTGCGAAGGCTGCTGCCCCGAAGAAGCACAAGATCAGTGCTGCCGGTCGCAAAGCGATCATAGCGGCTACCAGGAAACGTTGGGCGGCATATCGAAAGGCCGCTGCAAAGAAGGCGAAGCCTGTGGCGAAGGTGGCTGCTGCCTCGTAGAGTAACTGGCCGCGCGGGCCATGACCTCCGTCCGCTTGGAAACGATGTCCGCCATTATCGGAAGGTATTCGAACGCGGTCTCGCAGCACGAGGAAAAGCGACGTGAGCCGGCTACCTGTCCGGATGCCGACTACGCGTCATGCCGTCTGGCTGTGGCGACGTTGGCAGGAGAACGTGACACAAGCCTGCGTTCACCTGGCTGAGGGTCCCTGCACCCTCCAAACACATTTGCTATATTGAAGTCACCAGCCGATTCTCCGCGTCCTTCGGTTCGTCTCGGAGGGCTCATGCCCACAGCAAGGTTTTTGCTCCTTGATCTACCTGGCCGGCGCCGCCTTGGCCTGGGCAGGCCGCGTAGACAGCGTTGTACCGTTGCCGAACCAGCCCTCGGTGGCTGCGTGCCAGCGCGATGCCGCCGGGAATCTCTACATCGCAGGCTCCGTTCCCGCCGCGCATCCGCGGTCGGCGTTCGACATCGACGCATTCGTGGCGAAATTGTCGAGCGATGGAAGCAAGGTGCTGTTCTGGACGGTGCTTTCCGGCAGCCAGCAGGACGCCGTCACTGCCTTGGCCCTCGCACCGGACGGCTCGATCCTGGCGGTTGGAACCACCTCTTCCAGCGACTTCCCCGTAACCCGGAACGCCGCAGAGCCAAGCATCGCCGCTCCGGGTATTGATACGGGCTTCTTTGCGCGTCTCGATGCGAGCGGCAACGTAACCTACGCCACCACCGCCCTGAACGCGAAGCCGCAACCGCCGAAGGAGGAATGAGGCTGTGCCGCGGTCCTGATCACTATTCTGCTCCTGGCTGCGGCTGAAACTCCTCTGAATAGCCGCAGGATTTTTGGGTGAAACGAAGCCAAGGCTGGGCCGCCCAACCGCCAGCAATCCCGAATGTTTTGTCCTAATTGGCCCTCTACTGAAAAATCAGCATGGCGCACTCGAAGGCAGTCAGCGTACACTACTACCGCGCCACCAGAACCGCTTGTGCTGCTCTGTCTGGAGGGTTCTGTTGCGATGAAGACGTCGGTATTGATCGGTGCCCTGAGCCTGGGACTGATTCTCATCCTGCTCATCGCCGCCACCATCCACCGGCGTATCATTCAACATCGGCGCCGCCGAAGAGCTGCCTTGGAGGAGGGCGAGCAGATCCAGGCGCGGCTCGAACTGCTTGCTGAGACACCCACAGGTGAACGTCCGACTGGAACAGTCTTGCGCTCTAGACACTAACTCTCGGGGTACTGTGCGTTCTATTCTTTTTCGGTCTGGTCCGGATACTGTCACCATCCGTGCCCGGCTCGATCGTCATTGCTCTTTCCAGGTCTCCTGGTGAAAGGCTTACACTGGCCGCCGACGGTGGCGGTCTCTTCAAGGGACAAACATCTTTCGCTCCCCTCCTACCCCGAAACCATTAGGGAAACTTATCCACGCTGAGTATAGAACTGCGCCTTCCGTTCACCAATAGTGAATTCTGTCTAGAGCGGTTTGTTCCTGTAATCGAGGGTGCCGGGCATCACCTTCCGCAGCCGCATGGGGCTGCTGGCTCGACTTCCACCAGAAC
>DASQHA010000024.1:0-8527 GCA_035632335.1 Terriglobales bacterium
GAGGGGCGGTTCACCCACACGGTGGCGATCCCCAAAGACCTGGCGGGAATCACGTCGTGGTAGATGCTTTGGGCGACGTGAAGCCACTGGCCCGGGGGCACGCCGGTCCGTTGCTGCGCCAGCCTGAATATCTCCAGGGACGGTTTGTAGGCGCGGGCCTGCTGGGCGGTGATCAGGTAATCGATGGGAACTTCGAGACGGCGGGCGGTGTGGGCGAAGAGATTGTCATCCACGTTGGAGATGACGGCCAGCTGGTAGCGCGCCTTGAGCCGGCGGAGGGCGGCCACGGTGTCGGGGAAGGGTGACCAGTTGGGGAGCGAGTCGGGGAGGGAATTGATCTCGGCATCGGTCGGGCTGAAGGCAAGGCGCCGGCCGAGGCCGCGCACCACGGACTGTAGAACTTCGCGATAGGGATGGAATGTTCCCTGCTCGGCGTCGGATTCCAGTTCGGAGTAGAGACGCAAGAGTTCGGGATCGGCAATGGTCTTGCCGTGGGCGGCGAGAACGGGCCGGAGCGCGGAGAAGATTCCTGTCTCCCAGTCGATGAGCGTGCCGTAGCAGTCGAAGGAGAGGAGGCGGAATTGAGCGAAGTTCAACATTCTAAAAAGCGAGCCCAGGGCTTGTGCCCTGGGCTGCAGTCCTTACGACGAGCGCCTGAAGGTTACCTTACTTCTATGGGCTGTTCGAGCTTGAAGCTGAGAGCGGACTCGGCGGGCAGGACAATGTCCTTGTTGCCGGTGAAAGCAGCGCCGCCCGCGCCGGCGCCACCGCCGGCCAGCGCGCCGATTCCGGCGCCCTTGCCGCCGCCGGCCAGGCCCCCAATCAAGGCTCCCAGGGCGGCGCCACCGCCGGCCAGGACCGCAGTGCGTTTGCCCTTACCGGTTGCGGTGCGCGCTACGGAAGAAGTGGAAATGGCCTGGTCGGAACCGCCGATGGAGATCGAGGTCAGGCGCAACTGCAACGAGGCCCCGCCCTTGAAACGGCCCAGCGGCTTGGCATCAACCACGGTTCCGGTGGCTGCCGCGCCCGCCGGAATTGCCGTTTTGCCTTCGACCGAAATCGGGCTGGCCAGGGTGGCGGTGAAAGTCTGCCCCGGAGAGCTGATCTTGGAGCCAACCGCTTGCCCCAGGCGAACCGTCAACACGGTCCCCGCCGGGACCACCAAGGGCCTGGGAGGCTCGGGTTTCATGTTCGACATCGCGGTATTGGACATAGCCGAGCCGGAGCCGCTGCCGGACGCCGGGTTCGCCATGTTTCCAGCGGGCGCGGACGAAGGATTGCTGTTGTCACTTGAGGCCGGCGCGGCCGATGAAGGATTCGAGTCCGGCGGAGCGGCCGGCTTGTTGCAGGCGAGCAGGGCGAACGACAAATAGAGACCAAGGGTGAGTGCTGTCAAACGGGTTCGCATGATTCCCTCCAATTCGGGATGGTTGATCACAAAGCAGATTTTGCGCAAATGAACTAAAACGGGGAGCGGTCGCGGGCTCCCGAACAAATTGGCCTAGATTTTATCCTTATGCGCAGCGGATGTCATGGCGGCAGCGCTGTTTTCTTTCGCCGGATCGAGTTCCGACGGCTCCAATCCGGCCTGGCCGGCCGTGCCGTCCAATTCAGAGCTGTTGGCCGGCAGGTCGGAAGCGATCTGCTCCACCGGGTCGACAGTCTTCGTGGCCAGAAACTTCGCGGTGTTCAGTACCGGCCGGCCCAGGGACGGATTGTAGCCGGTCCAGGCGCCTTCCGATTCGCCTCCGCGCTCAAACTGCGCCCGCATGGCTTCCATCTTCGAATCGAGATCGTCGAGATAATGGAGCATGAGGGCTTCCGGGAACATGGGCAGCTTGGGCGAGCCGAAATCGTACTGGCCGTGGTGGCTGATAATGAGGTGCTCCACCAGCGTCTTCAGCGAGTCCGGGAAATCGGGTATCTGCCGGAGCTTGGCCTGGAGCATCTCCAGTTCGATGATCATGTGTCCCAGCAACTGGCCGCGCGTGGTGTAGGAAAATGAGCGGTTGTAAGTGAGTTCGTGGATTTTGCCGATATCGTGAAAGAACGCGCCAGTGAGGAGAAGGTCGCGATTGATCTGGGGATAGTTGCGGCACAAGAGGTCGCAGGAATTGAACAGCGAGACCACGTGCTCGAGCAGTCCGCCGATGAAAGCGTGATGCAACGTCTTGGCGGCGGGAGCGTTGCGATAGGCTTCGGCGATTTCCGGATCAGCCATGAAGGCCTCGACCAGGGCCTTGAGGTGGGGGTCCTTGAAACTGGCGACGTAGCCCGCCAGGGTTTGCCATAACTCGCCGATGTCCCGGCTGGTCTTGGGGAGGTAATCGGCAAAATCGACTTCCGATTCTCCCAGGCGACGCAGTTTGTGAATGGTGAACTGGAAGCGGTTTTTGTACTTGTTGATGAGGCCTTTGACCTTGATGAAGTCGTCCTGCTCGCACGCGTCGATGGCGTCCTCGACGTTGTCCCACATCTTGGCCTCGATGTGGCCGCTGCGGTCACCCAGGGTCAAAGCCAGGTAAGGTTCGCCGCTTTTCTTGGGTTTGACCTGGCGGGAAACCACCACGAAGCTGGAGGTGACGATCTTGTTCTCGTACTGGACGCAGTCGGAAACGAAAAATTCCTTCATAACGGATTGCCTGTCTTTCGCTTCCAAGGGTTCAACCTGACCCAGGTTGAAATCAAAAGCAACTCAAACTAGATGATGCCCAGCTTTTTCTTCTTTTTCTTCAGTTCCTTGGCGCCGGCGTCCTTGGCGGTGGTTTCAACCGGCTTGGTCTGGTTGGGGCTGGCGCCGGTATCCACGTAGCCGGGCTTGATATCGATGTAAGCGTCCTCGCGCAGCTTGAGCAGATATGCGCGCAGCGCGGGCTGGAGTTTCTGCATGTAGATCGCGTCCTGCACCTTGGGCTCGATTTGACTGAGCGGGGGCACGCCCGCCTGCTGATGTTCGGTGACTTTGAGGATGACGAACCCCTGTTTGGTGCGGATGACGTCGGAAACGTCGCCGGATTTCATGGCGAAGGTCTTGTCCTCAAGTTCCTTGGCCAGGGTGCCGCGTTTGAAGTATCCCAGATCGCCGCCCTGGGCCGCGGTCGGTCCGTCGGAGTTCTTTTTCGCGATTTCGTCGAAGGCGGCGCCCTTGCGAATCTGGGCCAGCAGGTCGTCGGCTTTGGCCTGCGCCGCGGCGAGCGCTTGCGCGTCATCGGCGGGAGGGTTCTTGTCGTTCTTGCTGGTGGAAACCAGCAGCTCGCTGAGCCGGATCTGCTCCGGCTGCTCCATCTGGCTCTTGTGCTCGTCGTAGAACTGCTGCAATTCCTCCTTGCTGACGTTCATGCGGGAGCCGACTTCCCGGGAAATGACTTGCTGGGTGATGATCTGGTTCTTGAGGTTCTGCTTGAAGTCCTCGTACGAGATGCCCTGGCTGGTGGCAGCCTTCTCCAGATCTTCCATCGAGGCCATGTGCATGTCCTTGCGCATTTCGTCGAGCCGCTTGATCACCTCGGTATCCGCGGTGATGCCCAGGTCCTTGCCCTTTTCGAGGAGCAGTTGCTGGTCGATCAGGTCGCGCAGGACATCTTTGTCCCTCTCCTCGATGATTTTTTCGGCGTTGGCGGGGTCCTGCTGCTGGGCCTCTTGTCGCAGCTGTTCCTTGCTGCGGAGGTATTCGGCGCGGGTAACAATCTGATTATTAATGCGGGCTATAATTTCTTCGACCACCGTGTCGGCGGGCAAAAGCGGAGGCAGGGCGGCAACACAAATCAGCAGGAACCAGGGGAGTAGTTTTCGCATAGGAATCGGCCTGACAGCCTGCATAAATTGTACCTCCGGAGGCGGGTCTGCGGCCACTTGTGCTCCTTCCCGAGGAGCAGGTTGAGCCGACGAAGCACGGGGCTTATGGGATAGGCGGCGCCGGGGCCGCTGCGCGCAAGATCCTTCGGGATCTGAAGTCCCTCAGGATGACGCCTATTTACAGGGAATGGCTCAGGATGACGCCAGTTGACCAAGTATCTCAGGACGCCGCTGCGACATTGCGGTTCAGAGCCGCCATTGCCTCCTGTTATGATAACCAGTTTTGTGCCTTCCTGGATTGTCGCTGTTTATAACCGTTAAGGAGACGAGGATGAAGCTTCTCGCATATTCGGCGCTCATTATTCTGTTCGGCGTTGCCGCGATTCCCGCCAAAGCCCAAAAGACCAAGGGGCGGAGGACCAGCTCCGCAGCACCCGGGCTTGCTCGGTTGCAGCAGATGACGGCCCGCTTCGCGCCTACGATTCTCCGGGTGGATACCTCAAGGCTTTCCAGCGGAGACCGCCAGGCGCTGGTCAAGCTGATCGAGGCCGGGCGCATCATGGACGACATTTTCATGGCCCAATACTGGAGCGGCGATCTTGCTCTGTATTCCCGCCTGCAGCGAGACTCGACGCCCCTGGGCAAGGCCCGGCTCCAATATTTCTGGATCAACAAGGGACCCTGGTCAATCCTGGATAACTTCAAGGCCTTTCTTGCGGGCGTTCCCCCGGAAAAGCTTAAGGGTTCGAACTACTATCCCGAGGACATGACCAGGGAAGAGTTTGAAAGCTGGGTTGCGACGTTACCCCAAGAGCAGCAGGAGCAGGCCAAGGGTTTTTTCACCGTGATTCGCCGCAAGACCGATGGCGGCGCGAAAACCCTGGTAGCCATCCCCTACAGCGAGGAGTACAAGGCTGAACTGACCCGGGCCGCGGCCCTGCTGAGAGAGGCGGCCGATCTTACCGACAACGATTCACTGAAAAAGTTTCTCAACCTGCGGGCGGATGCGTTTCTCTCCAACGACTACTATGCCAGCGACCTGGCCTGGATGGACCTGGATGCTCCCATCGATATCACCATTGGTCCCTACGAGACTTACGATGACGAGATCTTCGGTTACAAGGCGGCCTTCGAAACTTTTCTGAACTTGCGCGACGATGAGGCCAGCGCAAAGTTTTCCGCGCTCAGCGCACATCTGCAGGAGATCGAGGACAATCTGCCCATTGATCCCCAATACCGCAACCCGAAGTTGGGGGCGGCGGCGCCCATCCGCGTGGTCGACGAGATTCTCTGTTCGGGAGATGCCAGCAAGGGAATTGCAACCGCGGCCTACAATCTGCCCAACGACGAGCGGGTGGTCAGTCAAAAGGGCAGCAAGCGGGTGATGCTGAAAAATGTCCAGGAGGCAAAGTTTCGCAGCGTGCTGATTCCGATTGCGCGCCGCATGTTGCCGGGCACGGCGCGCGACGTCAACTTCGAATCGTTTTTTACCCACATTGTGGCCCATGAATTGATGCATGGCCTGGGTCCTCACCAGATCAAGGTGGATGGACGGGACACTACTCCGCGCGCCGAACTGAAAGAGCTTTACAGCGCGATCGAGGAAGCCAAGGCCGATGTCACCGGCCTTTTCGCGCTGCAGTACATGATGGACCATGCCCAGGAGATGAAGTTGTCGAACGTGTTGCCTTCCGACGACGCAGCGCAACGACAGTTGTACACCACCTACCTGGCTTCGATGTTCCGCACCCTGCGCTTCGGGTTGAACGACGCTCACGGCAAAGGCATGGCCATCCAGTTCAACTACCTGATGGACAGGGGGGCATTCAGCCAGCGCTCCGACCAGAGTTTTGCCCTGGACCTGGAAAAATTCAAACAGGGAGTACGTGACCTGGACCATGATCTGCTGACCCTCGAGGCCCAGGGCGACTATGCCGGCGCGAAGAAGTTGCAGGACGAGATGGGCGTGGTGCGCCCGGCGGTGCAGAAGTCACTCGACCGCCTGGCAGGAATTCCGACCGACATTGTGCCAGATTTTGTGACCGCGGATGAGCTGGCGCCTGAGACTCCGACGGTGCGGAAGAAGAAGTAGGTTGGAGCCTGGTCCTTGCCTGGCCCTGCACGAGCGGGGCGCTCGCGCCTACATTTACTTTTTGGCGGCGCGGACCAGAGCTAACGCCGTCACATCATTGTGGACGGGGGGCTTGCGCATGAACTGCTGAACGTCATCGATCATGGTGGCGCAGAGTTCTTTGGCGGTTTCGTTCTTGGCCTGCTGCAGGCCGGTCTTTACGCGTTCCAGTCCGAATTCTTCGCGCTTGCGCCGGCCTTCGAGCAGGCCGCGAGAAACCAGGAGAAGGGCGGCTCCCGGAGGCAACGCGACCAGCGGAGCCTCGCAGGTGGCGTGGGAGAAAAGTCCCAGGGGCAGGCCGGTGGCCTGGAGTTCAGTGATACCGGTCATGTCGCGGAGCAGCCCGGGAGTGTGGCCGGCGTTGAAGTAACAAATGGTGCCCAGATCCTCGTTGTAGCAGCCGGCGAAGGCCGGGCAAGAGCGGATACCGCCTTCGGCTGCCATGATGGCGCGGTTCAGTTCTAGACAGAGTTCGGCCATGGCGTCGGCCTCGTTGACATCCTCGGCCGAGAATAGTTCCGGGGAGCGGGTGCGGAAGGTCTGCTGGGCGGCAGAAACCACCGCACTGTTTTCTTCCAGGCGTCCCGCCATGTCGAGCAAGCCGAAGAGCACCCGGTTGGGCGTAACCCGCACGAAATCATGGAGGTCGCCCCCCTGGCGTTCGCCATAATAGGCGGCAGCCAACTGGGCGGAGTGCAGTTCCGGGACCTCGGCTTGGACCGGCTCTTGCGGGGCCGTTGACTTTCCGTGGTTAAAAAGGAAGCGCATCGGGATAATTGATCGGCGAAGTTAGCACAGAAGCACGCCAGGGGCAACAACCACCAGGGTGGTGTGGGGCGGGCGCCCTCGCCCGCCGTTTTGATTCCAGGGATAGTGATCAGAGGTTTGCTTGCTGATAATTCCAAGAGTCAAAAGCAACTTCAAAAGCGGCGGGCGAGGGCGCCCGCCCCACATAGGCACAACACATACACGCCTTACGCCAGGTCAAAGAGCAGCACTTCGGCCTCGGCGGTGCCTTTCACCACGATCTTCTCCTCTTCGGTTACGGCCGCGCCGTCACCCTGGCTCAGGCTCTGGCCGTTCAGTTCCACGGCGCCTTTGGCGACCTGCAGCCAGGCGTGCCGCCCTTTGCCCAGATGGTGTTTCACTTCCTCTCCGGGCTTAAGCAGTGAAGCATACAGCTTTGCGTCCTGGTGGATGGTCACCGAGCCGTCCTGTCCGTCGGGGCTGGCGATCAGACGCAGCTTGCCGCGCTTTTCGGCCTCAGGGAAGGCCTTCTGTTCGTAGCCCGGTTGATGGCCGCGGCGGTCGGGCAGAATCCAGATTTGAAGGAGATGAGCCGGATCGGTTTTCGAAGCATTGGCTTCGCTATGCCGCACTCCCGTGCCCGCGCTCATGCGCTGTCCGTCGCCGGGGCGGATGATGGAACCGTTGCCCATGCTGTCCTGGTGCTCGAGCGCGCCATCCAGGACGTAGGTAATGATCTCCATGTCGCGGTGCGGATGCATGGGAAAACCATGGCCGCCCTGGACCCAGTCTTCATTGATTACGCGCAGGGAACGGAATCCCATGAAGCGGGGATCGTGGTACTGATCGAAAGAAAAGGTGTGATGAGTATTGAGCCAGCCGAAGTCGCCTCCGCCGCGCTCTGCACTACGCCTGAGTGTGATCATAAGATAATCCTCGTTATAACGACTACTTAGATGCGGGACTTCCGGGAACGATTCACGGCCGGCCTTTGGTGGGTAAAGCTCAGGGGGAGAAGGAGTTGCAGGGGAGCGCGAGCGCGGGCTCGCGCCCACACACATTTACTTCTTTTTGGACGAAGACTCGGGCTTCTTCGAGCTTTCGGACTTCGAACTGGCCGAGCTCTGGGCCTTCGACGAGTCTTCCGGCTTGGACTTGGAGTCCTTGCTGGAAGCTGAGTCGCCGTTCGACGAAGATGATGCCGAGCCGGTCGAGGACTTCTTGGCGTAGTCGGTGACGTACCATCCCGAGCCCTTGAACTGGACGGCCGGGGCGGAAATCACCTGTTCGATCGGGCCGCCACACTTGGGGCATTTCTTAACGTGAGGATCGGAGAATTTCTGGATGCGCTCAAAGCGGTGATGGCACTTCTTGCACTCGTATTCGTAAAGTGGCATGGACTTCCTGAGGCGCTCCTGCAAGCGTCAGCTGTCAGCTTCCGATTCGAACTGAGAACTGAGATCTAACAACTGAGAGCTGTCTATCTGATTCTAGGGTTTGCGCCCGGCCTCGTCAATGAACCGGCGGCCGTATGCCCGCGCCCCTCTCGCCGGACCTATGCTGTGTCCCCGATGTTAGACTCGCCTTCATGAAGGCGGGTAACGACCTGGATGCGAACCCGAAAGGCCCTCTGGCGCCGGGACTTTACCTGGTGGGCACACCCATCGGCAACCTGGAAGACATTACGCTGCGGGCGGTGCGCGTGCTCAAGGAAGCTGACCAGATTGCCTGCGAGGATACCCGGCAGACGCAGAAGCTGCTGAACCATTACGGCATCTCGACCAGGACGGTCAGCTATCACGAACACAATGAACTGACCCGCGCCCCCGAACTGGTGCTTGATCTCGAAGGCGG
>DASQHA010000025.1:0-4519 GCA_035632335.1 Terriglobales bacterium
TGCTGCCGGGGCTATATTGGCGGTTTCAAGGTCCCCTACGCTGATTACCGAGGGTCTGCAGCATTCGGGGCCTGTTGATCCCATCGCCGAGAACTCAACTCTCCGATGTCGAAAAAGACCGCTTTAGACACAGGCTGCTAGGGCAATACCTTGATGGGGCGCCGGGCTGACACCCCGTTACAGGCTTGATTCAGGCATGCCGCACACGCTGCGGGACGTGCGTTAGGCAGGTTCTCCGCTGGAATCAGGCCCCGACTCACCAGTACAGCTTCGCCGCCAGTTGCAGGATTCGCGGATCCAGAGTGCTGTTCACCAGCCCGAACGTCGAAGTGTTTACCGTGCTGATCGGGTTGTTGAACTGCGTGTGGTTGAAAATGTTGAACCATTCCGACCGGACTTGTAGCCGTCCCGCCTCGCCCAACCAGCGGACCGCAAAGTTCTTATAGAGCCCGGCATCCCACTGGTTGATGCCGAAGCCCGGCTGCAAATTCCGTGCAGCATTGCCGAAAGTGCCTGCCACGGGCGTCGCGAAGGCGGCCTTGTCCAGTCCCAGCAGACCGTTCGTCCTGGGGTCGAGTTTCTTCGCCGGAACGCCCGTGGCATTGGCCCGCTGGCCGCCGGTGCCCACATTCGCAATGTCGCCGGCGGTGCCGATGGTGTAATACCGGCCCGCTTGGAACGTGACGATGCCCGTCATCTCCCAGCCCCCGATCACCCCGTCGAGAAACCGGTTTTGGATCTCCATGGCCCTGCCTCTTCCGACCGGAAGATCATACACCCAGCTCCCCACGAAGTTCTGGGGCACATGATCATCGGCCAACCCCCGCTCCGGCCGCCGGTTGTACATGTTCTGCCCCGCGCTCCCGTAACCTCCGCTCTCGAGCAGCTTCGAGTACGTATAAGCGGCCGTGTAAGTCAGCCCGCGAGCCGCCCGTTGCACCACCTTGACGTAGCCCGCGTTGTAGTTCGACCACTGGTAATTGGCGGTCTGCGTGAACCCGGGAACGAGGCTCGGATACGGCATGCGAGCCGCGAACGGCGTGGGGTGCGCCGGGTCTGCCGGCAACTGCGGCTGGTTCACGAACACCGGGTTTTCCTGCTTCTGCGCCGTGTTGCCGATGAACCCAGCCTCCAGCAGCAGGCTGGGACGCAACTGGTGCTGCACGTTCAGATTGTATTGATACATATAGCCGTAACGCTTGTTCAGATCGACGTTCCCGGTCACGGCTGTGGTGGCTGCCGCTGCGGGCGGGAAGAGCTGCGACATCACGATCTGCGGCGTCAGCGAACTCGACACCAGGTTGGCAAAAACGAAAAAAGGCGGCGTACTCAGCATCCGGTTGATCGTGTTTCCGCCCACGTTCAGCGAATAAAAAACGCCGGCCCCGGCGCGCACCACTGTCTTGCCGCCGACCCGGTAGGCCATGCCCAAACGAGGCGCGAAGTTGTTCCAGTCGGTCTTGATCGGCCGCTCTGGCAGCAGCGCCCCGCCCGAGCCGTGGATGATGCCCTGGCCCGGTACGTAGTAGTCCGGGCTTCCTGCCAGCAGTTGCCGTCCCGTCCCCAGGTCGAAGTTCGCCATTCGGCCGCGCCACGGCAAGAACAGCTCGTACCGCAAGCCGAGGTTCAGTGTCAGCCGCTCGGTGACCTTCCAGTCGTCCTGCACGTAGCCCTGGAACAGCGAGCCGATCGAGTACTTGGCCACTCCTCCCAGGCTGTTGTTTAGGCTGCCCAACCCGCCCGTGGCCGAGATCGGAAAGCCCAGCAAGTAGTCTCCAAACGAATCCCCGGTAAACGTTCCTGCGAAGTTGAGAAGCCCGTTCTGGCTGCTGCCCTGGTCGTAGCCCACCATTAATCGATCCGCGTCACCGCCGATCTTGATGCTGTGATTTCCCCGGATCAGGGTCAGGTTTTCCGAGATCCGGTAGTACAGGTTGTTCTGCACGATGTGCGTTCCGTAGCCGGCGAAGCCGCCCGTGTTGGACGGAAACCCCGGCGCGTAACCGCTGAGACTCAGGTTCGGCTCGGTGTAGTCGCCGGGTTGCGCCCCCAGGTTCTGGAAGCCCAGTTCGGCAGCGTAGTTCTTCGAAGCGAGGTTCCCGTCGCCCTGCCGCGCCAGGAAGGCCTTGGTGAACCCCAGCCGCGTCTCGCTGATCAGCGTGGGGCTGAAGACATAGGTATAGCCAACAGCCACGTGCTGCGTCCGGTCCGGCCGGATCAGCCCGTCCCCTACGCGATAGGCCACGTTCACCAGCGCGTCATCGGCAAAGGAGTAGCGGCCGAACAGATTCCCTTTGTCCGAGACTTTGTAGTCAATGCGCCCGGTGAACTGATCTCGCCGCTCCCGGTCGCTCGGCGTCACCAGGTAATTGACGCCTGGGCGCCCCGCCAGGTTGGGCGCCGGGAAAAACTGCAGCATCTTGACCGCAATCGGATCGAAGCGGCTCTTGGGTATCATGTTGCCCGCAAACGGCGCCTTGCTGCTCAGTGGATCGGCCACCGTCTTGCCGAGTTGCGAAAAATCGCCTTGCTGCATCTGCAAAGTAGGTACCAGGCCTTGCAGAATGATGCCCGTCCGCCGCCGCCGCCCCTCGTAGTTTCCGTAATAGAACAGCTTGTTCTTGCGAATCGCGCCTCCCGCGCCGCCCCCGAACTGGTTGTAGGTGAACCGCGGCGCGCCCGTCCTCGGCCGGAAGAACTGCCCCGCCTGAAACGACCGGTTGCGCACGAAATCATATAGCACCCCGTGAAACTGGTTCGTCCCCGACTTGCTCACGATGTCGATATCGGCCGCCCCGTGCCCGTAGGAGGCGTCCATGAAGTTCTCCTGTACCTTGAACTCGTCTATGTCGTCCAAGGACAATGCAATCGCCGGATTGTGAACGTTTTCCACCGTGAAATCGACGCCGTCCAACTGCGCGTACGTGCTGTTGTTCACCCGCGTGCCGCCGATCGTGATGCCCCGGTTGTCCATCACGCTGCTGCCGCTCGCCGCCTTCAGCGCTCCCGGCGTCAGCGCCACCAGGTCGAAGAAATTCCGCGCGTTCAGCGGCAGCTCGAGCACGGTCCGCGTGTCCACTACCGTTCCGAGCAGCGCCGTGTTGGTTTGCAGCAGCGGCACGGTGGCCAGCACCTGGATCGTTTCATTCACCGAGCCAAGCTCCATCACCATGTCCACCCGCGTCTGGCTGTTCACCGAGACCACGACGCCTTCAATGGTTGCCGTCTTGAACCCTTGCGCCTGGGCCGTTACCGTGTACGTCCCGGCAAGCAGCGCATTGAGCTGATAGTTGCCCAGCGAATCCGTGG
The DNA here is from genome assembly GCA_035632335.1 of Terriglobales bacterium. Classification (GTDB taxonomy): domain Bacteria; phylum Acidobacteriota; class Terriglobia; order Terriglobales; family Acidobacteriaceae; genus JAIQFF01. Next base: position 3,310 of record DASQHA010000025.1, read on the forward strand.
TGAAAGTTCGCGTCTCCCCTGTCGCCTGGTTCTTGCCCGTCACCTGGACCCCGGGAATCACCGCCTTGCTCGGATCGGTGACGGTCCCAAGGACGACGCCCGTCCCATACTGGCCGAGCAGGGTCGCCGAGAAGCTCAAAAGCCCGAGAACCGCAGGGAAAAGCCGCAGACGGCTGGCTGTATTGGCCACGATGGTCCCTCCCGTTTTGTTAGGAAGTATAATGCGGCCGGTTCGCGATTACCAGATGGAATTTAGCAAAACTGGTGACGCCACCAGCGAGGATAGCGGCCGCCCCCACGAGTCTTGTAGTTCGTGGCGTTCGACGCTCCGGTCCCGGAAGCGGTGCCGAACCTGGTTCCCCGGCGCGGCCGACACTCTCTTATGGACCCTCTTGGGTGAGCGATACTTCGATGTTGGGAAGCGTCTTGTCGCCTGAAATCAAGGGCGTAAAGAAGTGGTATTGGTATCCGGAGATCACTACTTGCACGGCGCTGACGTTGTCTCCGAAGCTCGGGTTGGTCACCGTAACCACGGAAGTCTTCAGGTTGAGCAGTGGATTGCCGGTACCGCCCGAGTTGCCGTAGACGACCACATTCCGAATGTTGCCGGCGCTGAATGGGGTGTTGACGACGCCGTAGCGCGCGCCGGCGCGGGCGCGCTCCGTCAGCCCCTGAATGAGGAACACGACCGAGCCAATATCGAGGATTCCGATAAAGGTGATGATAGCCACGCTGAGAATGAGGGCGACCTCAACGATCTCGCTGCCGCGTCTCCGAAGTCTCGATTTATCAGTTGAGTAAAGTGACATCTTCGTCCAACGGATCAACTTAGAAACTGGCCCAGGTAGATGAAGGTGCTCTGCGGCTTGTTGGTGAGCTGAAACGTTCGCCCCAGCAGGCTAAAGGTAAAGCTGGAGATCTTCACGGTAATGGTCTGCGGGATTCCAGCAGTATCGGTGGCCCAGCTCACGCTGACCTCCGCCTTGGTCAAGCCCACCAGCAAGGCCGGCGATCCACCTGCCGGGTTGCCGTAGACCACCACATTCTTTACAGTGTCCGAAAAGGTGGACCCGACCGGGGAGCTGGCGCTGTCGAAATCGGCCGTCGAGGCGTAGCGGGCCCCGCCGCGGATCAGGCTTGCCAGTTCGTTGTAAGCGAAAAAGCAGTAGCCGAGCTGGAACGTCCCGATCAGAAACGTGAACAGTATCGG
>DASQHA010000026.1:0-4031 GCA_035632335.1 Terriglobales bacterium
AGGTTCAATACATCGGAGATCGTGGGTAATGCGCTGGTGGCGGGTTTATCCAACGCCTACTATCCGCCGCAGGAACGCGGGCTGCGCCAGACCGCCCGCGACTGGGGAGCGCAGTTAGAATCCGCGACCCTGAATAACATCTTCAAGGAATTCTGGCCCGACATCCGCACCAAGCTTCTCCACATGAAATAGAATCTTCGGCCCACGGCAAGTTAAAACCCGTTTATTTTTGCAGAAATTCGTTGACACACTTCCAGTACAGGTTTATAAGGAGAGTGGGAAGGTTGAGAAAGCCTTCCCGGATGCAAGGATCCTCGGCAGGCGAGGCGTCCGCGCGGCATAAAGGCCACTGCCCTCTGGCGTCGAAAGATGCAGTGGAGGGTGACCAGGGATTCTCGGGTTAAGGGTTTTCCTAACGTGGCTGAGGCCGAAAGACCTCTACGGCGCGCGGTGCTGAAGCTTAGGCCAGTGGGGAAACCGCCAGCCATCGTTTGATAGTCGGCCATTTCTCCGCTTTTGAGGGAAATGGCTTTTTTGTTTCCTTCCGAAAGCTTTCGCCCGTCTCCGGGAATTTTGTATGCAAGCAAGAGAAGATAAGCCTCCGGCTACGGAGATCACTGTCACGGAATCGCGGATCGTGAGCCGCTAGGGCCTTCCTCCTAACGCTTCACCCTCCGCGGTTCCACTTGAGATTTTGCGGAGGGTGAAGACCTTAGCTCTTCCCCTTCAAGAAAGTCGCAGTCGGCCGGATTTGTGTCTCGTACGCACGACGACAGGAGGAGCGAGATGACCAATCGAATCATCCCGATGCCCGCGGGCGCGGTCGAAGTGCAGCCCATGCCCGTCCGCGGGATCGCAGTGAAGTCCAGGTGGGCGCACAGCCTGCTGACGTTTCTGGCGGTTTTCGGCCCTGGCCTCATCGTCATGGAAGCCGACAATGACGCAGGCGCCGTCTCCACCTACATTCAAGCGGGCGCTCAGTATGGAACCCGTTTGCTCTGGGTGCTGTTGCTCCTGCTGCCCGTCACTTACTTCGTTCAAGAGATGGTGGTGCGGCTTGGAATTGCCACCGGTAAAGGCCACGCCGCGATGATCTACCAGCGGTTCGGCCGGTGGTGGGGACTGTTTTCGCTCGCCGATTTGGAGCTGGTCAACTTCTTGACGCTGGTCACTGAATTCGCGGCCATTGATCTGGCCCTTGCGAAGCTTGGCGTGGACCCGCGGTTCGGGATCCCGGTAGTTGCGGGGGGCCTCATTGTGATCGCGGTCACCGGCAGTTACCGGCGCTGGGAACGTACGGTCGTTTTCCTTTGCCTGCTCGATGTTTTCTGGTTTCTGATCGCCTGGAAGATGCATCCAGGCGCCGGTGAGATCATTCACTCGAGTCTGGTACCGGGTATCCCCGCGGGCGGCCTGACCGTCGACCTCATCTTCCTCATCATCGCCATTGTCGGAACCACGGTAGCGCCCTGGCAGCTCTTCTTTCAGCAAAGCTGCATCGCCGACAAGCGCCTGCGATTCTCGGACGTGCCCTGGGCCCGTTTGGATACGCTTCTCGGCGCCTGCTTTACCATCGCTGTGGCCGGTTGCATGATGCTGGCCGGCAACGCTTCTTTGACGCACGGCATCCACTTCACCGATCCGGCCCAGATGGCCGTCAGTCTGGAGTCGTTCGCCGGCCCTTGGGTCAAGAACATCATCCTGCTGATGATGATCAACGCCGCCGTGCTGGGCACCACGGCGATCTCGCTCTCAAGCGCCTGGGCCTACGGCGAAGTGAAGGGCTGGCCGCACAGCTTGCAGTTGCCGTTTCGCAATGCCCGCGGCTTCTACGCGGTCTATCTGCTGGGCGTGGCGACAGCCGCAGCCATTGTCCTGATCCCCGGTGCGCCCCTGCAACTGATCATTCTGGGAGTGCAGGTGCTGGCAGGCGTCATGCTGCCCTCGGCCATCATCTTCCTGCAACTGCTGCTGAACGACAAGGAACTGCTCGGCACATACGCGAACAAGCGCTGGAACAACGTCATCAACTGGACCATCATCATTCTCCTGTTCGCGCTGTCGCTGATCCTGGCGGCTCAGGTGGCCGCACCCAATTTGTTTCCCGCTTCGAGCGGAACGAGCTGAAAGGAGCAAAGCCAATGCGAACGAAAGCGATCAAAGCGTTGCGCCTCGTGACGCGTTGGATTCAGCGAGTTCTCGAGTCCCAATTGCCGATGGAGGCGATGTACGGGCTCCGGGGCGAAAGTAAATCCCGCTTCAAGCGGAACTGATGAAGGAGGCAACAAACCATGTCCACGATCACGATGAATCCCGAAGAGGTGCTCACGCACGGCTATGACCAGGCCTTGCATCGCTACATCGTGGTGCACCCCCTCGATGATGTCCTTGAACAAAAAGTCAACACCGAAACGCTCGGGTCCATGGCGATGACCGCCAGCGTGAAGTGGTCCCTGATCAGCCTCCGCGCATACCTGATCCTGATGTTCGGGATGGTCCTGTACCGCGTGATGCAATTGGCTGGTTTATTTAGCGGAGGCCATTAGGTGTCCGAGGAGTCGGACCATATAACTGGCGCCCGTCGAAACGGCGGGCCGCACGGAGGAAAGTCTCATGCTCGTGAACCGTCGGCTCATGATTTGTCTGCTGGCCGGCGCCTGCTGCTGGTGCCAGGACGCCGTCCAGCCCGCTGGTGATGATGCATCAGCCGCTCAGCCCGCCGCGGGCCGAACCTGGAGCGTCCACTTCCAGGCGACCTCCATCGGCCAGCAACACGGCTGGTTCCCCTCCCTTTACGAAGGCTTGAACAGCCTGCCCTCCCATCCCGAGCGTCGCGCCTCCATCACCGCCACGGTTTTTCTTAGCATTCGGCTGAATCCTCGCTGGGAGTTCGTGGTCGACCCGGAGATCGCCGGCGGCCGCGGCTTCGGCCTGGTCACCGGCATTGCCGGCTTCACCAACGGCGAAATTCCGCGCGTCGCTAGCGCCACGCCCACGCTCTATCCCGCTCGGGCCTATGTCCGTTACACGGTTCCCCTTGGCGGCCAGGTCGAGCACATTGACAATTCCGCGAACCAGGCCACCGGCACGGAGCCGGTAAGCCGCCTGTCTATTCTGACAGGAAAATTCGCCATCACCGACTTTTTTGACAACAACACTTACAGCCACGATCCGCGCACACAGTTCGTGAACTGGTCGCTAATGTACAACGGAGCCTGGGACTACCCTGCCGATACGCGCGGCTACACCCTCGGCACCATCCAGGAACTGAAAATGCGGACCTGGGCCTTTCGCGCAGCGAGCGTGATGGAGCCTACCACCGCCAATGGCCCCACATTCGATACGCGCATCGGCCGCAACCGCGGGACTGCATTCGAGTACGAGCATGACCACACCGTTGCGAAGCGCAGTGGAGCGTTCCGCATTCTGGCCTTCGAGAATCTGGAAGACGCCGGCACCTATCGCGAAGCCATGCGCGCCGCTGGAGACGCTCCTGACCTCTCCCCCACCCGCCGCAACGGAGCCAAAAAGTACGGCTTCGGCCTGAACGCCGAGCAGCAGCTCTCCCGGGACGCCGGCATCTTCGGGCGCTATGGATGGAACGATGGCAAAACCGAGACCTGGGCCTTCACCGAGATCGATCGCTCGTTGAGCGGTGGCGTATCCATCAAAGGCTCGCGCTGGCGACGCCGCGAGGACACCGTCGGCGCGGGCGCCGTGCGCAACTATCTCTCGGGCGACCACCGCGCCTTCCTCGCCGCCGGAGGCTACGGCTTTATCATCGGCGATGGCCGCCTGAACTACCGGCCCGAGCAGACTGTCGAAACGTACTACGCCCTTCATATGCCCGCCGGCTGGACCATCACCGGTGATTACCAGTGGATCGCCAACCCCGCATACAACCGCGACAGGGGCCCAGTATCGGTGGCGTCGATCCGCCTCCACTGGGAGCACTGAACGAGCGGCAACCCCCCGGAAAAACACGTCTGTGTTAACATTCGGAACATGCCGGGAGTGATCGGGGGGGCCGC
>DASQHA010000027.1:0-11714 GCA_035632335.1 Terriglobales bacterium
GGCACAGAGCGATTCTTCGGCGTCATCACTCCCGAATTCCCGCCTGCCACATCAGCCACGCCGTTTCAAACGCCGTCTCGTGCAGCCGGTCGTACCGCCCTGACGATCCTCCGTGCCCCGCCCCCATGTTCACCTTGAGGAGCAGCGGGTTGTGGTCCGTCTTCACCGCGCGCAGCCGCGCCACGTATTTCGCCGGCTCCCAGTACATCACCTGGCTGTCATTCAGGCTCGTCGTCACCAGGATCGCCGGATACGCGCGATTCTCCAGGTTGTCGTACGGGCTGTACGTTTTCATGTAGTCGTACGCCGCCTTCTGGTTCGGGTTGCCCCATTCCAGGTATTCGCCCACCGTCAGCGGCAGGCTCGCATCCAGCATGGTATTCATCACGTCCACGAACGGCACCGCCGCGTGCACCGAGTGGAACAGGTCCGGCCGCAGGTTCGTCACCGCGCCCATCAGCAGGCCGCCCGCGCTCCCGCCCTCGATCACCAGCCGCTCCTTCGACGTCCACTTCTGTACGATCAAGTATTCCGCGCAATCGATGAAATCGAAAAACGTGTTCTTCTTCTTCATGAGCATGCCGTCGTCATGCCAGGCCTCGCCCATCTCGTTGCCGCCGCGGATGTGCGCGATGGCGAACGCCATGCCGCGGTCCAGCATGCTCAGCCGGTTGCTCGAAAACGTCGCCGGCGTGCCGAACCCGTACGAGCCGTATCCATAGAGCAGCAGCGCCCGTTTGCCGTCGCGCACGAATCCTTTCTTATAGACCACCGACACCGGCACCTTCACCCCGTCGCGCGCCGTCGCCCACAGCCGCTCGGATACGTACTGCTTCCGGTCGTAGCCGCCCAGCACCTCCTGCTCCTTGAGCAGTGTCGCCTGGTGCGCCGCCATGTCGTAATCGAACACGCTCGCCGGCGTGGTCAGGCTTTGGTAGTTGTAGCGGTAGAGTTTCGTGTCGTATTCCGGGTTCCCCGCCGGAAACACCGAGTACACCGGCTCCGGAAATGCCATCGAGGTCCACTCGCCGGTCTTGAAATTGAGCACCCGCAGCCGGTTGAGCGCCTGCGATTTCTCATAAGCCACCGCGTAATCCTTGAACAGCGCCACGTCCTCGATCAGCACGTCCTTGTTGTGCGGCAGAAATTCTTTCCAGTTCTTCGGGCTGGGATCCGCCACCGGCGCCGTCACCACCCGGAAATTCTTCGCGCCCTTGTTGGTGCGGATGTAAAACAACCCGTCGCGATGATCCAGATCGTACTTGTGGTCCCGCTCGCGCGCCAGAAAAAGCTGGAACGCCCCCTCCGGCCGGTCCGCCGCCAGATACCTGAACTCGGTCGAATCCGTCGCCCCGATTCCGAGAAAGATATACTTCTTGTCCCGCGTCCGCTCCACATCGATCCGGTACAGCTCGTCTTTCTCGTTGTAGATCTCCTCCGGCCGGGTCGATCCCAGCGCGTACCGGAACAACCGGTCCGACCGTTTCGTCACCGCGTCTTCGGTCGTATAGAACACCGTCTTGTTGTCCGACGCCCACGCGAGCGACGTCACCCGCTCCGCCGTATCCGGCAACACCGCACCCATCCTCAGATCCTTCACGTGAAACTTGTACTGGCGGAAACCGGTGTCGTCGGTCGTATATGCCAGCAGGTTCCCGTCGTCGCTCGGCTCGAACGCCCCCAGCGCCAGAAACTTCAGCCCCTTGGCCATCTCGTTCAAATCCAGCAGCACTTCTTCAGGCGCTTCCGCCGTGCCCTTGCGCCGGCACTGGATCGGGTACTGCTTGCCCTCCTCGGTGCGCGAATAATAAAGATAATTCCCGCGCCGCGCCGGCACCGTTAAATCGGTCTGCTTGATCCGCCCCAGCATCTCCTTGTAGACCGTGTCCGCGAACGGCTTCAGGTCCTTCGTCATCGCCTCGGTGTAGGCGTTCTCCGCTTCGAGGTAATGAATCACCTCCGGATTGCTCTTCTCCCGCAGCCAGTAATAGTTATCGACAACCGTCTCGCCGTGCCGCACTTCTTTGTGCTCCACGCGTTTCGCCGCCGGCGGCTCAGGCATCGTCCCTGTTATCCCCACGCCGCTCCAAAACACCACGGCCATAGCTCCAAAACGCAAAACCCAGCGTGTCATCGCTTCTCCTCATGTCCAGCAATCTTGCTTCGGAAACATCGTACTAAATCGAGCGAATCAATAGAATGGAGAGTGGGTGTTACGCTACAAAAGTGGGGCAGGCGCCCTCGCCTGCGGCCGACGCCCTCGTCGGCCTCCTCGCGGGTCCAGGAGACAAACCGTTATGAGATACGCCGTCGCCGCATTATTCCTCGCGGGCCTCCTCTGCGCACAAACGTCGCTCGGCCTCTCCCTGAAGACCCGCATCGATCTGCCCAATGTCAACGGCCGCATCGATCACTTCTCGGCCGACGTGAAAGGCCGGCGCATTTTCGTCTCGGCCCTCGGCAATCATACCGTCGAAGTGCTCGACGTGGCATCCGGCAAACGTCTCCGCAGCATTGCCGGCCTCGCGGAACCGCAGGGCGTCTACTACGACCCCTCCACCAACCATCTGTTTGCCGCCTGCGCAGGTGACGGAACCACCAAGCTCTTCGATGCCGCCACGTTTCAGCTCCTCGAAACCATAAAATTCTCGAGCGACGCCGACAACATTCGTTACGACGCCCACAGTCATCGCGTGCTGGTGGGTTACGGCGACGGCGCGCTCGGCTTCTTATCCGCTAACGGCAAGAGGACGGGCGATATCGCCCTGGACGCACACCCCGAATCCTTCCAGCTCGAGAAGAACGGTACCCGCGTTTTCGTCAACGTCCCCGATCAGAAAGAAATCCAGGTCGCCGACCTCGCCACGAGCCGTGTCGTCGCCAAATGGCCCGTCACCTCGGCGCTCAGGAATTTCCCCATGGCGCTCGATGAGCCTCACCATCGCCTCTTGATCGGATGCCGTGCGCCGGCGCGATTGCTCGCGATCGATACCGAGACCGGGAAACAGACCGCATCGGTTGAGATCGTCGGCGACACCGATGATCTCTTCTACGATGCTGCAAAGAGCCGTGTGTATGTGATCGGCGGCCACGGCTTCGTCGACGTCTTCGCGCAAGAGTCCGCCGATCGTTACGACCGCCTCGCGCATCTCACCACCGCCCCCGGCGCGCGCACCGGCCTGTTCGTTCCCGAGTGGGGAAAACTCTACGTTGCTGTCCCGCACCGCGGGGCCCAGCGCGCACAAATTCTCGTTTTCGAGACAAACTGAAACCCTCAGTCGGTCCTCGCAACACGAAATCCAAAGGTGTCCGCCCGCTGCGAGGGCACTTCGACATCCCGTGAGGCGCTCCGCATCCAGGCTGGAATCGCGTTCCACCCGCCACCGCGCATCACGCGCGCGTTCTGGAATTTTTGCATGCAGGTCTCGACCGCGCCGCCGTCGGTCGGAGCGTCGCGGTAGCTGTCGTGGTAGCAGTCCTCCACCCACTCGCCGGCATTGCCCGCCATATCGTAGAGGCCGAATGGATTCGGGCGGAAGCTCCCCACAGGGCTCGTCTCGGGGTACCGATCGTTGCAATTCACAAACCCCGCTGCGGTGACCCCCTGAGCCTTGGCGGAAAGATCGGCGCCGTTGGCGTAACGGCACTGGTCGGCCTCGCTCGCGCCCCAGTACCACGGCGTGGTCGTGCCCGCGCGCGCGGCGTATTCCCATTCGGCCTCGCTCAACAGCCGGTAGCGCTTGCCGGTTTTGCGCGACAACCATCGAACATACGCCTGGCTATCGTCCCAGCTCACGCAAACCACGGGATGCCGGCCGGTCTGATGCAACGTATTGTTCCAGTAGACGCCTGCTTCGACCCGGAACGATTTGCCGTCCCAATGCTCGCATGCGCCGGGCACCCGCCCCGTATCTTTGACGAACGCTGCAAACTCTCCACGCGTCACGGGGTACTTGCCGACGGCCAGCGCATACGCGATCGTCACCACCTGTTGCGGATTTTCGTCGCTGCCTCTGCCGGCTTCACTCATGGGACTGCCGATGGTGAATTTTCCCGGCGGGATCACCACCATCTCAGGGCAGTAAGCCTGACAGTCGCGAAACGATTCTCCGGCTGCATGATGGTCGACCAGCGGGCGTCCCGTTGATGCAGCGAAAACTTCGGCGCCCCACCAAATGCCCACCGCCAGTGCGAGCGCTGCCATGCCGCAATGTTGCATCCGCACTTCCGATGAAGCGATCAGCATCGAGATCATATCTTCGCGCATCCGCGTTATCCGGGCTCCTCGGGATCTCTCCCCGTATCTGTCTCCATGACGAAGCACGCCAGATGGCCGGTAGGAAGAATGCGGATTTCACTCCTGTTACTTTTCCATATTTGCCCCGGGATGCATCGAGGTGATCTGGCCGCCCCGTCTTACCTGCCCGCCGCATGATCCACATGAGCGCCCGTAACCGTCGTAGGGGCGAGGCACGCCTCGCCCAATGCTCGCGGCGGTTTCGAAATCGCCGGGACTAGCTGCGTTCCCGCAGCCGCGTTTGGCTGGCCCTGTCTTGACTGCTAGAATTGGCGTTGCCCAGGAGCATCCTCATGACCACCGACGAGCAAGCCCTCCACGACATCCCCAAACAATTCGAAACCGCCTGGAATCGTTATGACAGCGTGAGCCTCGCGGCGTTATTCGCCGAGGATGCCACCTTCATCCACATCTTTGGGGGGCAGTTGGATGGCCGCGCCGCCATTGAGGCCTCGCACCGGATCATCTTTGACACCATCTACAAGGCCAGCCACCTCAGTGTCATCTTACGGAGCATTCGCTTGGTGCGCCCCGACGTCGCCGTCGTCTTTGCCCGCATGCACCTGAAGTTCCAGGAAGGCAACCAAGCGCGTGAAATCGAGACCCGCCCTACCTTGATCGTCGTCAAGGAACAGGCCAAGTGGCAAATCGTGGCCCTCCAAAATACCAGGATCTCCGAAGTGCCCACAGCGGCCCAGGCCGCCGCCCGTCTGGCAACTTAGCTCCGCAAGCACCTCAGACGCACCGCCCGGGCAGCCATCAGATCTTCGCCGCGAGGATTCTTCTGAGCTCTGCTTCCGGCGATGAGAACATCGCCCGGAATTGTCCCCACTTGGGCATGTAGTAGACCACGGCGCCGAAGGGCGTCGCGCGGTTGAACCGAATGCGCACCAGCCGTCCCCTGTACCACCAGACCGGCTCCACGGCTTCCACGAATGCGAACGGAATGCGCGCTTCCCTCCAGTAGTTCGCAACCACCAGCTCCCGGCCGTCATACCCCACTAACTGCAAATGTACGGTCATCCAGGTTAGCGGCGCCGTGGCGATCAGCGCAAACCAGACGATGAACTGGAAATCGGACCTGATAGAAATGCGGCCCATGGTGAGATAAACCCAGATCGGCACCCCGGCCAGAACGCCATACCAAATTACCGGCATGACCAGCTTGTTGATAAACGTTACTACCGCGCCCGAAAGCCAGGTAGTCTCGGTTTCCACCGATTCGGTTTGACTCAGCATACTGATACCGCCGCGTTCAGCTTAAGCTATTTCGGCCCGCAAATAGAAGTTCACCTTGGTTAATAGGTTTGTCTGAATCAATTCCCCCGGCGCAATCGATAGCTCAGAAACTGGTAGAGGCTCAGTTTGAACTTTCTGAGGCTTGACTTCGGCCCGTCGGTTGCCATACTGAAGGCATCATGCCTGAGCAGTCAAACAAGCGTAAACCCCGACCCCGTGACTTCAATCGACGCGCGTTTCAGATCGTCCAGGAAGCCACTGGCCAAGTGCCGAAATACGATCCCAATGAGCCGGACCTCTCCCAGAATCCCCACGCTGTGGCACTGGGGCAATTGGGCGGGCTCAAAGGCGGCCCGGCCAGGGCAAGGGCGCTCAGCAAACGGCAACCCTCTGAGATCGCAGCAAAGGCGGCTAAAGCCCGTTGGGGTGATTCCAGGAAGCACAAGTGAAATGTCAACTGCTGATTTTCCCGACGAGAACAAAGCGCCTTACATTCCTCCGGATGTGGCACCAACTGCTTATCATTGTCCCCGAACGACATGTGACGGCCATCATTATCTTGCTGATCGTGATCTCGGCCAAGAAACTGTATGCCAGAAATGTGGGCTCGCCGTCACCATCGGCCACCGACAATTAGCACCTGCCATCCAGCCGGCGTCGCCCAACGCATTACCCGCATCATCAGTCCCAGCATTGTTGTCATGGTGCCTCGCCGCGCTCTTAGTGGGTGGTGTTATCGGTTTTGTCGTGGCATTTGTGGTGCGCTGAACATCTGCGTCAGCCATGCGGTTACGTCTCACCCCCGAGCCTGACGCACATCGGAGCGTTCTCCTTATGGTTGATATGGGAGACGTTGTACTTTTTCGCGGAAATGCAGCGGATGCTCCTTCGATGCATTGCGGATCGTGCTATAAGACTCTCGTCAGCGGGGTGTTCCTCAGGCAATTTGCAGACGGCAGGCGGACTCTCAAGCCCACCGGGTTGTCGCCAGTATCAATTCCCGCTGGGCGCTTCGGCTTCCGCACCACGATTGAAATACCGGACAGGCGCCTCGTAACAGTGGGCGAACAAGGCCATTAATCATAAGGTGCGGAAAGTGCCAATCCTACAACGAGATCCCCACAGACGAAGCATCGTACGAGCGCTCTAACTGAAGAGCAAGTTCGATAGCACGCTCAAGAGCTGGTGCATTGTCGGTTACATCATCGGGCTTCGCGCCAAAGTCCGTTATTGACATTGGCTTACTTTCTTCGCGGTTTTTCGTCATTTTCTCCTTGACGTTGGACAGAGCAACGCAGCCTGAAGCATAAATGTCAAGTTCAAACTGAGCCACTACTCAGCAACTCTACCGGCGCCAACTGCTCTTGCTGCCGTATCTGCTCGGCAACTACCTCGCCGCCGCACTTATAGACGCGATAAGCGCGTGCGTAACCTTTCGATCGGATCACCCTGTAAAATCGATCCTCGATAAACTCGATAGCGCAGTTGTTCTCGAGTGCGATTCCCATCCCTCCGATCCTCTGCATCATTTCCCGGAAATCTTTTCGTCGCGGAACTCCGCGCGTCATGCTGTTGTAGTGGGGGCAATGCACGCCCTTGACGAGCCCCAGCCCCTTCACGTTGATGTATTTCCAGTTTTGTGGATCATAAAACGACATCGAATCGGAATGCCCCGAATCGAACCAGCAGATGGCGCCCGCGCTGATGCCGGCCAGCACGATCCCATCTTGGTAGGCTCGCTTGAGAAGCTTGTCCACCCCGAAGCGGCGCCACACGCGCATCATGTAAAGCGTGTTCCCACCACCCACATAGACGATATCCGCCGACAGGATCTTGCGCTCGATCTGTTTTGCTGAAGGCCGATCATTGACCAGAAACAAAACATCCGTCTTACACTTCAGGAACCCGCCAAAGTATTCTGCGAAGCGCTTCCAATAGATTTCGGAATCCGAGGTCGCCGTCGGAAGGAAGAGAATTTTCGGATGTTCCTTCTTCGAAAGGCGAATGATCTCGCGATCGATCGCTGCCGTGCCCCTGGTCCTAATCACTCCGCCGCCGATCGCGACAATCGCTCTGGCCATCTGCTGATTTTAGCGTTGAGACTTGAACCGCGCTCTATGGTATACCGGAAGACGAGCCGTCGTAGGGGCGAGGCACGCCTCGCCCAATGCTCGCGGCGGTTTCGAAATCGCCGGGACACCTTGCTAGGTTCACTCGACGTGGCTGAAACATCCGAGCTTCGGCAGGCTGTGGCCCATCGTTGGAATGTAACCGAACCCGCAACAGCGCGGTTCGGAATGAATCGGGTCGCCTCCTTAGACATATTTCGAGGGCTCACGATTCTAGTGATGGTCTTTGTGAATGACGTTTCCGGCGTCAAGGGTCTGCCCTGGTGGACCTATCACATGCCGGAAAACGCCAACGGCATGACCTATGTCGACATGGTCTTCCCCACATTCCTGTTCCTGGTCGGCATGTCGATCCCCCTGGCCATCGATCGCCGCAGAGCAAAGGGCGAATCGTTCGGCAGGATTTTGGCGCACGTTTTCATGCGTTCCATCGGCCTGGTCGTCATGGGCCTCTTCCTGGCCAATCTTCACAACCTCGACCCACAACAAACCGGCATCAGCCGTCGATTGTGGGCCTTGCTGATGTTTGCCGGAGTCATTCTGGTTTGGAATCGCTATCCTCGATCCAGCAAGCTCAGCTCGTTCTACCCGGTTCTGAAAGGGTCCGGACTGTTGCTGCTGGCCTGGCTGGTATTCATCTTCAGGAGAAGGATCGGTCAGAATAGCTCCGCCAGCCTCGACTTCTCCTATCCTGAGATCCTCGGCCTCATCGGCTGCGCGTACTTCTCAGTCTCGATTCTCTACGTACTTTTGAAAAAGAACTTTTGGGTGTTCGTGGCCTGCCTGGCAGCTCTGAATGTGCTGAATATCGCGGCCCACATGGGCCTGTTGCCTTGGCTGGAGCGTATCCCGATCTACTTCTGGCCGTTCGAAACGGGCGCTTCGGCTTCCATCACCATGGCGGGTCTGGCCGCCTCCTTCATCTTCTTTGAAAAGACCGTGGCCGCGAGTTTCAAAGCCAAAGCCGGCTGGGCCATGGGTTACGCGGCGGTGCTTTTTGCCGCAGGCTGGGCATCGACTCCGCTCGGCATCTCCAAAGATCGCGGGACGCCCACATGGTGCCTTTATTCGGCGGCGGCCTGCGTGGTGATCTTTCTCCTCCTGTATTGGTTGGCGGAAGTAAGGCAATTCACAAGCTGGGCTGCGTTCGTCCATCCAGCGGGGTCGAACACTCTGACCACATATCTGTTGCCCTGGATTTGCTATAGCATTCCCTTTGTCCGGCTTATCTCCGCATCCGGTTCAGCAGGCTGGGTTGGAGTCATGCGCGCCCTGGTCTTCACGGCTTTCATCCTGGCCCTGTCGGCGCTGGCGATCAGGCTGAAGATCAGTCTGCAACTCTAAGCGCTCTTCCGTTTGTGATATGAATAGTCGTTCCCATGAAGATCATAGCCCTGCTCGCTGCTGTTGCTTGCCTCCACGCCGTTTCGTATGGCGCAACCGCTTCCCCTCTGCCCATTCGCGGCATTCATGTGCTCGCTCCGAGCACCACGGACGTGCCGCTGGCGGCCCGCTTTATCCGCGACGCGCTGCCGAAGGAGGGAGTGAATGTTCTGGTTCTCGAGTTGGATTACCGGTATCAGTTCACCAGGCATCCTGAAGTCGTCGATACCGATCCCCTCTCCAGCGACGATGTCGCCAAATTGGTAGCCGCCGCCAAGGACGCCGGCGTCCGCCTCATTCCGGAGATCAACTGCCTCGGCCATCAGTCCTGGGATAAGACGACGCTTGCCCTCTTGCGCACGCACCCGGAGTTCGATGAAACCCCCGGCCAGTATCCGCAGAACCAGGGCATCTATTGCCGCAGCTACTGTCCCCTCCATCCCGCCGTACATGACGTGTTGTTTGACCTGATCGATGAATTAACTGCCGCCTTCGGATCTGATGCGTTTCATGTGGGCATGGATGAGGTGTTTCTTCTCGGTGAGGACGCGTGCCCTCGCTGCAAGGGCAAGGATAAAGCTGAGCTGTTTGCTCAAGAGGTACGCACGCTTCACGACCATCTCGCCAAAACCAACCGAAGCATGTGGATGTGGGGCGACCGCTTCCTGAATGGCGACGTTTCGGGCATGGGTAAATGGGAAGCCAGTCTCATCAACACGCAGGCCGCGATCCACGCGGTTCCGAAAGACATCATGATCTGCGACTGGCACTACCAGAATGCAGTTCCCACCGCCGGCTTGTTCGCAATCGAAGGCTTCAATGTGGTTTCGGCGCCCTGGCGCCAGACGAACGTCGCCCTCGCGCAGCTCGAGTTGATCCGCTCCGTCCGTGCCAACGCCAATGAGACCATCGCCCCGCGCATGCAAGGTGTTCTCCAGACCACCTGGTGCGATATGGGCGCTTTCGTAAAAGCGTATTACGGCGACGACACCAGCAACAAGGAAGCGCTGGAGGCTGCGAACTGCTTCAAAGCTTTGTTCAGTGCCATCCGCAATTCCGAGCCCAAGTGATCTTGCCCATCACTCAGCTCACTCACCTTTTTCACCCGCTTTTTCAACGCCTTGGCTCTTGCCGCGCCTGCTCTCTCTACCACCTCGTGCTACATAAAGTACAGAAAGGCCGTGCGCACACCGGCGCGGCCCGATGGAAAATTCCTGCGCAGGAATTCATCGTCAGGTGGAATCGCTTTTTGGTTTCGCCCGGTGATTCTGGCGTCCGCGGTTCCGAAAGGGCCGTGGATCCAAAAGAAATCGATTTCGAGCCAGCAAGCATCCCGCCCGGTCTTCTTCGAAACAGCGAGGAAGACCGGCGCGGTGACGGTTCTTAGCCCGCCTCTTTCCCTTCCTCTGCGCCGAAGTGTCTCTAAAGTGGAATCGTCCGCCCGGTAATGGTCTTGGCCAGATCCTCGCGGCGGTCCCCGAGAAATCGGTTCAGCTCCGGAAACAGACTGTGCCAGGTTTTCACGGGCGCATCGCGGTCCGGCAACTTCATCTCCGAGCTCCGGAAGTGCTGCGCGGCGCCGGGCCACAGGCGCACGTAATCGAAGGTCGAGGCTCCCAGCACCACGTCGGCTTCCAGTTCCGTGGCGGCCGATTCCAGCCGGAAGGCCGCATCCACGCTGTCGCCGATCGCCGTAAAGCCGCCCGCGTCCGTGTGGCCGATGGCCGCGAGGCCTGTGTTCACACCCGCGGTGGTGCGCAAAGCTTCCGCCAGGCCGAACGACTCGTGCAAAGTCGCGGTCACCTGCGCAATCTCCAACGCTGCCCGCAGAATTCGCAGCACCTCGATGTGCTCCTGACCCTTGGCGCCGTGCGTCCACACCGCCATCGCCCGGTCGCCCAAAGGCTTCTCGGCCGTGCTGCCGTAATGGCGCGTCAGGCGATCGGCTTCCGCGAACCACGTGCTCAACAGCTTGCCCGCCACTTCGCGATCGGCCTTCTCAGCCAGCGCGGCGAACCCGCGAATCTCCACCACCAGCACCGATACCACGGCCTGCTTGAGCAGGCTGTCGGGTGGAGCGCTTTGTGCGGCCTGCGCCGGGTTGTGAAAGCGCAGACGCGCTTTTCCGAAGCCCAGCAGATCGCCGTCCCGCAGAGCCGCCGGCGCCGCCAGCCGGCTCCCGTTCACGAACGAGCCGTTGCGGCTGCCCATATCGATCAGGTAAAACTCCCCGCCCTCCATCTGGATCATGGCGTGGTTCCGCGACACCATGTCGTCGATCAGGGCCACGGCGTTCTGCTCGGCCCGCCCGATCTTCCAGACGTGGCCGGAGATCAGCGGGATCTCCCGTCCGTCCCCTTCCTCGAACTTCAGAAATGGCGCTGCCGGTGGCTCAGCCATGCCATCGAACCGTAAGCTCTCCCATTTGGCGAGGCTCTTTTCTAGCATACCCGCAACCGGCGCCGCGATTCCCCGCACGTATTTTAAATCGCCGTGCTAGGACAGGCATTCCTGCCTGTCCGCCTCGTATAATACGAGTTCCCATGAAAGCTCGCGTCTACGTCTCGCTCAAATCCACCGTGCTCGATCCGCAAGGGCAAACCATCCGCTCGGCTCTCAACGGCCTCGGCTATCACAGCATCTCCGAGGTCCGCCAGGGAAAGTAT
>DASQHA010000028.1:0-12080 GCA_035632335.1 Terriglobales bacterium
CTTCAGAACCAGAAACTAAACTTAGGAAGTATCTGAAGACGTTCAGGCCGGCGGGCCTTGCCCGCCTGGACAGCCGAGGGCGGCTGTCCCCACGTGGCCGGTGATTATCTTCCGCACCAGACCACATCAATCGGATATTTCTCGAAGACGCGGTCCGAGGTCAGCACTGTCAAGTCCATTCAGCAGGTCGATGGGCAATTGGCTCAGATTGCCCGCCAGGTGCGGAGTGATCGTGAGGAACTTCAGCCGCGAAGGGCCTGGCGTGCCCGGCATCCGAATCCGCGCAGGTGGTTCGTGCCGGATGCTTCGCAAACTCAGCGTGACGCTCTGGATTTGGGACCCGCCCGGCGCAGAGCTTCACTCCGCTGGACGGGGAGGACACCGCCCTTGCGCGTTCCCGCCGTTACTTAGGTCATCTTGGGCGGAGTGACTTTTCGGTTCATCATACGGGAGGTTATCTGGGGGAAGTGTCGAATGAATATTGATGATCTGCTGCGCATTGCCATGGAGCGCCGGGCCTCCGACTTGCATTTGAAGGTAGGCAACTATCCCCATCTGCGCATCGATGGCGACCTGACTCCGCTGACCGACCAGCCGCGCGTCAGCGCCGAAGACATGCTGACCATGGCGTTCAGCATGATGTCGGCGCGCCAGAAACAGAAGTTCAAAGAGACCACGGAAATTGACATGGCCTACGGCGTCGCCGGACTGGGCCGCTTCCGTGTCAACGTCTTCCAGCAGCGCGGCAACGTGGGACTGGTACTGCGCGTCATCCCCACCAAGATCCGCGCCCTCGACGAACTCTACCTGCCAAAAATTGTGGAACAGGTTTGTGAAATGCCGCGCGGCCTGATCCTGGTCACCGGCGTCACCGGTTCCGGTAAGTCAACAACTCTCGCAGCCATGGTGGACCGCATCAACTCCACCCGCGCCGAGCACATCATCACCATCGAAGATCCCATCGAATTTCTACACCGCGACAAAAAAGGCTATGTCAACCAGCGCGAAGTAGAAGTCGACACGCCGTCATTCGGCGCCGCGTTGCGCGCTTCCCTGCGTCAGGATCCCGACGTCATCCTGGTCGGCGAAATGCGCGATCTCGAAACCATCGGCACTGCGCTGCACGCCGCCGAAACTGGCCACATGGTGTTCTCCACCTTGCACACCCTGGACGCGGTCGAAACCATCAACCGTATTATCGCGATCTTCCCGCCGCCGGAGCAAAAACAGATCCGGTTGCAGCTGGCTGCGGTGCTGCGCGCCGTCATCAGCCAACGACTGGTGCGACGCTGCGACGGAGACGGCCGCGTGCCCGCGGTCGAAGTCATGATCAACACCGCGTACATTCGCGAATGTATTCTGGTCCCGGAGAAGACGCGCGCCGTACGCGACGCCATTTCTGCCGGAACTTCGCAGTACGGCATGCAAACCTTCGATCAGTCGCTATGGGATTTGTTCCAGGCAGGATTGATCAACTACGAAACCGCTCTGGAAAACGCTTCCAACGCCGACGACTTCAAGTTGCGGATGCAGGGCGTGTCTTCCACCAGCGATATTTCCCGGAATGCCATGCAGCAGTCGGGCTTTGGCGGGCGCTGAAGTCTTTTCGTTTCCCAAAAAGCCAAGGGCGCGCCTGATGCGCGCCCTTTTTTCATTGACCTGCACGCTCGAACCGTAGGGCAGCTACTTTGCCGCCATGGCCTGCACCGGTCCCAGATATCCGGCACCGTACTTCGCGTGACGGCAATCCACACCGCTGAGTATTGCCATCACATCATGCAGTGACGACATATCGAACACCCGGTTCAAGCGGGTGCGGGTCAGCATCTCGCGGACCAAGCCCGAGGGATTCACCAGTTTGAACTGGACCCCGTGGTCCCGCGTCCAGTGATACAGCGACACCAGCGCATTCAGTCCGCCCGCGTCCATGAAGTCCACTTGCGAGAGGTCCAGTATCACCAGGCGGTTGGTCTGTTGCGCGACTACCGCGTTCCTCAAGCTGGAGACTTCGATCCCGCGCACCAGCCGTCCACTGCAGTGCACCACCGCCACTTCGCCGTTTTTCTCCACGTCTATGGTTAGCATGACTGACTCCCTGATTTCTTTTCATAAGTAGACGACAGGATGCGCAGAATGTCACTACCCGGTCGGACTGCTCACTTTGGTGAATTTCAGCCTTCGGTGGTGTATACGTAGTTGGCAGTACAGGAGTTCCGTGGTCTTGTGGCGGCAAGCGCGAGATCTTTTTATTTACAACAATTTACAACGCTTTAACATTTCGTCACACAATGCCGTTCCCCCGTCCCAGGAAAACCGATTCGGAAGACGTGCTGTACGAATACGCCGTGGGCGCGCTGGCTCGCCGCATGCGTTCGGTGGCGGAACTGAAACGCCTGCTGCGTCCGCGAGTTGACGCCGACACCGAGTACGGCAGGACGCTGGTGGAACTGGTGATTCGCCGGTTGAAAGACCAGGGCTACTTGAACGACGCGAAATACGCTGCCGCGTTTTCGTCATTCCGCCGCGACAATGAGAAGTTCGGACGCCGGCGCGTGATCACCGACCTCAAGGCCAAGGGAGTCCACGGCGAAGTGATCGACCACGCGGTGGATTCAGTCTACGAGGAGGTCAACGAAGAGAAGCAGGCCCGCGACTACCTCCACCGCAAGCGCCTGCGGAAGCCCAGCAACCAGAAGGATGCCGCCCGCATCTTCCGCCAGTTGGCGCGCGCGGGCTTCGGGAGCAAGACGATTTTTGCGATCCTGAAAAAATGGGATGTGGATGACGAGACCCTGACTGCGCTGGAGGGAGAACTGGAGTAATTCTTCTGTTCGGTTCCCTTTGCGTTTTTTTCTGCGCGCCTTGCGGTCCAGGGCTTTAAGACGCTTCCGGCGAGGTCAGGTCCTTCACCGCAAGGTACGCAAACGAGTCCCATGACCTCCCGCTTTGCGTTTCCGCTCGAAATATCGGATACTCCCACGCATCCGTTTCACTCACAGGAGGAAGTATGAAAGCACGCTGGACCCCAGTTCTCGGAGCGATGCTGCTCGGCCTGGCATCATTCGCGTACTCGCAAGGCGCCGCGTCCGACGTCGACAAGGCGGCCGACAAGGCTGCCGACGCCACCAAAGACGCGGCCAGGGACACGGCTCACGCCACTAAGAAGGCAGCCAAGAAGACCGTTCACGCCACCGACAAAGCCGCCGACAAGACTGCCGACGCGACCAAGGATGCCGCCCACGACACCAAGACGGCCGCCAAGAAGACCGCGCATGCGACCGACAAGGCTGCCGACAAGACTGCAGATGCCACCAAGGACGCAGCGAAAGATACGGCCCACGACACCAAAACAGTCGCCAAGAAAACTGCACACGGAGTCGACAAAGCGGCTGACAAGACCGCGGACGCGACCAAGGACGCTGCCAAAGATACGGGACACGTGGCGAAGAAGACCGGGCACGGCATCAAGAAGGGCGTAAAAGACATCGGCCACGACGTGAAAAAAGGCGCGGAGAAGACCGGCGACGCCGTTAAGTAGCCCACCGCGTGGGAAGCATAGCCCGCCAGCCCGATGGCGGGCTTTTTGCGCCTGGCAAACGCGTCCCGGAGGGACGCCTGATAGTAGCCCGTGCGTTTCAACGCCGGGTTGGTCGACACTACGAACGCGTCCCGCGGGGACGCTCGAAACTAACGCAATACACACGCCGATAGTAGCCCGCCGTTCACGGAGTTCACTGGCGGGTGTCCTGCCCAAGGCGGACCGCGTGCTTCAGGCATGCCTGAAACCTACCGCGCGGCCCCGCCCGCCCTCTGTGACGAATGAACATCGGCGTACGGCCGCGACCCGGCGACAGCCTTTCCCCGATGCTAGAATCGGGATACACGACCATGCTGACCGGCTCCGAAATTCGCCGCAAATTTCTGGACTTTTTCGTTCAGAAGGGACATCGCGAGGTGCACTCGTCGTCGCTCGTCCCGCAGAACGATCCGACCCTGCTGTTCACCAACGCGGGTATGAACCAGTTCAAGGACATCTTCCTCGGCCTGGAAAAACGCGACTACAGCCGGGCCACAACTTCGCAGAAATGCGTGCGCGCCGGCGGCAAGCACAACGACCTCGAGAACGTGGGATTCACCAACCGTCACCACACGTTTTTCGAGATGCTGGGGAATTTCTCCTTCGGCGACTATTTCAAAAAGGATGCCATCGCCTATGCCTGGGAGCTGATCACGTCGCCGCAATGGTTCGGCCTGGATAAGAACAAACTGTATGTGACCATCTTCAACGGCGAAGGCGGAATGTTGCGCGATACCGAAGCCTACGATTTATGGCAAGGGCAGGGTGTACCGGCGGATCGAATTTTTGAATTTGGACTGAAAGACAATTTCTGGCAGATGGGCGACACCGGCCCCTGCGGCCCCTGCAGCGAGATTCACTACGACATGGGCGTGGCAGCGTCCGATCAGGGACACCAGGATTGTGCGTTCGGCTGCGACTGCGGCCGCTATGTCGAGCTGTGGAATCTCGTCTTCATGCAGTTCGATCGAGATGCCGATGGCAAGCTGAATCCGCTGCCCAAGCCGTCGATTGATACGGGGATGGGGTTGGAGCGTGTGACGGCGGTGCTGCAGGGAGTGATTTCGAATTACGACACGGATCTGTTTACGCCGTTGATCGCGCGCGCGGCGGAGTTGACCGGAGTTACCACGAACCATGTGGGGACGGGGCTTCGCCCCGTCCAGGCCGAGCCAGGCTCGGCTGGAGGGCCTCCGACATCCGTGCCGAGACAAGATGCAAGCGGAGCTTCGCTCCGCGGGACAGCCGAGGGCGGCCGTCCCCACGTGGCCGGTGGTGATTCCGCACATAAGTCCGCGGCATCGCTGCGCGTCATCGCAGACCACTCGCGAGCCGCAACGTTTCTAATTTCAGACGGAGTGCTGCCGTCCAACGAAGGCCGCGGCTATGTTCTGAGAAAAATTATCCGGCGAGCGATCACGCACGGCAGATTGCTCGGCTACGACAAGCCGTTCCTCCACAAAATGGTTTTTGCCGTGCGCGATCTCATGCAGGACGCCTATCCGGAACTCAAAGAATCCGCGGACCGTGTTTCCCGGACTGTGCTGGCGGAAGAGCAGCGGTTCGCGCACACGCTGGATATCGGCTTGAAAAAGCTGGAGGAAGCGTTCCACCTGAGCTCTCAGCACGCGCCTGCAGCCCCCGCGCTTTCCGGCGTGGAGGCATTCAAGCTTTACGACACCTTCGGCATGCCCCTGGACTTCATGCAGGACGCGGCCCGCGACCAGGGTATCGCGTTCGATCAGGAAGGTTTCGACCGCGCCATGCAGGAGCAGCGCGAGCGCGCTCGCGCCTCCTGGAAAGGCGCCGCCAAGCAGACGGCGAACCCCGCGTATCAAGAGCTCCCGAAATCTGACTTCGAGGGCTACCGCCAAACCCGGTCCAATGGTTGCGAGGTCCTCGCGATCATCCACAACGGACAGGGCGCGCAGGAATTGAAGCCCGGAGAAGAAGGCGAGGTCATCCTCGATCACACTCCGTTCTACGCCGAGTCCGGCGGACAGGTGGGCGACCGCGGATGGCTCTTCAGCGACGATCACAACACCATAATTGCCGACGTGAAGGGCTGCTACTACCCCGTGCAGGGAGTAAGGGCGCACCAGATTGTGATGAAGTCCCTACCCAACGAAAACCGCGTTGGGTGGGGCACCCTCAGGGTCGGAGACAAAGTAGACGCTGTGGTCGACGCCGAAATCCGGCAGTCCACCATGCGCAATCACACCGCCACGCACCTGCTGCAAGCCGGGCTGCGTGAAGTTCTGGGAAAACATGTGAGGCAGGCAGGATCGCTGGTGGCGCCCGATCATCTGCGCTTTGACTTCTCGCACTTCACCGGGGTTGCGGACGAGGAACTGCAGGACATCGAAGACCTGATCAACAAGGAAGTGCTGCGCAATGAAAAGATCGAGGTCATCGAGAATGTCCCGATCGATGTCGCCATCAACGAGTACAAGGCCATGGCGCTATTCGGCGAGAAGTACGGCGACAAAGTTCGCGTCATCAAGATCGGAGACTTTTCGACTGAACTCTGCGGCGGCACCCACACCGCGCAGACCGGTGAGATCGGACTGATTAAGGTTCTGAAAGAAGGCAGCGTGTCATCCGGTGTGCGCCGCATTGAGGCCGTCACCGGGGAAGAGTCGCTGCATCATTTTCAGAAGGACCTCCAACTGGAGAACGTTGTCGCCAGCTTTGCCGGCCCCGCCCTTTCGCCAAGAACGCGAAAGGATGGGGCACCCGCACCCGGAGAGGCCTCACTATCGCCGGCTGAAGCACTGAAAGCCGAGCTCGAGAAAAAAGATGCGGAGATCAAGCGCCTGGGCCGCGAACTCGATCAGGCGCGAATGAAGTCGGCATCGTCCACCGTGGCTTCGGTCACGGAAAAGGTCAAGGAGGTGCGCGGCGTCAAGGTCCTGGCCCACCGGGTGGACAACCTGGAGCGCGCGCAGATGCGTGCGCTGGTCGACCAGCTGCGCGACAAGCTGGGATCAGGCGTAGTGGTTCTCGGCTCGGCCACTAACGGCAGTGTTTCGCTTATCGTCGGCGTGACCAAAGACCTTACGAGTAGAATCCAGGCGGGCAAGGTCATTGGCCCGGTGGCGCAGAAGGTGGGCGGCAAGGGCGGCGGCAGGCCTGACCTGGCCGAGGCCGGCGGCAAGGACCCTGGATCGCTCGATGCCGCGCTGGGCGAGGCGTACAGCGTGGTGGACGGTTTGCTGGGAAGTTAATTCCCGTTGTCAGTTACTAGTTCCCGGTTCTCAGGCGCGCAACTTTGCCGATTACACTTCGCGGCAAAAGGAGGGCGGATGAAAAACCGAATCCGTTTCATCAGCCACAAGCACAAGAAAGTTCTTCTGGTGGATGTCACCGGTTGCACGGCGGAGCAATTGGAAGAATTCGCCTCGCTGGTCCCGGCCCGGGTCATGGCGGAGCCGAAAGGATCGGTCCTCCTGCTGGCAGATTTCACCGGCGCGCACTTCGACAAAAAGAGTCTCGATCTTTTCAAGCCGGCACTCGTGCGCGACCGGCCTTACCTGAAACGTTCGGCCTGGGTGGGAACGGAAGGTTTGCCCAAAATCTTTTACGAGCACATGAAGAACTTTTCGCAACGGGACTTGCCCACCTTCGGGACGCGCGAGGAAGCCTTGGACTGGCTGGTCGAGGACTGACCGCGAGATCCTTGGCTGCGCTCGGGATTTCGGCAGCGGGCTCAGCTTTCAGCCTGCCCTGAGCAACCGAACGAAGAGAGGTTGTCGGACGGGCCCGCTAAACGCCTCAACTTCTCCACTTCAGGGTGACCGGACCGGGCAGGGGATGTTTCATCTCCGCTCCCGTTTTCCGCGATTCCAGCAGCGCGGCTTTCAGTCCGAAATACCATTTGGCGGGACGGTCGGCATCGTCGATCAGCATCAGGTGAGGGTTGTATTTTAAACCTTCGGATTGCTCTTCCATGGTTTTCCGGTCTTGTTCCACAAACTTCGCAAACACAAACTTCAGCAGCTGCGGACCCAGCGGAACCCAGCGGAAGATGTTCCAGGCCGCGACTACATCAATGCGGCACTGGCTGCGGGTAATCGGCGTTACCGTGGTCAGCGAAGAAAACCAGTACTTGCCGGCACGGATGGTTTCCAGCCGCAGGTTGGGCAGAACGAAATCAATTGTCGTCGTAATGGATTCCGCGTCGGCGTAGAGCCGCAGCAGTTTGTAAGGCGCGCTGTTCGAACTGGGGGTGTGCGCGCTCATGCGAAAGCCGCCGGGAATGGGCTCGAAATTCTTCTGCTTCTCGTGGATGCTGCTGCGACTGCGCCACCACCAGGCTTGATGGACGAACGGCCCGTGCGCCGGATCCATCAGTCCAATGATTCCGTGATCGACGCTGCAGGGCAGGTCGGCGGTGAGGTAGGCAAGTTTGTACTTCTCAGAGAACGTGGGGACCCGGGGAGCAGGCATGGGCGCGTCCGCGGCCCGGGTAAATCCTGCGCCCGGCGCAGCCGGTTCGGGAAGGAAAACCCAGATGAAATCGTCATGCTCTTCGCAGGGATAGCTGCCCGCATAAATGCGTTCAACCTTCAGCTTCTGGTCGGCGGTGAGCGAAGGGATGAGCTGGCACTGGCCGGTATGAGCGTCAAACCGCCAGCCGTGATAGCTGCATTCCACCTGCTGGCCGTCAAAGTGGCCGTGGGAAAGCGGCATGCCGCGATGCGGACAGGCGTCATGCAGCGCAAACGGGCGGCCCTGACCATCGCGTCCGATGGCCAGCGGGGTCTCGAGCAGCATGGCTTTCTGCAGCTGGCTCCCGCCCACCTGCCGACCGGGCAGGGCGCGATACCAGAAGCCATAGAGCATCAGGGAGTCCGGGGCTTCGCGTGGCGGCAGGACGATGTCGTTCATGATGAATGAGGCCTGGGTGACGCAGGCAGCCTACTACAGCCGACAATGGACGTAAAAGCCGCGCCGGCGTCAGGCCCGTTCGAAGCCGCAGCCATGGAGCTTCGCCGGGTAACCAACGGGCGCGGTAAATATCTATATTTTCAACGAATTGCTGTATTACTTCGGTGGTTCTATTGGTCTTTAGAGTAATTGCTACGGAACCATCGCCCGCCTATAATTGTTGCACTCTGGTAGATGGTTCTCCGTCAGGTTCCGGGTAGGCAGGCGCGGGCTATTTGTACGTCCGCGTGCAAGCGCTAAACCCGGCTATGCGAAAACGCCTGCAAATCGCCCTGATGGCAAGCCCTGTACTCGCGACCTTCCTTTCTCTCACTACGCCATACGTGCGGGCACAAGCCGGCATTACCGCGAGCGTTGACAGCTCGGGACGCAAGGTCTACGTGAACGACGAAGCGCCGGCAACGCCGCGACGCTCGAGTCCGGCTACGCCGCGCAGCAGCGGGCTGATGTACTGGAGCCCTACAGCACATGCCTGGAAGGCGGTCCCTTCGGCCAACATCCGGGCAGCGCGTTCAGCCGCGGCGGAGGTCAGTACCTCGCAGCAGGTTTCGAGCTTCGTGCGGGGAAAGCCCTTTACCCCGCAGGAGATTGATGCCGCCATTGAGGAGGCGGCGTCCCGGCACAACGTGGACCCGAGCCTGGTGCGCGCGGTCATCAAGGTGGAATCGAACTTCAACCCCAACGCGGTTTCCCGAACCGGGGCGATGGGGCTGATGCAGCTGATGCCACAAACGGCGCGCCAACTCAACGTGGTCAACCCGTTCGATCCGCAGCAGAACGTGGACGCGGGCGTCCGCCATCTCAAGAAGCTGATGGAAAGCTATGGTGGCGACGTCAAACTGACCCTGGCCGCTTACAACGCCGGGGCCGGCGCCGTGGCCAGGAGCGCCGGAGTGCCGCATTTCCGCGAGACTCGCAACTACGTGAAAAGAATCACCCAGCTGTATTACGGCGGGAGCGGTTCGGGCAACCAGATCCTGGGCAGCCCGGTGCATGAGCCGGTTCGGGTGATGCGGGATGAGCGCGGCGTTCTGATGTTCAGCAACACCGATTGAGAGATCGGCATCTTTAACGGTAGGCAGGCGACTGCTGCCAACGCGATTACAGGCCCCTCGACTACAGGCTGGAACATTGAAGAACTCCGATCGAAGCCAACGCGCAACGCGTCTGGGTGCGGCTCTGCTTCTGCTGTTGCTCCCGGTGCTGCCCCTGCAAGCGCGGGGCAAGTCTGAAGCCTGGGCCTCGACCCAGTACTCCGCCGCACAGCGGCTGCGCGAAAACCTGAAAAGCCTTCCCGCCGCCAGGCAAAGCCGCCAGGAATACCAGCGCGTGATTGCCGCCTACCGCCGCGTGTACTACGGCTCGCCGGCTTCGTCTAAAGCGGACCCCAGCGTGGTTGCCGTCGCCGAACTGCTGGCGGAAATGGGCCGGCGATTCAACGATGACAAGGCCCTGCATGCTGCCATCGGGCAATACAAGTTTCTGCGCCGCGAATATCCCGGCAGCCGCGACCGTTTTGAAGCGCTCTTTGCCGTCGGCCAGATTTATCAGGATGATCTCAAAGATCAGGCCCAGGCCAGACTGGCTTTCGAAGAGTTCCTCCGCCGCTATCCTCGCCACCATCTGGCGGACGAGGCCCGCAAGTCGGTTAACCAGCCGGTGCAGCAGGCCGGCCTGAGGACGAGCGACCAGAAAGACTCCGACGACGACTCCAACCCGCGCCCGGAACCCGCCGGGAAGCCGGGTTCTGACAAGGCTCTTGCAGCTTCGAAACCGGACAGTACCGCCGCCGCCAGTGACTCGGAGGATTCGAACCAGCGCCCGAAACCGACCTACGTCACCAGCATCCGTCACTGGTCTACCCCGGAATACACCCGGGTCGCGATCGCACTGGGCAGGGATGTAAAGTTCGACTCGCAGCGCATCGACAATCCCGAACGAATCTTTTTCGATCTGCTCGACACCAACCTGACGTCGTCGCTGCTGGGCAAGACCTTCGACGTGGATGACAGCCCGTTACGGAAGATTCGAGTGGCTCAGTTTCAGCCGGGGAAGACACGGATCGTGCTCGAGGTCGCGGACCACTCCGGCTACACCACATCCCTGCTGAGCGATCCGCCGCGCCTGATCATTGATGTTCGTAGGACGGACGTGCAGAGCAACGACGTTCACAGCAGTGATGTCCATGGCAAAGATACGCAAGACACCCGGGCCGCGCGGGAAACGCCGGTGAAAGAAACCGCGACCTCAGCGCGGACTGCGAAAACGTCGGAAGCTGCAAACGTGGCGACGTCCAAGCCGCCGGCCGCGGACGAAGCCGGGTCACAAGCCAAGGGGCGGGCCAGGAAGCCAGAGCCTGTGACAACCAGCAGCGGCGCGCGGAAAATCGTAGTCGAAGCCGACGATGACGACGATAGCACCGTCACCGTCGCCAAACTCGATCCCCCGGAGATCAAGCCCACGGCCAAAGCGCCGACTACGCTGCCCGCGCCCGCATTGACCTTGCCGGCGGCTTCGAAGCGGTCCAGCCGGAACAAGCGCCAGCCCGCAGCTGTCTTTCCGGATGTCCGCGAAGCCTCGCCGACCGCCAGCGGAGACCGCTCGCTGATTCGCGCCCTGGGATTGAAGATCGGCAGGATCGTGATCGATCCCGGCCACGGCGGACACGACACCGGCACCATCGGTCCCAATGGCCTGGAAGAAAAAGACCTGGTTCTCGACGTAGGCCGTCGCCTGGGCAAACTCCTGCAGACACGCCTGGGCGCCGACGTCGTTTATACCCGCAAGGACGACACTTTCATTCCGCTCGAGACTCGCACTGCCATCGCCAACCAGGATCAGGCCGACTTGTTCGTTTCGATCCACGCCAACTCCAGTCGCGATCCCGACGCGCGCGGAGTCGAAACCTATTACCTCAACTTCACCTCGTCCGCCGAGGCGCTGGATGTGGCCGCGCGTGAAAACGCGGCCTCGGACAAGTCTGTCTATGAGCTTCAGGACCTGGTGAAGAAGATCGCGCTAAAAGAAAAAATCGAGGAATCGCGCGAGTTTGCCGCCAATGTGCAGCGCGCCCTGCATAGCGGGCTGGCCGCCAAGAGTCCTGGACTCCGCGATCGCGGGGTGAAGAAGGCGCCCTTTATCGTGCTCATCGGGGCCAACATGCCGTCCATCCTGGCGGAGATCTCATTCGTCAGCAATCCCGGGGACGAACGCCGGCTAAAGACTTCCGATTACCGGCAACGCATTGCGGAATCGCTCTATCGCGGCATATCGAAGTACGTCAGCGGATTGAGCGGAGTGAAAGTCGCCAGCAAGATTGATAAAGGCGAGAGCCACTAGTTCCGACCGACGGCCTTCCTTTGCGGCCTTTCTCTGCGTCCTTTGCGGTCAAGATTTTGACTTCGTATGCGCAAGATCAACCCCTTAACCGCAAAGGACACAAAGACATCGCAAAGGTCGCAAAGAAACCCCCGCCGCACTGATGGAAACTTTCCGCTCTGGTCTGTAGTCTAACTAAACAGGGCGTTGCTCCCGGTTTGTCTTATGGTTACCA